>JAFTOB010000062.1 GCA_017451545.1 Clostridia bacterium | reverse complement strand
GGTTGCCGTTGGATCGCAAAAAACTTTTGAAAAAGTTTTATCAAAACTTTCAAAGAAGGGCTCGGCTTAACCCTTCAAATTCCGATTTATCGGTTCGTTTCACCATCGGGTGATCGTGTGCGGTTTAAGGTCACGTCACCCGATTTTCCGCTGTCGGGCGGCCCCGACCCGATTTGTCGGTGCGTTTGCCGTAATCATTAATTTTTTATTCCCAAAAGAAAGCCCCGAAGCGGCGGTGCCGCTTCGGGGATACAGTTGGTTCGTATTTTATTAATACATTCCGCCCATGCCGCCGTCCATACCGCCGGCGGGTGCTGCGGGAGCGGGCTCCTTGATGTCGGCAACCACGGCCTCGGTGGTGAGGATGGTGGAAGCGATGGAGGAGGCGTTCTGAAGTGCGGAGCGGGTGACCTTGGTGGGGTCAACGATACCGTTTGCCATCATATCGCAATAGGTCTCGTTGTAGGCGTCAAAGCCCCAGCCCTCCTTGCCGCTGTTGACGATCTTATCGACAACGATGGCACCGTCGATGCCTGCGTTAGCGGCGATCTGACGAACGGGAGCCTCAAGAGCCTTGAGAACGATCTGTACACCGGTCTTTTCGTCGCCATCTACGGTGTCGACCAGCTTTGCGATCTCGGGGATGATGTTGAGATATGCGGTTCCGCCGCCGGGAAGGATACCCTCCTCAACTGCGGCGCGGGTTGCGTTAAGAGCGTCCTCAATGCGGAGCTTCTTTTCCTTCATCTCGACCTCGGTTGCGGCACCGACCTTGATAACGGCAACGCCGCCGGCCAGCTTTGCAAGTCTCTCCTGGAGCTTCTCGCGGTCGAAGTCGGAGGTGGTGGTCTCGATAGCGGTGCGGATCTGAGCTACGCGAGCGGCGATTTCAGCCTTGTCGCCTGCGCCGTCAACGATGATGGTGTTCTCCTTCGAGACCTTGATCTGGCGTGCGCGGCCGAGCTGTGCGATGGAGGTCTCCTTGAGCTCAAGGCCGAGCTCGCCGGAAATGACCTCACCGCCGGTGAGGATGGCGATATCGCGGAGCATCTCCTTGCGGCGGTCGCCAAAGCCGGGAGCCTTGACGGCAACGCAAACGAAGGTGCCGCGGAGCTTATTCAGCACGAGAGTGGTGAGAGCCTCGCCCTCAACGTCCTCTGCGATGATGTGCAGCTTTCTGCCTGCCTGAACGACCTGCTCGAGCAGGGGAAGGATCTCCTGAATGTTGGAGATCTTCTTATCGGTAACGAGGATCAGGGCATCGTCGATAACGGCCTCCATCTTCTCCATGTCGGTTGCCATGTAGGGGGAGAGATAGCCGCGGTCGAACTGCATACCCTCAACGACCTCGGAGTAGGCGTCTGCCGACGTAGACTCCTCAACGGTGATAACGCCGTCGGAGGTGACCTTTTCCATAGCGTCTGCGATGAGCTGACCGATGACCTCGTCGCCTGCGGAGATAGTACCGACACGGGCGATGTCCTCGGAGCCGCTGACGGGCTTGGAGTTGGCGGTGAGGCACTCAACGGCGCGATCAACAGCCTTCTTGATACCCTTGCGGAGAACCATGGGGTTCGCGCCTGCGGTAACGTTCTTCATACCCTCGCGGACGAAGGCCTGAGCGAGCAGGGTTGCGGTGGTGGTACCGTCACCTGCGGCGTCGTTGGTCTTGGTTGCGACCTCACGAACGAGCTGTGCGCCCATGTTCTCGGCCTCATTCTCAAGCTCGATCTCCTTTGCGATGGTAACGCCGTCGTTGGTGATGAGGGGTGCGCCGTACTTCTTATCGAGAACTACGTTGCGGCCCTTGGGTCCGAGAGTTATCTTAACTGTATCTGCCAGCTTATCAACGCCGCGCAGAAGAGCATTTCTTGCATCAATTCCGTAAAGAATTTCCTTTGCCATAATAAATTTTCCTCCTGTGGATTATTCTACGATAGCGAGAATATCGCTCTGGCGGACGATGTTGTACTCAACTCCGTCGCACTTGACTTCGGTTCCCGCATATTTGCTGGTGATGACCTTGTCACCGACCTTAACTGTCATAACGACCTCCTTGCCGTCGACGATTCCGCCGGGGCCAACCGCGATAACCTCTGCGATCTGGGGCTTCTCCTGAGCGGAGGCGGTAAGGATGATTCCTGTCTTTGTTTTTTCTTCGGCCTCAACGAGCTTGACTACAACTCTGTCGGCCAGGGGCTTGAGTGTCATTTGATTTCCTCCTATATAACGCGTTTTTGACGCTTTATTACGTATTTTGTCGTGATTTGGCACTCTTGACATTTGAGTGCTAACCCCAACAATGCTTATTATACAACATCTCGGAAATTTTTCAAGGGCTTTTTTGACTAATTAACATTTAATTAACATTTTTGAAAGAGGGCGGTTACATTTGGAAAAAATCAACGCACTATTGGGCAGCCTGACCCCGATCTTACTCATATTTTCGGGGCTTTTTCTTTCGGCGCGGCTGGGCGTTTTCTGGCTTCGCCATCCCGTAAAGACCCTTCGCTCCATCCTAAAAAAGCCGAAGGCGGGCGGCGTTTCGCCCTTCCGCGCCGTTACTCTTGCCCTGTCGGGAACACTTGGGGTGGGGAACATTGCGGGCGTGGCAGGGGCGATCTCGCTTGGCGGCTTCGGGGCTGTGTTCTGGATGTGGGTCAGCGCTCTATGCGCCATGGCCTTGAAGTACGGCGAGATCGTTCTTGCCGTGGCCCACCGCAGGCGGGAACGGGGCGCACCATACGGCGGCGCCCCATATTATATCCGAGATTTTTTCAGCTCGAAAAATCTGCCGCGCCTCGGTATGGCTCTGGCGGCGTTTTTTGCCGCCGTCTGCGCCGTCGAGGTGCTGTCGACCGGTTGCGGCATACAGATCAGCGCGGCGGCCGAGGCCTTGGAGAGCGGCTTCGGGATGCCGAGGATTGCCGTCGGAATTTTTGCGGCACTTCTCACATTATACGCAGCCGGAGGCGGCATTGATACCGTGTCGCGGTTGACGGTGGTGGCCATCCCCGTGCTTTCGGTAGGCTACATTCTGATCTCGGCCCTTTTGCTTATAATAAAAGGAAGTGCCGTTCCCACCGCCTTTGCCGCCATTTTTTCGGATGCCTTTGACATGAAAAGCCTTTTCGGCGGCGCATTCGGATTTTTGTCCTGCCGTGCGGTGCGCTTCGGAGCTATGCGCGGTCTGCTATCCAACGAGGCCGGTTGCGGCACAGCTCCCTTTGCCCACGCGGGGGCGAACACCGACGACCCGGCGGAGCAGGGGATCTGGGGGCTTTTCGAGGTCTTTTTCGACACCGTCGTCCTTTGCACCGTGACAGCTCTCGTCATCATAGTCTCCTACGGCGAGGTGGCTCAGTACGCGGGTGAGCCCATAAAAATGGCCATTAAGGCCTATGCCTGCGTGCTCGGTCGCCCCGCCGAGATCTTTCTCTCGGTTGCCGTGGCCGCCTTTGGTATCGCAACCGTGGTCTGTTGCGCACATTACGGGCGCGAGTGCGTTCGATTTTTGCTGAACGGGCGGCGCGGCACTCTTTTTTTCGGCGCTTGGATAGCTATTTATTCTGCATTTGCCGCGGTAGGCGCGACCCTTGAGATGCAGGGCCTTTGGGCGGTCAGCGATCTCACCCTCGGGCTGATGACCTTGATCAATCTACCAATTCTCTGCGCCCTCAGCGGGGAGGTGGTTCTCCTGACCCGTAAAAGCTCTGTAAAAAATAGTTCATCAAAAAAATATTGACATAATCCGACATAGGTGGTAAAATATAAATATCAAGTAAAAAAGTAAACAAGGAGGAAAAACAATGTTTACACTTTTTATCGCGGCGATCATACTGCTTATCGTCGGCGTTGCTACGGGAATTTTTATCCGCAGCGGCAAATACAAGAAATACAGCACGGTGGTCATTGCCGCAACCGTGGTCGTTTCGCTTGGCGGAATCGCATACAGCTGTGTCCGCACAGTTCCCACGGGACACACGGGTATCGTTACCACCTTCGGAAACGTTGAGAATTATAATTTCGAGGCGGGCGTTCATATCTGCGCACCGTGGCACACGGTGGTGGCCATGGATAACCGTAACCAGAAGGCCTCGGTCAATATGGAGTGCTTCTCCTCGGATATTCAGAACGTATCTGTCACTTACACCCTCAACTATCAGATCGAGAAGGCCAACGCACAGACCATATACAAGCAGATCGGTACCGATTACTATAACACGGTCATCGTGCCGAGGATTCAGGAGGCCGTGAAGGCGGTCATGGCGAGATACACGGCAGAGGAGCTCCTTGAAAACCGTGCCGAGCTCTCCGTCGAGATCCGTGCCATCCTCACCGAAAAGCTCCGCGCCTACAACATCGAGGTCATCGATACCTCCCTTGAAAATCTTGACTTCTCGGATGCATTTACCGATGCCGTTGAGGCAAAGCAGGTAGCCGAGCAGAAGAGCAAGCAGGCAAAGATCGAGCAGGAGCAGAAGACCATGGAGGCCGAGGCGGCGGCACAGCGCGCCAAGATCGAGGCTGAGGCGGCTGCTGAGCGCGCCAAGATCGAGGTCGAATCCGAGGCTCGGGTTGCAAAGATCGCCGCAGAGGCCGAGCTTGACGTTGCAAAGATCAAGGCTGAGGCCGCAACCTTCGAGGGTCAGAAGACGGCCGCTCTTATCGAGAAGGTACGCGACGTGCTGGCTAAGGATCCCGAGAATCTTACCGACGAGGATATCAACAATCTCCTCGTTTACTACTACATCCAGAAGTGGAACGGCGAGCTGCCCTCCACCTACATCGGTGCCGAGGACTTTTACGAGCTCATCGGCTCTCTTGCCGGTAACGGCGGAACTAATCCGTAAAGCAAAAATACAGAGGACGGGGCTGATTTTCAGCCCCGTCCTACTTTTAAACGGTTATTTTGTGTGTGCCCGATGAAAGCGTCAGACACGTACCCCGAAATTCAAATTCCGCATACGTATCTTCGGGTATCTCAAGTGTGAAAACGCCGTTTTTGCGGTCGAACTCAACGGAAAGGCGGCCCTGCGGCGTGGTCAGATATCCGCTCATATTGCCCAGCTCCTTGATGTCGCAGGGTGTGATGCGCACGCGAGTGTAGCCCGCCTCCTCGGGATTTATGCCGAGGAAGACCTGCCAGAGTGCCTTGAAGCAACCGCCGAACATAGGGTGGCTGTGTGAGCGCTTGCCGTGCCACCATTCCCAAAGGGTGGTGGAGCCGCATTCGTGCATATAATAGAAGGAATGATCCTTGACCCGCGAGGTCAGGAGCTTGTAGACGATATCGGCGCGCCCGATCTTGCCGAGCAGGCGGACGAGCAGCTCGGTGCCGAAAATTCCCGTGTCAAAGCAGCCCGTTTCGTCATATTTCGCCGTGAGATTGTCGAGGGTGCGGCTGTCGCCGAGGCCGATATCAACAGCGAATGCGTTAGCACCGTTGGTGTTGCCGCAGAAATCTCCGCTTTCGGGGTCGAAATATTTTGCCGTTATGGCCTCCGAGTGCAGCTTTTTCAGCTCCGTATACTTTTGACGGTCGATTCCGAGACCGAGCTTTTCGTCAAGCTCCAGCATCATACCGTAAAAGCGGGCGAGGAAGCAGGTGTTGACGTAAGGGTTGGGGAACTGCTCCTGCTCGCCGTCCTCGGTACAGCCCGAAAAGCACCAATCGCCAAGGCACCATTGACCGGGCTCACCTTGTGTCACGATGCCGCCCTCGCAAAGGCTTTCCATATATTCGAGGTAGTGAACGGCACAGTCGCGGTACTCGCGAACGAAGGACTCGTCACCGTACATTTTGTAGTAGGTGTAGGGAATGACGACCGCCGCGCCGCCCCAGCCTCCGGGGCCGCCTCCGCCGCCCACAAAGGGCGCGGTGTTTTGGACGTGGCCGTTGTCGGCACACTGACAGTCGGCAATATCGCGCATCCATTTGCGGTAGAACTGCCGCCCGTCAAAGGCGTGCATCACCGTCTCGCAGGTGACCTGACCGTCCCCCGTGTAGCCCTTTCGCTCGATGTGGGGGCAGTCGGAGGGGATGCAACCGTGGATATTGTTCATCTGCGTGCGCAGGTACATATCGAAAACGGTGTTGATTATTTCGTTGTCGCAAACAAAGTCGCCGCTTCGATCAAGATCGGTGTGGATGACCTGACAGACAGGATTCTCGATCTCTCCCACCACCGAAAAATAGCGGAAGCCCTGCCAGGAAAAGTGAGGATGCAAATCCTTATGGTGCCGTCCGTCGCCGATATACACGCAACGCTGAACGTGGCGCGGACCGCCGAGGGTGACGAGGTCAAGGTCGCCGTCGGCATTAAGCTCCTCGGCGTGCTCAAGAGTTATCTTTTTATCGTACCGTGTGTCGAAGATAATGCGTCCAGTTATGTTTTCACCTACGTCATAGATGAATTTTTTGCCGATTTGCCCGAGTAGACGCGGCTTGATCTCACGGATCACGCGGTCGCGCGGAAACTCATAAAGGGTCAGCTCGCCGTCGGGGGCTTCGGCCTCCATCGTGCCTCCCAAAAGACTGTCGTCAAAGTCGGGGGAATGGAAATCCGCGAGCAGCTCCAGATCCTGATACTCGCCGTCATAAATGTTGTTAAAAAGCACGTGGGTCGCGCCGGCACGAACCGAGGTGTCGCTGTCGATCTCGGTTACGTTGCCCTCACGATCCTCAAGGGAGACCGAGAAAATGAGACGGGGATATCCGTTATAAAACTCGCCCTCGGCTATGTTGAGAGTATGCTGATTGAACCAGCCGTTGCCGAGGTGCGCCGAGAGCAGATTTTCACCGTCGGTTACGAGATCCGTGATATCGTAGCGGCAAAAATATACGCGCGTGGCCACAAAACGGTCGTTAAATTCGTAGTAGCCGAAGCGGCGCCCCGCAAGCTGCGAGTAATTTGACGTCGCAGGTTCAAAGATGGCATCGGTGGCGGGCTTGCCGTTTATGTAAAGCTCAAACCAGCCGAGGCCGCAGATGTCCACCGTGGCCTTTTTTATATTTTTCGCAGTGAAGTGCTTGCGAAACAGTGGGCTTTCGGAGTCCGCGCGGTCGCGCACCCATTTTGCTGTATAAATGCTCATAATTAAGACCTTTCCCATAACACAGGGACGGTTCTCTGCGTTTTGTGCAAGCTTTGACTTTTTGCTTTGAGGACACAGAGAACCGTCCTCTGTGTCCTTGGTTTCATTATACTATATCGCTCCCGAATTTTCAAGAGCTTGCGTCAAAAAAAGCCGACCCTGCGGTCGGCTTTTTTGTCATATAATTTCGAGGCTGTCGGAGTCGGGGAGAGCGGGGAAGGTTTTGCAAATACTGTCCTGATACCAGAAGGCCACCGAGGAAATATCGTCCTGCAGGGGCAGATAGCGGCTGCCCGGACGCCATCCGAGAGCCTGAATGGTTACGCGGATGTCATTTTTAAAGCACACGGGATCTGTAATATGCCAACGGTACATAGAGAAGCGGCGGTTGGCGTGGTAGGTCTGGTCGGTGTCCGAGATCTTTGCAAGGCCCGAATAGGGAGTGCAGAAGGTGGTATACTGACGGTTTACGTCAAAGTTCCAGGAGCCGCAGAAATAGTCCTCGGTTCCCGTGCCGCAGATGGTGGGGAACTCACGGTCGCCGTCGAGGTAGAACTTGATCTCACCTTCGCCCCACCAGCCGTTGTTGTTGACGCCCCAATACATAAACGTGCCAACGTAGTGGCCGTTGCCCTGCACGTTATCGAGGATGGTGTATACGTCTTTGTAGGGCAGGGGATTGACTCGACGGAACTGGGCGTGAAAATAGAGTGAATCCTCGGGCACTTCGGTAAGCACGTAATCTATCTGATAGTAAACTGTGATCTCATCGGTGCAGATATTTTCAAGAGTCCATCTGCTGTTTTTGCGGAAGGGCATATCCCAATAGCAGTTGAAGGCGCGGCGAGGGTTGACGCACACGGGCAGAGAGGTGATCTGACCGTAATCCTTGGGTTCGGGACAGCAGAAGAAGTCACCGAGAGGACATTCAACGGAGGGAGTGTCGCTGTCGTCCCAATATATACGCAAGATCAGACTGCGATTTTTCTCAGAGGCTTCGGTGAGCCAGAAATGCTTGATGATACCGGGACCCTCGATGTTAGCAAGTGTGAAGGTCTCTCCTGCGGGGATCTTGATGCTGGGGGAAACCTTCCAGCCCTGACCGAGCTCGCGGGAAGCTCTTGAGCCGGTTCCCTCGGTGGCCATACCTCCCTTGCCCTTTTCGCCCGTGAAGTTTTCGGGGCATACGGAACGGGATTCCCAATTTTTCTTGGTCATAAGATTTGATAACATATATTGACAACTCCTTTGCTTTTTTATATAATATAACAAAGAAGTACGGCATTTTCAATGGTATTAAGTGGTAAAAAAATTAGCATATATTGACAGGAGATACAAATGAACCGAAATATTATATCCCCCTACGTCCGCGTGGCTATGTATTCCTCTCTCGCACCCGGTTTTGTTATCGGAGAGCGCGATATTTTCGATTACGAGCTGATCTACGTGGGCGGCGGCAGCTGTGACATTTGCTTTGAAGGGAAAATCTATACCTGCAAAAAGGGCGATGCCGTTCTTATTCCGCCCGGGGTGCGGCACAGCTTTTCGGTGGGCAAGGATGAGTTTGTTCAGCCCCACGTGCATTTTGACGTGACCTACGGGGAGAAGAGCGAGATCACGCCCGTGTCCTTCAAAAAGCGGGAGAAGATGACCGCCGCCGAGCAGGAGCTCATACAGGAGAATCTGTTTTCCGGTATCGGCATTCCCTACGTCTTCACCCCCGCCGACCCGCAGACCTTCGGGCGACTGTTTTTCAGCACCGTCGATGCCTTTTTGGCCAAAAAGAGCGGTTACGAGCTGATCTGCAAGGCTCGGATGACCGAGCTGATCTGCCTGATCCTGAACCAATTCGATGCGTCGAGCCCCGTCCCCACCGACACGGGCAGGGTTGATGCCGTTAAGAGCTATATCGATGCAAATTACCGCCAGATCATCACCCTTGATATGCTCGAAAAGCAATTTTACGCAAATAAATTCACCCTGATGCGCAATTTCAAAAAAGCGTACAGGGTGAATATAATCAATTATTACCGCGCCCGTCGGACGGAATACGCCAAGCGGGTGCTTAGGGGGAGCTCTTTACCCGTCGGAGTCTTGGCCGAGCAGCTCAATTTTACCGACGTTTATTCCTTCAGCCGATTTTTTAAGATGCAAACGGGTATGTCTCCCAGCGAGTACCGCGAGAAAAAGGGCGAGGCAGATTTACTTTAATGCGGGCTCTGCGGCGGTCTCGGATTTCTTTTGGTGAAGATACTGCCTCGTCCAGTTTACGCAGGCCTGGGAAACGCGGAAGAGGTTGTAGCAGGAGATCACCACGAAGTTTATCGACATAGGATCCTTTGTGACGATCAGAATTTGCAGAATGAGACCGATCAGGCAGGAGATGGCGTTGATATATTGGGACTCTATGAAGCGGAAGGTTATAATGACCGTGACCACAACGCCGATGGAAAAGATGAGGGTATCAAGTATTGCGTAATTTGACGGCGGCATGATCCCTGTTTTGCTCAGGCCGAAATAGCATCCCGCCCAGCCTGCTAAAATAATGCAGACGGTAGCCGCAAGCTGCCACCATTTCATGGTTCTGAAGCGCACCTCTTTGCCCGAGGAGTTTTTCTTCCATGAGAAAAAGGTGAAGATGGGGATGGGAACCGAAATGAGCAGAGCCGAAGTGGCAGAGAAGGGCAGTCCCATAAGTATGTAAGCTATGCCGTAGATCGATGCATTGGCCGCACCCATCAGAAAAGCTATGCGCTTGGCCTGCGCCTGAAAAAGCAGAACCACCAGCGTGCCCAAGGTTGGTATGGTTTTTATGACCGTGGTGAGCAAAAAGAACCACAGCTCACCGTCGTAGCTTTTGTTTATCACCGCGGTGGAGGTGTTGTATACGGCAAATGCGATGATCATGATCGCAATCGCTATAATGAGCCAATATTTGTAGAAAAATCTCCAGATTTTCATAAAAAAGCCTTTCTTCATTAATGTCTATATTATAAACACTTTTATACATTATTTCAAGGACGTTTTGGGACATTTTTTTGAAAAAATGTCCTTTTTGTATATTGAAAGTTCCTGCGTTTTGTATTATAATGTTCTAAAAAAACTGGGAGGTCGCGGAATGAAGGAAAGACTTTTTCGGCTGAGCTTTGCCGATATTCGCATCTCGGTCATACTTTTTGAAAGCACGTTTTGTATGCAAAGCCGCAATGACGTTCAGTGGTCCATGGCATATCTGACTCAGCTTCATCAGCATTCAAGCTTTGAGATATTCTTCGTGCCGGGTGGCGAGCTTGGCATCGTGACCGAGGAGGAGGCGGTTACCAGCCGCGACTCGGTGATCATCGTGCCCCCCTTCGTCAACCATTACACAGTCCCTCGCGGCTCGCAGGTCTATTGCTTCTGCTTTACGCTTGAGCGCGCCGCAAAGGGCGAGGGCAGGCTTTTTGACTGCGTGTCGGAGAACCTGTCCGGCGGCATCAGCTTTCTTGAAATGAGTGAGGACGAGCGGTTTTATATCAGCCATCTGGCTGAGGCCATCAAGGGCGTCCGATATACAGAGGACACCGAGCATTTTTTGTCCCTTCTGTTCTCTGAGCTCTTTTCAAGGCTCGCGCCTCACGTGGGATCCGAGCGCGAAACGGCAGGGAAGTACGGAAATTACACGAATACCATAGATACCTACGTTGCCGCACATTACACCGAGAACGTAAGGCTTGAGGACTTGGCCGAGGAGCTTTATCTTTGCACGAAGCAGGTGTCGCGTATCATCCGCCGTGAGTACGGCTGCTCGCTCTCCGAGCTCGTAAACCGACGCCGCCTGGCCGTAGCCTGTATGCTGCTCAAATACACGTCCATGTCCATCGGCGAGATCTCGTCCACCGTGGGGTACGGGCACGAAAATTACTTTTTCACCATGTTCCGCCGCGAGTACGGTATCACCCCGAAGCGATACCGCGAGGAGAGTATAAAGGAAGACACCGATAAATAAAGCGGTCTGCCGAAGGCAGACCGCGATTTGCTTTATTCTTCATTGTTTCCAAAATGGAGCATATCCGTAGTAAGGCGGCTTATCCATTGATCCTCGGTAACGGCAAAAAGCTCATCTTCCGTGCCGGGGTAATAAATATCGGTCAGGGCATCAAGCTGGTAGAACGCCCATTCCTCAACGGATTGAAGGCTTTTCGGAAGGTAGAGGGTCTTTACGGACGTGCAGCCTCTGAAGGCATAGCGCATAATATTGGATGCGCCCTCCTCAATAACGATCTTCTCCATTGCCTCGCATGCGGCAAAGGCCATACTGTAGATATATTCAACAGATCCGGGGATTCGGATCTCGGTCAGACCGCTTCCTTGAAAACAACCGTCCAGCAGAGTTTTGAGGCCTTGCGGCAGCTCTATGCTTTTGAGCCCCGTGCATCCCTCAAAGGCGGAATCTCCTATGGATCTTAAGCTCTGCGGCAGCTTGACCGAGATAAGCTCGGTGCAATCCTTGAATACGTTATCGGAAATACAGACCGTACCTTCGCGAACAGTGTATTCGCCTACGGGTTTGGTCTCGAACTTTATCAGGCAATTATCAATATAGAGTGCGCCGTCAGACCACAGGCTTTCGTCCGTAATAAACTTTGTTCCGTCAAAGGCGGTGCCGGAAAGGTAAACGATGCCCTTTGACATCCTGACGAATTCAAGCGCCGTACAATTCCTGAATGCGCGGTAGTAAATGTTCTTGACGCTATCGGGAAATCTTATCGCTTCCAAAGCAGAGCACGATGAAAAGCTTTCCACGCCCACCGTTTCTACACCGTTTTCCATATCGACCGTGATAAGCTCACGGTTGTTCGAAAATGCGGATTGACCGATGACCTTAACCGTAGAGGGAATGCGGAGGTAGGATGCTTTTATTCTGTAAAAGGCGTTTTTCGGTATTTCTTCAAGTCCGCTTCCCAAGGTCAGCTCCTCTATGCCGGTGCATTCGGAAAATGCCGCTTCTCCGAGAAAGGTGAGACTGTTCGGCAGGGTCAGGGCTTTAATGCTGTCACAGTTGTAAAAGGCCGTGTTTTCTATTCTTTCAACGCCTTCTTCGAAGATTACCTCTCTCAACAGACCGCAGCTGTAAAATGCGTTATCCTTTATGAGCTTGACGGACGGTGGAATCGTGATCCTTTCAAGTCGGGTGCTGTTAAATGCGTCACTGCCTATTGATTCAAGGGTTTGGGGCAGGATTATTTCAGTTATATCGCAGTGGAAAAAGGCATTTGTTTGTATGCAGGTGACTCCATCAGGCACTACCATGGAGGGAACTCCCGATAGGGCAAAGAGGGCTGCTTCTACCACCTTGAGATTTTTGGGCAGCCTTGCACTTTGCAGGGCTTTACATTCGTAAAAAGCGCCTGCCCCCACGGTCTCCACACTGTCCGGAATCATTGCCGATTTCAGGCTTTTGCAGCCCATAAAAGCAGCTTCTCCAATGGATCTGAGCCCATCGGGCAGGTTGATGCTTTCAAGCTTTTCGCACTTTTTGAAAGCCGAAGCTCCGATATGCTCGATGCTGTCGGGTAGGTATATTCTTATGTGTGAACCTCCATAGAAGGCCTCGTCCTTTATAGACTTGACGGGCAGACCCCGATGTGTGGATGCAATCACTACTTCTTCGTGAAATCCGCCTGTTCCGGATACGATGTAATACGTGCCGTCCTCACTCAGCTCGTAGTACACAAATTTGGTGGGGGCTGGGCCGTCATCCGGGGGAACGGCGGTGGTGATATCGGGTTCGGTGGTGCTATCTGCCGACGTGCCGACGTCGGGTGCGGTTGAGGTTGACGGTGTGCCGCTGTCTGCAGAGCCGTCTGCGCAGGCAGAAAGCGCCAAAAGCATTATTGTAAGAATAATAATTAAAATTTTCTTCATAGGGAACCTCTATTTCTTTTAAATGTACATGTCGTCCCGATATTCCCAAAAGCAGGATAGACTTTTATCATCGGTCATCCAGTCATCGGCCCAGCCGTCGGGCTTTTTCGCGGCGTAGCTATAAAGCGCGAGCTCCTTTTGCGGGGCATCGAAGGCGCGGCTTTCTATTTTCTCCACGCCCTCCGCGATTATTACCCTCATAAGGTAAAGAGTATTGTAGAAAGCGCCCGAGTCTATGACTTTAACGCTTTTGGGGACAAAATATTCGTATTTTTTCTGCGAAGCGGGGAAGAGGATAAGCTCTGTCATATCCTTGTTGAAAAGCACTCCCTTGTCGGAGCGATACACGGGATTGCCTTCGGCAACGATTATTTCCTTGGGGCTTGCTGCCCGTATGGCTTCAATGGGCAGATCCGTGGTTTCGGGTCCCACGTAATACACCGACCATTTCACCTTTACCATAAATTCAAAGCATTCCTCATCCCATTCCTCGGGCAACGAGGGCGCGGCACAGTATACGGTTACGTTCGAATTATTCAAAACCAGATAGCCCACGTATTTGACGGACGAGGGGATGTTGACACTTCTGATAGTGCTGTACCTGAAGGCTCCAAAGCCGATATAGGTAACGCCCTCGGGCAGATAGAGCTCCCGGAGGTCGGACTGATAAAATGCATAATCTCCCACCGTCTCAACGGAATTGGGCACGGAATATTCGGTGATCTCGGACACACGGGGGAAGAGCACCAGATCCTTCATATCGGCGGTGAAAAGCACGTTATCCACCGCGCAAAAGTGCTGATTTTCCTCGGATACCGTGATCTGCCTGAGCTCGGCCAGAGGAGTGAAGACAGAGAAAGAGAACTCCTTGACGTTGGGGCCGAGGTGAAGGGAAGTGATGTTTTTCCCCGGGTAGGTGTGAAGTATCTGCACACTGTCGGGCAGAACAACGGGATATTGCATATGGTATTTTTGCGTCGGCTCGTAATTCATACCGCAGAAAGCCTCACTGCCAATGGATACGATGCCCTCGTTCAGAACTATCCTTCGGACGTTGAAGTTAAAGGTCTCTTTGGCAATATAGAGTGCGTCCGTGACCTCTATTTCGTCAAGCAGGGAGACAACGGGAGCTGCCGTTGTGTGGCCGAAGGACAGCAGATAGTACATGGTGTCGGGCTCTTCGCGCGTGCGTCCTATAAAGGGCACGCTTATTTTTTTGAGGTTTGCGCTGCAGGGCAGGGGATCCTTGCCTATTTCGACCACGCTTTTCGGTATCCTTATCTCGGTCATGGAGATGCATCCGGAGAATGCCGAATTGCCTATCTTCTCAAGTCCGTCGGGCAGATCTATTTCCGCAAGACTTTCACAGCCCACGAATGCGCTGTCGGAGATGACCTTCAGAGTGCTCGGGAGATTGATTTTTTGAAGATCGGTAAAATCGTAAAAGGCGCGGTAGGGAAGCTCCTCAACGCCCTCGGGCACCGTGATCTCGGTGATGTTGCGGTAGCCGTCGTAAAACTTTATGGAATCTATTACGGTGTTGCCGTTAATGACGATCGTGTGGAAGGTGTGGTGGGGAAAATCATATTCCTCGATGGGCTCGTATGCGTAAATGCTGTCCAGATCCCGATCCTGCACCACGATCTCCTCGACGGTTTCCGCGTCGACAACCCCGTCTATCGTGCTCGTTCCGTTGCCGTTACTTACAAAAGTAAGGGCAGAGAGCTTGTAGCCTTCGGGGATGACGGGCGGCTGCCCGGGAGCTGTGCTTTGTGGCGGGTCTGTGATTTCGGGAGGAGTCGTATCAAGCCACATCCCCGAGAGAGAGGCGGCAAGAGCCATAACGCACACCGCGGCGGCGATAAATGCAAATTTCAGGGGTTTGTCAGCTCTTGTCGGCTTGCCGAAAAGCCTGCCGAGCTCGACCTCCGAGGCTTCGAGGATATATTTATCGTCGATCCCGGCAAGCGCGGCTTCAAAAATTTTCTTCTTCAAATCTCGATTCCCTCCTTTCTGAGATGCTCCTTCAGTTTTTTACGGATCTGATGGAGCTTTTGGTATATGTTGTTCTCCGACAGGCCTGTCTTTTCGGCCAGCTCGGATATGGGGTCGGAGTACCAATAGCGGCGCACGAAAAGTACGCGGCTCCTTTGGTCAAGCCTGACAAGAAAGCCGTTTATGGCATTTCTCAGCCCCTCGGCTTCGGAGGATTCACCTTCGTTATGCAAAAAATCGTATAGTTCGTCCATAGGCAATGTGTTGTTGACCTCGCGCTTTTGAGCGTGGTTGTAATTGTATTTGTGGATCGAAATATTCCTCGTGATCCGCAACACGTAGGCCTTCAGTGATCGCGGTCGCTCGGGCGGAATGGAATTCCATACCTTCAGATAGGTATCGTTGACGCATTCTTCGGCATCCGAAAGGTTTTTCAAAACGTTTCTTGAAAGCTGCAGGCAATTTTCCCCGTATTTTTGCTGCAAAAGGACAAGGCCGTACTCGGATCTGTCCCATAAAAGCTCGATTATTTCGTTGTCATTCACGGCTTTGTCCTCCTTTCTCGGGTGCTCTCACTTATAAAGACCCTGACTTTCAAATTTTCTTAGCGTATTTTTAAAAAAGTGCGGATTTTTTATCCGCACTTTTTTATGTTTATTTTACGTGGAAGAACTCAACCTCTTCGCCCACCGGGCCGATGCAGAAGGCAATACGGGCAGGGTAGGGGGGATCGGAGGCTATGACGATGTCGGTGGGTTCCATCGTCACCTTGTAGCCCGCCGCCCGTGCGGCCTCAAGGCATACGTCGGTGTCCTCAACCTCAAAAGCGATGTGACGGAGCGCGCCCGAGCCGAGGCGGTCGGGGGCGTTTGCGAAGATCTCAAGCAGACCTGCGCCGGTGTCGAGCATCATACCCACAGCCTCGCCCTCTCCCCATTTGCGAACGATGGGCAGACCGAGGATGCCGTTATAAAAGCTCACGAGCTCGTTAAAGTTTTCAAGTCCCTGCGCCTTGAGCGCGATGTGATGTATACCTGTAATTTTTGGCTTCATAAAACCCTCCCAAAAATGTCGTTACTCCATTATAACACGGACGGCGAAAAAATGCAACACAGAAAATTTTTCCGGATTTTTAAAACGCTTGATTTTGCCGCCCGCAGGTGGTATAATTAGGAAAACTTTATTAAAATATCGAAAGGAAATTCAATGGAAGGCAATCAGTTTGAATCAAAATCCTACAAAAAGGGACGCCTGTTTATCATAGCCGAGGCGGCGGTTGAATATTTTATATCGCTTTGCATCACGTCAACTCTGCTGACGGCTCTGCTCAACGAAATGAACGTTGACCCCGCGCTTCACGGTATTGTCGGATCCATTACGTCCTTGGCCTGCATCTCTCAGCTCTTCTCGGTTTTCTGGGTCAAGAAAAGCTATCCCGCCAAGCGCTGGATCTGCATACTTAACCTCATAAACCAGCTGATGTTTTTAGTGCTCTACTGCATCCCGTTCGTCAACATATCTAGCGGAGCAAAGCTTGCGATCTTTATCGGCGTTCTGCTGAGCGCATACCTTTTCCAGCATTATCTCACTCCCTCGAGGACCCAGTGGCATATGTCGCTGGTTGAGGACTCGCGCAGAGGCGTTTTCACGGCGAAAAAAGAGATCATCTCGCTGGTTGGCGGTATGATATTCTCGCAAACGGCGGGCATACTTATCGACTATTTCAAGGCAAAGGGAGATATGCGAAATTGCTTTATCATCTTTGCCTCCACCATCGCAGTACTTGCCCTCATTCATTTTTATCTGATGCTCTCCATAAAAGAGCCCAAGCCCGAGCTTCAGCCGAAAAAGAAATCCTTCTCCGAAATCATGACGCTTATTTTCGGCAACAAAAAGCTTCGCTCGGTTCTTGTTTTCGACGCCCTTATGGCTGTTAGCAGTGTTTCCATAACCTTCCTTTCGGTTTACGCTATGGTAAATGAGAAAAACCCGAACACACTCGGCTTTTCGGCAACCTTTATGGCGACGATCGGCATAATTCACGCGCTTTTCCGCGCCGCGGTCTCGATCCCTCTCGGAAAATATGCAGACAAGCGCTCGTGGGTCTCTCTGCTCCGTCTTTGCCTTTCGGTTATGACTGTCGGTCATTTCTGCCTCGTTTTCTGCACACCCGAGCTCGGAGTCGGCACAACGGTTCTTTATATTGTATTTTATCTTTGCTATGCCTTTTCCATTGCCGGTACGAACTCGAGCCTTACAAACCTATGCTTTGACTACGTCGAGCACGAGGACCGCCGCTACATACTCGGAGTTAAAAACTCGATCAGCGGAATTATCGCATTTATCACCTCTCTCGCTTGGGGCGCGATCGTGAGCTATATTCAAGGTCAAAACAACACGATTTTCGGAATAACGGTCTATCCTCAGCAGCTCCTTTCGCTGATCAGCGCCGTTATCACACTTACACTTGTCGTATTCGTTTTGCCCACACTCAAGAAAGATAAAAAATAAGGTAAAAATATGGCATAAAATAAAGGGAATTCGGCTTGTTTTGCGCGATACGTTATGTTATAATTCCCTTGTAATCATATGCGTTTTATAAAAGGAGAAGCTTATGGCAACCATAAAAATAAATGTAAATGAAAATATCAAACCGATAAAACCCATGCACGCGGTGGGACAGCCTCCTTTTGGAGGTGGATCTCTGTCATTTGATTTTTCACATATCGAGCATTTGAAAAATGCGAACATCCCCTATTCCCGTCTGCACGATGTAAACGGCAATTTCGGTGGCAATCGCTTTGTCGATATCCCCAACATCTTCCGCGATTTCGATGCCGATGAAAATGACCCCACATCATACGATTTTGCTTTCACGGACGTGCTTATTGAGGAAATGTATTCCTATAACGTCAAGCCCATCTTCCGCCTCGGCGTGACCATCGAAAACCAGTGCAACATCAAAGCTTATAGAATAGCTCCCCCAAAGGATTTTGCAAAATGGGCGCGCATCTGCGAGCATATAATCCGCCACTACAATGAGGGCTGGGCTAACGGCTACACCTACGGTATCGAGTATTGGGAAATTTGGAACGAGCCCGACAACGCCCCCACTCCCGATAAAAACCAGATGTGGACAGGCACGGCCGAGGAATTCTATGAGCTTTATGACGTGACGGCAAAGCACCTAAAGGCTTGCTTTGGCAACAGCATCAAGGTGGGCGGCTACGGCTGCTGCGGCATCGGCGGTATTTTCTATCATCCCGATGAGTTCGGCGTGGATTGCGAGCCCTGGGCGGTTGACAAAGACTATGACAGATATATGTACCGCGCCAAATTCTTTTTGGGCTTTTTGCCGTATATTAAAGAGCACGGCTCCCCCATCGATTTCTTCTCCTGGCACAGCTATTTCAATACGGAAAACACCCGCCTGCTCGACGAATTTATTCACAGAAAGCTTACCGAATACGGCTACGGCGCGCTCGAAACACATCTGAACGAGTGGAACAACGCGCCCGGCAACAAAAAGCACGGCTCCTCTCTTGCCTCGGCATCGGCGGCGGCAATGATGCTCGCAATGCAAGACTCATACGTTGATATGCTCTGCTATTACGATTCAAGACTTGGAGCCTCGGCATACGGTGGCTTCTTCGCACCGCTGACCTACGAGCCTGTTTCTACCTACTATTCCTTTGCCGCCTTCGGCAAGCTCTACGCCCTCGGCGCGCAGGTTGAAACTGAGGTTGAATGCGAGGATAAGGGCTTTTACGCCCTCGCCGCGAGCAACGGAAAGAAAAATGCCGTAATGCTGGTCAATCAAACGGGCAAAATGCAGGAGCTCACGTTTGACGGCGTTGATCTCACCGATGCACACATCTACAGAATCGACCAAACACACCCGATGTCGATAGCGTTTAACGCAAACAAAATAGACGACAATAGCGTTTTATATATTGAGTGGTAAAGGAGAATAAAAATGGCAACTATTAAAATCGATCTTAACAAAAAAGTCAAGGCAATGAAGCCGATGCACGGCGGCGGTCAGCCCCCCATCGGATGAAAGAATATGACTGAGTTTTTTCACTACGTGAACGAGGCGGGCATTCCATTTTCCCGTTTGCACGACGTTGGCGGTGCTTTTGCCAGCAACAGATTCGTCGATATTCCCAACATCTTCCGCAATTTTGATGCCGATGAAAACGACCCCAAGAATTACGATTTTGTTTATACGGATTTTCTTATAAAATCGCTGTTTGATGCGGGCGTCAAACCTTATTTCAGACTTGGAATCACCATTGAAAATCAGTCGTATATCAAAACCTACCATACCGATCCGCCGAAGGATTACGAAAAATGGGCGCGAATCTGCGAGCATATCGTAGCGCACTACATTGACGGTTGGGCAGAGGGATTTCACTATGACATCGAATACTGGGAGATCTGGAATGAGCCCGACAATGCCTTAAAGGGGCGCCCCTCCGAGATGTGGAGCGGCACGCCCGAGGATTACTACCGCCTCTATGACGTTGCGGCAAAGCACTTAAAGGCCCGCTTTGGCAACCGCATCAAGGTTGGCGGTTATGCCTCCTGCGGTTTCTACTACGTTACAGCAACACCCGAAAAGATCGCAGCCAACCCCGATTACAAGTATTATATAGACTTCTTCGACGGATTTATGAAGTATCTTAAAGCCAACAATACCCCCATTGACTTTTTCTCCTGGCACAGCTATGCTAACACAAAAACCACCCTGATCTGGGACGAATGGCTTCATACCGAGCTTGAAAAATACGGTTTTGCGGGACTTGAAACTCATATGAACGAGTGGGACCCCTTTGCAAAGGAATTCGGCACGGCTCACCATTCGGCCGAGGTTGCGGCTATGATGATCGGAATGCAGCACGGACACACCGATCTTCTCTGCATCTACGATATGAGAACGAACACCGCGCCCTACTGCCCCCTTTTCGATATCAAAACCCACAAGCCCATTCACGGATATTATTCAATGGTGGCCTTCAATGCGCTCTATAGGCTCGGCACACAGGTTGAAACCGTCTGCGACACCGACGGGCTTTACGTTCTCGCCGCATCTGACGGACAAAACCACGCGCTCCTTCTCTCTAATCTTACCGGAGCCAAGCAAGAGCTTGAATTTGAGGGGACAGACCTCTCGCGCGCCAAATACCACGTGATCGATCAGGAAAGACTTCTCTCCTGGTCGCCCGCAGTAAGCGTAATAAACCCTAACGAAGTTGTACTTATAGAATGGTAAAAGAAGAATCTTATGAACACCGTAACAGTTGATTTCAAAAACACCGTCGGCGCGGTCAAGCCGATGCACGCCGTCAATAACGGCCCCGTATATAAATTCGCCTCCGACCAGAGAATAACTAACATCGATCATTTCCGCGCGGCCGGTATCCCTTATGCGAGAACCCACGATGCATCGTTTTTCGCGACCTACGGCGGTGAGCACACCGTTGACGTCAATATGATCTTCACCGATCCCGATGCCGACCCAACCGATCCCGCCTCCTACGATTTCGTTCTGACCGACGAATATATGCGCGTTATGGAGTTTGCGGGTGTCAAGCCCTTTTATCGCCTCGGCTCCAAGATCGAGCATTGGAAAAAGAAATACAACACCCTGCCCCCAAAGGATTTTCACAAGTGGGCCGTGGTGTGCGAGCACATAATCCGCCACTACAACGAGGGATGGGCTGACGGATTTTATATGAATATCGAATATTGGGAGATCTGGAACGAGCCCGACCTCGACCCCGATGACAGCGACCACAAGCGCTGCTGGGGCGGCACGGCGAAGGAGTTCTACGAGTTTTTCAATATTGCCCTCACACATCTCAAGACTTGCTTCCCGAACCTCAAAATAGGCGGCCCTGCCTGCGCCGGTGTAAAAGAGCCATGGCTTGAAGGCTTTTTTGCAAGTCTCGGTGACGTAAAGCCCGACTTTTTCTCTTGGCATACATATGCGCATGACACCGAGAAAATACTTACACGACTGCGCAGAGCACGTCAATTACTCGACGAGCACGGCCTCCAAAAGACCGAAAGCATTCTCAACGAGTGGAACTACGTTAAGGGCTGGCTCGGTGACGAATGGCTCTATTCTCTAAAAACGGAAAAGGCTCTCAAGGGCGCGGCATTTACCTCCGCCGTTATGCTTTCGTGTCAGTATGAGCCCCTTGATATGCTGATGTACTACGACGCGCGTCCCTGCGGAATGAACGGGCTTTTTGACACCGATTACGTTTGCGACCGCCTCAAGGGCTACTATCCTTTCCTGATGTTCAACTCGCTGTATCAGCAAAAGGAGGCTGTCAAGCCCGAGATCGAAGGCGAGGACATATATGCCGCGGCGGCTGTGGGCGACGAGCAAAACGTGATGCTTTCTTATTTCAACGATGATGATAACGCCCCCGAAAAGGAAGTCAAGATCACCTTCAAAAACGTGGAAAACGGTGGCAGAGTCCGTCTTGAATACTATCTTCTTGACGAGGACCACGATGCCGAGCTCGTTCGTGAGGAGATCTTCACCTCGGGCGAATTTTCGGCATACGTCAAAATGCCCCTTTTCTCCACTTATCTTCTCAAGATAATAAATGAATAACGAAAAACGGACGGCAAGAGCCGTCCGTTTTATGTTTGGTAAGTGCTATCAGTTATTTGCGATCCACTCGTCAGCCTTAGCAGCAGACATTCTCTTGATATCCTCTTCGGGATGGATCGATTCTGCGCCGCCGTTGACATAGAGGAAGAACTTGCCGCTCTCGGTCTTGTAGAGGGTCTCCTCGTAGCCTGCGGGATCGCCGAGCTCACCGTTTGTGACCTTCTTTACGATCTCGGAGGTCGCGGTGTCGTACTCAACTTTGCAAATGATCTTCTTCATTTTTTGATCTCCTTTCTCAAATCTATCAGTTACCGAATGTAATTATAACATAAATTTGAGACAATTACAATAGGGAAATACCAAAAAAACGTGCAAAATATGTTAATCTTCCTTGACGAGGTATCCTTTATCGGCCAAAACCTTCTCGACGCGGTCGAGGATCTCCTCTGTTGCGGCGCGAACGGTGTGGTAATGGTAACCGCCCGTGATGCTCATAAGTCCTGCGGAATCGCCGTCCTTTACGCTGGCAACGAAGAGCTTTACCTGGGGGATGGTGAATATATTAAGCGCAGCCTCAAGCTTGCCGTAGACGTTGTGACGTACAAAAACGTCAGCCACGGTAGCACCCTGTGCCACTATTGACGAAAGCTCGTCCTCGGTTTCCTCTTCGCTGTGATAGACCTTGAAGGTGCGGGAGAGGAGGGGAGACGCCTTGAGTACGTAACCGTAGTGGGTGGACAGTATGTCATATCCCTCACTTTTCAGCGTGGCGATATCCTGAACGATGATTTGTCTCGATACTCCGAATCTTGCGGAGAGCGCGCTGCCAGATATAGCCTCCTTGAGGGAGTGGAGCAGCTCTGCTATTGCTTTTCTTCTTTCCGGTGCTTTCATTTTTTCTCCAATCTTTGTAAGCCATAGGGCTACTTTTTTATCAATAAGTATTATACCATATGGATTGACAGATGTCAAGTGTTTATGTAAACTTTTTTCAAAAAAAGCAGAGCAAAGACGTTTTTTGCCGTTACTCCGCTTTTTTATAGATTATTGGGGCATTTCAGCGGCCATTCGCTTGAATTTGCGCGCCATAAAGATATAATCGAGGATAATCGTGAGCAGTCCGAAGATCCACGCAAGGGGAGAGGCAAAGCACATTATGATATATCCTACGTCCTCGCCGATCAGCGACGCACCCATAAGGGCCATAACGGTGGCTGAAAGTCCCGCGCGGCCGAGGATCTCGGTAAAGCCCGAGACCATTGACCAGGTGGTGCGACCCACGGCCTGAAGCACGCTTTTGTAAATAACCAGCGGCGCGAGAAAGACAGACATTGCCGTATTTATTATAATGAAATGATATGCGTGATCTATAACGGTGGAGGAAACGTTACCCGCAAGCAGTGTGACGAAGAATCGTCCGAAAGGAATGAGTATTGCTGCGGCAATGGCGCACCAGCCGAAGCTCAGAAGGAGGGTCTTTCTACCGCCCTCAACCACACGGGCGTATTTTTTTGCGCCCAGATTCTGCGCCGCGAATACAGAGACCGATGAGCCGAGCGAAAGAATGGGCTGTGTCAGGAAGGTCTCGATCTTTGAGCCCGTGGTCTGCGCTGAAACGTAAACGGTGCCGAGCCCGTTTGTGACGAACTGCATAATGATGGAGCCCACCGACAGCACCATATTGAGGAAGGCCATAGGCACGCCGATGCGGAGCAGGCTGAGATCCATTTTGAGATCTTGCGCAAAGTGCTTTGCCCGAAGGTGGAGCAGGGGATGCTTTTTGGCGATATAAAGGATGCAAAGCAGACCCGAAAGCAGCTGCGCCAGCACCGTGGCCAGACCCGCGCCGTCGGTATCCATACCGCAGAAGGAGATGAACACGAAGTCGAGGATTATGTTTATGACGCAGGCAATGATGAGGAAGTAGAGAGGGGTCTTTGAATCGCCCAGCGAGCGCACCATATTTGAGAGCAGGTTGAATAGTGCGGTGGCGATGAGACCGCCGAAGATCCAGACGATGTAAGAGTAGGAGCGGTCGATAATATCATCGGGCGTGCGTAGAAGCTCAAGAATGGGGCGTGCGAAGAAGACGCAGACCACGGCCAGCAGTATGGAAATGACAGCCGACAGCTTGATGGCCGAGGCAAAGGAACGCTTGATTCCTTCCTCATCCTTTGCGCCGAAATATCGCGCCGTGACGGCGGCAAAGCCTGCGGTCAGCGACTGTATTGCGCCGCTTGCGAACCACACGAGACCGCCCGTCGCTCCGACGGCGGTGTAGGCCAGAGGGCCGAGCGTGCGGCCTACGATGACCATATCGGCGATGTTATAAAATTGCTGGAAAAGGTTTCCTATGAGATAGGGGATGGAAAAAAGCAGTATTTGCTTTATGGCAGAGCCCCGTGTAAGATCAGTTGTCATTGATATCTCCCGAAAAAATAATGGCAATGGATATTGTACCCGTTTTCGCAGATTTTGTCAATAGCCATCGCCGATTATTTAATAATTTTTATTCCTTCGTAACGGATCGATAAATCGGAGTTTGAAGATTTTTATTCGAGAACCTTTTTTGCAAAAAAGGTTCTCGAGCTCTCCAAAAAAACTTTGAAAAAATGGTTTGCATTAAGGTTACGATACATTTTCAACCCTCCCTCGGCCGGTCGGGCTGAGACAATGTGTCGGCCAACTTTTACGCGCTCACGCAGGCCTTAGTCCGGCGTTACCGCCTCCTAACGGCCACGACGGTGATATTACAATCAATTTCTGATCGTAATATTTAGGAAGGGCGCGCCAGGAGGAGTTTTCACCGGACTGCGCGCCGGCGGTAGCGCGATAACTTTAGCCGAAATAATCACTCAAAATTCGCGACCGAGCGAATTTTGAAGG
>JAFTOB010000061.1 GCA_017451545.1 Clostridia bacterium | reverse complement strand
TGTCATACTCTTTTTTGCCTCGTTTCGGGGCTTTTTCTTTTGTTTTTCTCGATCTTGCAAATTTACATAGCAAAAGGCTGAGTCAATCGCCTTCTAAAAAGCTTTTGACTCAGCTCCTTATCCAAGCCGCAGGCTTGGCATATCATCACGACGCAGTCGTGTATATCATCAGCCCCTTTGGGGCTGTATCTCATCACGCGATAGCGTGTATCCTACCTGCGGCTTGATGATATACAACACTTCGTGTTGATGATATGCCGCAACACGTTGCGGATGATATACACGCCTTTCGGCGTGATGGGGCGTACTTCAGTCGTATTTTTCCACCTTTTCTACGTAAAATGTAGTTTATACGAACTTACCGTTGTGCTATAATGGTAGCAGGAAAAATATGCCTTGGAGGGCTTATATCTATGGATCTCAAATCAAAAAGCTACCGTCCGCAGGTCGGTCAGGTGAAAATTTCCGACGCATTTTGGTCGGGGTATTTAAAGAATATTCGTGAAGTAATGCTGCCCTACGTCCTTGACAAATTCGAGGAGATCGGCTACGCGGAAAATCTGATCTCGGTGGCCGAGGGCCGTCGCGGCTGTCACAACGGGCCGCCCTTTGCCGACGGTCTGCTCTTCGAGGCCATGCGCGGAGCTTCGGATCTTCTTGCCGACGAGTACGATGCCGAGCTCGACGGTCGCCTTGACCGCTTGGTCGCGCTTACCCGCGCCGCCTCCGACGCCACCGAGGACGGATATCTGAACACCCACATTCTGCTCGAGTGTCCGCAGTGCCGCTGGGGCGAGTGTGGCGGCGACCTTGTGAAGTATCACGATTTCTACAATCAGGGTGCGCTGGTTGAGGCGGGTGTCAGCCATTATCTTGCCACGGGCAAGACCGAGCTGCTCTATTCTGCCGTCCGCGCCGCCAACAATATCTGCAAAAACGTGGGTGAGCCCCCGAAGCGCGGCGTGATCCCCGGTCACTCTCTGCCCGAGGAGGCATTTGTTAAGCTCTACCGCCTTTTCCGCGACCACCGCGAGCTTGACGGTCTTGCCGCCGAGTGGGGCGTGGAGTACGACGAGTACCTCCGCGTGGCCGATTTCTGGTACGCCGCCCGCGGAAAATACACCCCCGAGAAGGGGAATATGACCCCGCGGATCCACTATATGTCCCCCGAGTATTATCAGAACCATCTGCCCTTCGCCGAGCAACGCTACGCCACGGGTCACGCCGTCCGCGCGCCCCTTTGCTATCTCGGTGCGGCGGCCGTGGCCTTCGAGACCGAAAACGAGGGCTATCTTGCCGCCCTTGAGGCCATCTGGGAGAACGTGACGAAGAAAAATATGCATATCACGGGCGGCATCGGCGCGCGCCACGAGATCGAGGCCTTCGACTACGATTATATCCTGCCAAACGACGCCTACCTTGAGACCTGCGCCGCCGTGGGACTGGCCTTCTGGGCGGGCGAGATGAGCCTTCTTTCGCCCCACGCCATGTATTTCGACGTCTTTGAGCGCGCGCTTTACAATAACGTGCTCTCGTCCATCGGCGCGGATTTCAAGACCTATTTCTATCAGAATCCGTTGGAAAACGGAGACGGACATCACCGCTGGGAGTGGCACAGCTGCCCCTGCTGTCCGCCCATGCTGCTCAAGATCTTTTCCTCGCTGTCGAGCTATATTTACTCCTACCGCGTCGACAGGCACGGCCGCCCGTCGGTCTTTGTCAACACCTATATCGGAAGCGAGACCGAGCTTTGCGGTGCGAAAATAGTGCAAAAGGATCGCACCTTCCGCATCGATTCCTGCGGCCACCGCCTGGGCGTGTCCTTCAGGATCCCCGAATATGCAAAGGATTTCAAGCTGATCCTCAACGGGCGAAGCATTCCTTTTATTATGCGGCATCAGGGCTACGCGCTGGTGGAGCGGGTCTGGTACGGGGACGATCTGCTTGAGGTCAGCTTCGACGAGCCTGTCCGCGTTATGGCGGCAAACCCACGGGTTCGCGCCGACCGAGGCCGTGTCTGCGTGACGCGCGGACACACGGTCTTTTGCGCCGAGGGCATTGACAACGGCGGCGAGGTCGACCTTGAGCTGGCCGCCGAGCCCGAGCTTCGGGTCGAGGGTGATCGCATAGTCGGACGGCGGTCGGACGGCGGCGAGCTGACCCTGATCCCCTTCGCCAAACGTTGCAACCGTGGAAGCGTGGATAACGGCGACCGCAAAATGGCGGTCTGGCTCCGACAGGCGGGTCTGCCCGACGAAGATACCCTCGCGCGACTTGCGGGCGACGGGCTTTATTTTGAAATATAGGCGCTATTGACAACCGCGCGGCGCGGTGATATAATATGCCTATCAAGCATTTTGGAGGAAAAATGAGAACCAAGCTTATTTCGATGACGGCGGCCATCCTTTGCCTCGCCCTCTGCCTCGCGCCCCTCGCATCCTGCGACGATGACGGCGGAGCATCCGACGGCACCACCGCCAAGCCCGGTGTAACCACAGCTCCCGACACTTCGGCACCCGACACCGACGTGCCCGGCACTTCCGAGCCTACAACCGAATCTCCCGAGACCTCGACGCCCGACACAAGCGCGCCCGAGACCTCGACGCCCGACACCGACACCAAGCCCGTCATTGACAAAACCGCTTGGGAAAATATGCTGTCTGACAAGAGCTTTGAGAACTACACTCTCACCCTTGAGGGTCGCATGACCGCAGTTCAGGACGGGGTGGAGCAGGGAACCTCCGACGTTCGCGAGACTGTGAAGATCACCGCAGGCAAGGTGGAGATCACAGCCTACGCCGAGGACGTCGACTCACCCGCCAACGATTCCTTCACCATAGTGGTCGAGGGTGAGGCGGCAGAGGCTCAAAAGGAGCAGATCTCGCAGATATTCCTTGCCGTGCTCAGCCATTACGAGAGCTTCGTTTACGATCCGCTGACCGGCAATTATACCGTTCCCGAGACCCTGACCGTGGAGACCGTCCTTAAGGGGGTCTCCTACACGCCCGAGGGCGAGCTCACGACCTACTCTGTCGCCGCCACGCTGGTGATCCGCGAGGCCGTTGCCGCTGTTTCGGCCGACGGCAAGTTCCTGACCTTCGTCTGCGATTACACTCAGACCATGAATATGAGCGGTACCGTCATATCCACCTCGGGCAAGACTACCTGGAGCTTCAGCGATTACGGAACCACGGTTATTGAATAAAAGTTATCGGCAGGTCGGCGCGGGCTGACCTGCTTTTTTATAAAACGGGCTTGCAAAATGCGTAAAGTTGTGCTAAAATGTAGGTATGAAAGTATATAAGTACGAAAACTGCATAGGCAACGGGCGCAGGATCGGCATCTGCAGGAAGCTGCAGTTGACTCCCGAGCGGCTCCATTGCCACGAATTTATCGAGATAGTTTACGTGCTTTCGGGTCGCGCGGTGCAAAAGGTGGACAACGCCAGCTATGACGTGGAAAGGGGGGACGTCATATTCATCAATTACGGCAGCTGTCACGCATTTGAGCCCACCGAGAGCTTTGAGTACGTAAACGTCTATTTTATGCCCGAGCTCCTCTCCGACTCCATAATCACCCCCGAAAATGCCCTCGCTCTGCTGTCCCTCACCTCATTTGATGAGATGCGAAAGGATAAAAACGGCGGCAAGCTCTCATTTTTCGGTGAAGAGCGCCGCGAGGTCGAGTTCATTCTCAGCGCAATGATGCGCGAGTACACCTCGGATCTCCCCTCGGCCGAGGCGGTGATCGAGAGCTATCTCGCCATCCTCTTTACCAAAATGATGCGCCGCACGGCGCTGAGCGAGGTGGAGCCCGCCCGCGATTTCTGGGACGAGCTTTGCGATTATATCGACAAAAACCTCCACGAGGAGCTGACCCTTTCCTCTCTGGCCAAAAAGAGCTTTTACAATCCGTCCTATTTCAGCCGCATCTTCAAGCAAAAATACGGCGTCTCCCTGTCCGATCACATCAGGCGGCGCAGGATCGAGCACGCAATGGCTCTGCTGACCGACAGCAACCTTTCGGTGGACGAGATCATCGCGCGGACGGGCTACACCGACCGCAGTGCCTTCTACCACGCCTTCTCAAAGGTCACGGGAATGGCCCCCGCAGAGTACCGCGCAGGGCAAAAAGTAAAATAAACCCATATACAGGTAAAAATCAAACATACAAAAGCCTCCTTTTTTGTGTTATCATTAAGGTAACTACAATATAAGGAGGCTTTTATTATGAAGCTCAAGCTTGATTTTAACACTTATAAGGACAAGGTCAACGCCTGCTGGATAGGCAAAAACATCGGCGGCACCATGGGAACTCCCTACGAGGGCGTTCGTGAGGTGCTGGACATTCAGGGCTTTTCCACCCCCAAGAACGTGGTCCTGCCCAACGACGACTTAGATCTCCAGCTCGTCTGGCTCCACGCTCTCGAGCAGGTGGGCCCGAGGGCCATCGACGCCGCAAATCTCGGCGAGTTCTGGCTCAATTTCATCCCTCCCCACTGGAACGAGTACGGCATCGGCAAGGCAAATATGCGCCGCGGCCTGACTCCGCCCCTTGCAGGTGACTACGATAACAACTGGTGCCACTCCAACGGCGCATGGATCAGAACCGAGATCTGGGCCTGCGTCGCCCCCGGCGCACCCGAGCTGGCCGCGCGCTACTCGGTTGAGGACGCAAAGGTCGACCACGGCGCGGGCGAGGGTACCTTTGCCGCCGCCTTCGTGGCCGCAATGCAGTCTGCAGCCTTCGTCAGCTCCGATCTCCGCGAGTGCATTGAGATCGGTCTCTACGCCATTCCCGAGAGCTGCCGTATGGCGCAGAGCATAAAGCTTGTTATGGATTGCTATGACAGCGGCAAGAGCTGGCTCGAAACGAGAAACACCGTCTTTGAGGCCAACGCCGACATCGGCAACGGCTGGTTCGAGGCTCCCACCAACGTAAGCTACGCCGTCCTCGGTATGCTTTACGGCGAGGGCGACTTCAAAAAGTCCATGATCATCGCCATCAACTGCGGCGACGATACCGACTGCACCGGCGCAACCGTCGGCTCCACCCTCGGAATCCTTTACGGTATGTCGGGTATCCCCACCGATTGGGCCGAGCATATCGGCGACGATATCGTCACCATCTCCATCGCACGCGGTCAGGACGGCAAGACCCTGCCCAACACCTGCACCGAGCTCACCGAGAGGGTGGTCGCATTGGCTCCCATCGTGCTCTACTATTTCAGCAAGTACGCAGACAACGCCTTCCATAAGAGACGCGAGGCTCTGGCCGTCGAGCTCGGCGAGGGCAACGACATCCCCGAGGGCTACGGGGAGCTGATCAAGACCCGCGTGATCCGCGAGGTCCGCGGCGAGCTTGAAAACCTCAAGCCCTACACCATGCGCTTCGAGCAGTCCTTCATCCGCACCGATATCACTCTTGAGCGCGAGCCCGAGATCGCCCCCGGCGGTGAGATCCGTCTGCACATCCACCTGAGAAATAACCGCGCTTACGATAATCTGCATTATGCCGTCAAGCTCAATTGGATCACCCCCGCAGGCTTTACCGTGGAGGGCAAGCGCACCGCTCTGCTTCAGCGCTACGATGACCATAATGAGCCCATAGTTGACATAGACGCCGTCATCCGCGCAGGTGAGACCGTGGAGCCCGAGAACCGCGTGATCCTCGAGATCACCGTCCCCGGCCGCCACACCGCCCTCTACGCACCCGTCATCCTCTTCGGCTGCTGATAACGAAAGAAAAGACCAAGCCGTTTGGCTTGGTCTTTTTGATAATGAGGCATCGCCTGCGGCGATATGAAGCACTCGCTACGCTCGCATGAAGCGTTCCGCAAGCGGAACATGAAGCGAAGCGCGCGTCCTCATGTGGCGAAGCCACGCATCATAGCCGAAGGCTGCTTCATTAGCGAAGCGTCTTCATGCGCCGCAGGCGCGCTTCATTGAAAAAAGCACTTGCAAATGCAAGTGCTTTTTTCTGGGGTGGGCGATGGGATTCGAACCCACGGCCTCCAGGGCCACAACCTGGCGCTCTAACCAACTGAGCTACGCTCACCATATGAATTTTCTTTGAAAATGGCGTGCCTTGAGGGATTCGAACCCCCGACCTACTGCTTAGAAGGCAGTTGCTCTATCCAACTGAGCTAAAGGCACATAAAAACGCGGCGGGCAAATCTGGAGCGGGTGATGGGAATCGAACCCACACGACCAGCTTGGAAGGCTGGGATTCTACCATTGAACTACACCCGCATGCCTTGCCCAAACCGCCCTAATATAATATCACAACTTGCCCCAAATGTCAAGAGAATTTTGAAACTTTTTTCGCTGAAAATGAAATATTTTTTGATTTTTTCCGCTTTCGTGAGAAAAATCCGCGTTTTTTTCTTCGCAGAGTCAAAAAATATGGACAAAATCCACAAGTTTTTATTCCCGTTCGTAGCATAATAACCAAAATTTCAAACCGCTCTTGACATTTGGATCGGGATGGTATATAATATATGATACCAATATATGTTTGGAGGAATTATACATATGGATATCGCAGGCGCTCGCAGAGACAGAGTTGCTCTTGTTAAAAAGATTTTCTTGATCGTTAAGATCGTGCTTATGGTCGTTCTTGCCACAGTTGCAACGATCTATCTCGTTTATGCTTCTTACGCCGCCAAGATGCTTGAGAAGGATAAAGAGGCCGAGCCCACCTGGGAAGGATTTATGGAGTATCTTGAAGACCCCAACGACACGGATCCCATTGACCGTATGATGATCTCCATTTCTTACGGAATTTGCTCTTTCCTCTCGTCTGCATTCGTTGTGTTCCTTGTTCTTCACGGAATTCAGGTGCTGGTCATCAAGTTTATAATGAGGAACGCCGATCACGGCTGATTATTTAATATGAACAAAAAACGGGCCGCCAAAGCAGGTTGCCCGTTTTCGTTTATTGTGCGATTTTCA
>JAFTOB010000060.1 GCA_017451545.1 Clostridia bacterium | reverse complement strand
ATGAAGATGTAATAAAGCATCATCTGATACGCGCTTTGCAATGTGCCGAAAAATTCGTCTCGGTAAAAGACCACGACATAAACTATCCGCTTGTTATGGGATGGCACGTGTATGATGCACCGTCTGATAACAAACAAATTATTCGCCTCTTGAAAAAGGAGTTGGCTTGGGATTGCTTTAATGAATACAGAGATAAAGAATGGTTTATCAATATTGAAAACAGATTAAATCAATTACTGTAATCTTTGCCCCGCCTTGTGCGGGGCTTTGATTATTATATGTAATACGGTTATAGCTTTGATAAGATTATGAGAACAGAGCAGGAAATAAAATATACATTTTTTGAATAAAATCGGTTTTGCAGTTTTCAAACGATACAAAAAATCGTTCTAAAACCGCCGTCAATATTTACAAAAAATTTCTCTTGAATTAATGCAAATTTGCCAAAATGACGAAACGACGGGGTTTTGAAAAAAATATTCATTAAAGTATTGACAAATCAAGATAAAATGTGTATAATTTTATGGTATTAATGAATAAACATATGATAATTATGCATATTATGCATAATTTATGAATATGAGGAGGTACAAATGGCAAAGGTTTTTATTGACGGCAGTGCCGGAACCACGGGCTTGAAGATATTTGATCTTATAGCCGACCGAAGGGATATCGAGCTTATCAGATTGCCCGAGGAGCTTCGAAAGGATGCCGGTGCGCGAAAAGAGGCAATAAACGCCGCGGATATCGTTTTTCTCTGCCTGCCCGACGCGGCGGCGGTGGAGGCCGTATCGTTTATCGAAAATAAAAACACCGTAGTCATTGACACTTCCACGGCTCACAGAACCAACGATGCCTGGGAGTACGGCTTCCCGGAGCTCGGCAACCGACGAGAAAGGATTGCCGCTTCAAAGCGCATTGCCAATCCCGGCTGCCACGCCAGCGGATTTCTCGCGCTGGTTGAGCCCATTGTCCGCAACGGGCTTATCGCTCCCGACACCGCGCTTTCCTGCTTCTCCCTGACGGGATATTCGGGCGGCGGCAAAAAGATGATCGCCGATTACGAGGGCGAGGGTCGCGACGTTTTGCTCGGCGCGCCGAGACAGTACGGCATCGCGCAGTGCCACAAGCATCTGCCCGAGATGCAGAAGATCGGCGGATTGACCACCGCTCCCATTTTCTGCCCTATAGTCGCGGATTACTACTGCGGTATGGAGGTCACGGTTACCCTCTTCAAGAAGGATCTGAAGGGCAGCGTACAGAATATCAAGGACGTTTACGCCGCGGCATACAACAGCAAGATACTGCACTATGACGAAGCGGCCGACGAGGGCGGCTTTATGGCGGCCAACTCGCTTGCGGGGCGCGACGATATGCAGATCTGCGTTTACGGCAACGATGAAAGGATCCTGCTTGTTTCAAGATTCGACAATCTCGGCAAGGGCGCATCGGGCTCGGCAATACAAAATATGAATATCGTTCTCGGCGTAGACGAGACGACAGGACTGAATGTTTAAGGATGGGGATATGATGAAGATAATAGATGGCGGCATTTGTGCCGCAAAGGGATTTTACGCCAGCGGAGTTCACTGCGGAGTCAGAAAGAACCGCACCAAGAGAGATATTGCGCTGATCTACAGCGAAAAGACCGCGAGCGCCGCGGCCGTGTACACCACGAACCTTGTCAAGGGCGCGCCGCTGACGGTGACAAAGAACAATATAGCCGACGGCAAGGCTCAGGCGGTTATCTGCAACAGCGGTAACGCCAACACCTGCAACGCCAACGGTATTGAGATCGCGCAGAAGACCTGCGAGCTTCTGGCCGCAGAGCTGAAGATACCCGCAACCGACGTTGTGGTTGCATCCACCGGAGTTATCGGTCAGCCTCTTAGCATTGAGCCCATCGAGAAGGGAATCCCCATGCTGATCAAGGAGCTGTCGAAGGACGGCGGCGAGGCGGCGGCCGAGGGTATTATGACCACCGATACGGTGAAAAAGGAGATCGCAGTTGAGTTTACCGTGGGCGGCAAGACCTGCCGTATCGGCGGTATCGCCAAGGGAAGCGGAATGATCCATCCCAATATGGCGACTATGCTTGTCTTTATCACCACCGACGCGGCCATCAGCCCCGCAATGCTGAAAAAGGCACTTTCCACCGATATTGCCGACACCTTTAATATGGTCAGCGTGGACGGAGACACCTCCACCAACGATATGGTCACGGTTCTCGCCAACGGAATGGCGGGCAATGACGAGATCACCGCAGAGGGTGAGGATTTCGATGCCTTTATGAAGGCTCTGAATACAGTCACCGTTTATCTCTGCCGTATGATCGCAGGCGACGGCGAGGGCGCGACCAAGCTGCTTGAGTGCCGCGTCAGCGGTGCCGATGATATCAAAACCGCAAAGACCGTTGCCAAGAGCGTTATCTGCTCGAGCCTTCTCAAGGCGGCAATGTTCGGTGCCGATGCCAACTGGGGACGCGTGCTCTGCGCTATCGGCTACAGCGGAGCGGCCGTGGACGTTAACGCCGTTGACGTTTCCTTCAAGAGTGCCAAGGGCGAGATCGCCGTTTGCAAAAACGGGGCGGGCGTTGATTTTTCAGAGGAAAAGGCCAAGGAGATACTGCTTGAGAAGGAGATCGAGATCCTCGTCTCCCTCGGCAACGGCGACTGCTCGGCAACCGCTTGGGGCTGTGATCTGACCTACGATTACGTGAAAATCAACGGCGACTACCGTACATAATATGGAGAAGATTATGAAAGAAATGTTTTCGAACGCGGAGCGCGCGGAGGTATTAACTCAAGCTCTGCCGTATATTAAAAAATTCAACGGAAAAATAATCGTCATAAAATACGGCGGCAATGCTATGATAAACGAGCAGCTCAAGGAACAGGTTATGGAGGATATTGCTCTTTTGTGGCTTGTCGGAGTTAAGGTGGTTCTCGTTCATGGCGGTGGCCCCGAAATAAACGAAATTATGGGCAAGCTCGGAAAAAAGCCTGAATTTATAGACGGTCTTCGTGTAACCGATAAGGAGACTGTCGATATCGTTCAGATGGTTCTCGCCGGCAAGGTTAACAAATCGCTCGTTACTCTGCTTCAGATGAAGGGGGGACACGCCGTGGGCCTTTCCGGTATGGATGGCGGTATGATCGAGGCAAAAATAAAAGACGAAAGATTGGGTTACGTTGGCAAGATTACAAAAATACGTACACAGCCCATCACCGATCTGCTTGAAAAAAATTATATCCCGGTCATTTCAACGGTAGCCAGCGACCGCCACGGCAACGTGTATAACATAAACGGAGATACGGCGGCGGCATACATAGCGGGAGCTCTCGGTGCTGAGAGGCTTCTTATGATGACGGATATTGCCGGCATCCTCCGCGACCGCGAAGATCCCGGGTCTCTTATTCCGGAGCTTACGATATCCGAGGCGAAAAAGCTTCACGAGGAGGGTATCATTTGCGGAGGAATGATCCCCAAGGTCGATTGCTGTATTGAGGCTATCGGAGCAGGTGTAAAGAACGTTACAATAATGGATGGCCGCATTTCTCACTCCATTTTGATGGAGCTTTTAACCGACGAAGGTGCGGGAACTATGGTCACGGGAGATTGAAATGTCTGTTAAGCAAATAGATAAAGAATACGTAGCAAATACCTACAACCGTTTCGACGTGCAGATCGTGTCGGGCAAGGGCTCGCTGGTCTACGACGAAAACGGAAAGCGTTATATAGATATGGGCTCGGGCATCGGAGTCACGAGCTTCGGAATCGCCGACGACGTGTGGACGGCGGCCGTTACGGCACAGCTCTCCCAGGTTCAGCATATGTCAAATCTGTATTACACGGAGCCCTGCGCGCGCCTTGCAAAGCTGCTTTGCGAGAAGACGGGAATGAAAAAGGTGTTTTTCGCTAATTCGGGAGCCGAGGCAAACGAGTGCGCCATTAAGGTGGCGAGAAAATACGCCGCCGAGAAAAAGGGAGCAGAATACAGCACGGTCATCACTCTCGTGAACAGCTTCCACGGCAGAACTCTGACCACTCTTGCCGCCACGGGGCAGGATCATTTCCATAAGCTGTTTCAGCCTCTGACACCCGGGTTTGTGCATACGCCCGCGAACGACACCGAGGCGCTGATCAAGCTGGCGCGTGAGAACAAGACCGCCGCCATAATGATCGAGTGCGTTCAGGGCGAGGGCGGCGTTATGTCCCTTGATAAGGATTTCGTCAAGGCTATCGCGGATTTCGCAAAGAAAGAGGATATAATTCTCATAGTTGACGAGGTGCAGACGGGCAACGGACGCACCGGTGAGCTTTACGCGTATATGAATTACGGCATCGAGCCCGACGTGGTATCCACTGCAAAGGGCATCGGCGGCGGCCTGCCTCTCGGTGCGGCTCTGCTGTCCGATAAGGTGCAGAACGTTCTCGGCTACGGCGACCACGGCTCCACCTTCGGCGGAAACCCCGTGTGCTGTGCGGGGGCTGTCAGCATTATCGAAAGACTTACCCCCGAGTTCCTCTCGGAGGTCAAGGAAAAGAGCAGGGCAGTGTTCGCCGCCCTTGAGGGGGCTGAGGGCATCGATTCGGTCAGCGGAATGGGTCTTATGATCGGCATCAAAACCGCAAAGCCCGCCGGTGAAGTTCTCAAAAAGTGTATGGAGAACGGCGTGCTTTGCCTGACCGCAAAGGACAAGGTCAGACTTCTTCCTGCACTCAATATTCCGATGTACGTTCTTATGGAGGCCGTTGAGGTCATCAAGAACGCTTGCAAATAATAATTTCAGGAGATAGTTATGGTAATATCGCTTAAAGGAAAGAGCTTCCTTAAATTGCTTGATTTTACCCCCGCCGAGATCGCGGGACTTATAGATTACGCCTCCGAGCTGAAGGCTCAGAAAAAGGCGGGCATCCCTCACAGGATCTGCGAGGGCAAGAATATTGCGCTGATCTTTGAAAAGACCAGCACCAGAACCCGTTGCGCCTTCGAGGTTGCGGCGGCAGATCTTGGTATGCATCCCGTTTATCTTGACAGCCAGGGCTCGCAGATCGGCAAGAAAGAAAGCATTGCCGATACGGCTCGCGTGCTCGGAGGAATGTTCGACGGTATCGAATATCGCGGATACGGTCAGGAGCTCGTTGAGGAGCTTGCTCACTATGCGGGAGTTCCCGTGTGGAACGGTCTGACCAACGAGTTCCACCCCACACAGATCCTTGCCGATTTCCTTACGATAAAGGAGCAGTTTGGAACGCTTGAGGGCAAAAAGCTTGTTTATATGGGTGATGCACGATACAATATGGGCAACTCGCTGATGGTCGGCTGTGCCAAGATGGGTATGCACTTCGTTGCTTGCGCTCCCAAAAAATATTTCCCCGATCAGGCGCTCGTTAATGAGTGCGCAAAGATCGCCTCGGAGACCGGCGCGACCCTTGAATTTATTGAAGATCCGATAGTTGCCACAAAGGGTGCGGACGTTATCTACACCGACGTTTGGGTCTCCATGGGTGAGCCCGACAACGTGTGGGAGGAGCGCATCCGCGAGCTGACTCCTTACCGAGTTACTATGGAGCTTATGAACAACGCAGGCGAGGGCTGCTGCTTTATGCACTGCCTGCCCGCATTCCACGATCTCAAGACCAAGATCGGCCGCGAGATCTACGATAAGTTTGAGATAGACTGTATGGAGGTCACGGACGAGGTCTTCGAGAGCGAAAGATCCATAGTATTTCAGGAGGCCGAGAACCGTATGCACACCATCAAGGCTGTGATGGCGGCCACTCTCGCTAACTAATATTTGACAAAATATGTCGGCTGTGCAGATTTTTTGCATCCGCCGACATATTTTTGCGAAAAGCTATTGACTTTATCGATTTAGTGTGCTAAAATGTTATGCGTTGCCCATAGTTTATTACAATATATGAAACGGAGAAAAAATATGGACGCCTTACATACCGAAAACATGGATAAGCTTTTCAAGGCTATTTTGAATCTTGAGTCGATAGAGGAGTGCTACAGCTTCTTTGAGGACGTGTGCACCATAAATGAGCTTTTGGCCATCTCGCAGCGCTTTGAGGTTGCAGAGATGCTCAACAGCGGCAAAAATTATCTTGATATTTCAGCGGCGACGGGTGCCAGCACTGCCACTATCAGCCGCGTGAACAAGTGCCTTGTTTACGGCAACGGATACAAGAGCGCTCTGAAAAAGCTTTCGGAGGAAGATAAATGAGCGGTTTTAAAATGCTGAAGAACGATGAAAAGGTCGTTTTCGGCTTGCGCGAGCTCTATGCGGGGCTCGGCTACTCACAGTATAAAATGAATAAGTTCGAGGAATACGATCTCTACGTAAAGAACAAGGACTTCCTGATTTCGGAGAATGTTATTACCTTTACGGATACCAACGGAAAGCTGATGGCGTTGAAGCCCGACGTGACTCTGTCCATCATAAAGAACAGTAAGGACGAGGTCGGCTGTGTCAGCAAGGTATATTATAATGAAAACGTTTACCGTGTATCCGACAGAACGCACGCCTTTCGTGAGCTTATGCAGGTGGGTCTTGAATGCATCGGTGATCTTGACGATTATTGCCTTTGCGAGGTCATATCGCTTGCGGCAAAGAGCCTTGAGTACGTCTCACCCGATTATATTCTCGATATATCCCATCTCGGTATAATTTCATATATTATCGACGCACTCGGCGTCACGGGCAGTGACCGTGATTCCATTATTCACTGCATAGGCGAGAAGAATCTGCACGATCTCTCGGCTATTTGCGAGGATCTGGCGGTAGACAGTAATATGTCGGAGCTTTTCAAACAGGTGGTCTCGCTTTACGGTACGGTAGACAGCATTCTGCCCGCACTTGAGCAGATCGCCGCAGACTATCCCGATATGACGGCCGCGTCGCAGTTCATAAAGCTCTGCCGCGCCTTTGATGCCTTCGGCGTGGGTGACAGACTGCACATTGATTTTTCTGTTGTCAACGATATACATTATTATAACGGCCTGGTCTTCAAGGGCTTTATAAACGGCGTGCCCGACAGCGTGCTTTCGGGAGGTCAGTACGATAAGCTGATGAAGAAGATGGGCCGCAGATCGGGTGCTATCGGATTTGCCGTGTATCTCGACACGCTTGAGAGAATGACCGATAATTCGGACAGATATGACGTTGATACTCTGCTTCTTTACGATGGCACGGCTGATCTTGACACGGTCAGCCGCGCGGTCGGAGAGCTGACGGCATCGGGCAAGAGCGTTACGGCGCAGAGGCGCATTCCCGAAAAGCTCCGCTGTCGCGAGGTTCTGATTCTTAAGGACGGGGAGGTAACAACCCTTGAAAACAATGCTTAACGTAGCTCTGCCCAAGGGCAGGCTTGGCGAAAAGGTTTATGCCATGTTTGAAAAGGCGGGCTTTGAGTGCCCGTCCATAAAAGAAAATAACAGAAAGCTCATATTTGAAAACGAGGAGGTCGGAGTCAGATATTTCTGGGTCAAGCCCTCCGACGTTGCCATATACGTTGAGCGCGGCGCCGCCGATATCGGCGTGGCGGGCAAGGATATTTTGCTTGAATACCGCCCCAACGTGTACGAGCTTCTTGACCTCGATATCGGAAAATGCAGAATGGCCGTTGCCGCCAAGGCAGGCTTCCGCGACGATCCCCAAAAGACTCTGAAGGTGGCCACCAAGTTTTCGAACATTGCCGCGACTTATTATAATTCGCAAGGCCGCGACATCGATATTATCCATCTCAACGGCTCCATCGAGATCGCGCCCATTCTCGGCCTTTCTGACGTTATCGTCGATATAGTCGAGACGGGAACCACACTGAAGGAAAACAATCTTGAGGTTATTGAGACCATCGTTCCCATCAGCGCAAGGCTTATTGCAAACAAGTCGGGCTTCAAATTCAAGAGCGAGCAGATCGAGCTGCTCAAAAACAGTCTTGCACAGCAGGTAAAGGACAAAGCACAATGATTAAGATTCTTAAATACGGAGAAATAGATAACAAGGATATTTTTGCAAGGGTCGAGCCCACGGTCAACGTGGAGGACATCGTTGCCGAGATCATCGCAACGGTAAGAGCCGAGGGCGACCGCGCGCTTTTCGCGTACTGCGAGAAGTTCGACAAGGCCAAGCTGACCGATCTGCAGGTGAGTGAGGCCGAGCTCGACGAGGCTATGGCCGCGACCGAGCCCCGTTTTATCGAGGTGCTTGAGCGCGCCGCCAAGAATATCAGAAAATTCCACGAGAAGCAGGTCAGAAACAGCTTTATTATAAACGACGAACCCGGCGTTGTGGTGGGACAGAAGGTCATTCCCATCGATAAGGTGGGTCTTTACGTGCCCGGCGGCACCGCCGCTTATCCATCAACCGTGCTTATGGACTCTATTCCCGCAAAGATCGCAGGTTGCCGCGAGATCGTAATGGTCACGCCTCCCGGCAAGGACGGCAAGGTCAACCCCGCCATCCTCGCCGCCGCAAGGATCGCAGGCGTTGACAAGATCTTTAAGCTCGGCGGCGCGCAGGCCGTGGCCGCGCTGGCTTACGGAACCGAGAGCGTGCCGAAGGTGGATAAGATCGTCGGCCCGGGCAATGCCTTTGTGGCAGAGTCCAAAAAGCAGGTCTTCGGCGTGGTCTCAATCGATATGATCGCAGGCCCCAGCGAGATACTCATCGTTGCCGACGGCAAGACAAATCCCAAACACGCCGCCGCCGATCTTTTATCCCAGGCCGAGCACGATAAGCTGGCAAGCGCTGTGCTTGTCACCGATTCTCTTGAGCTTGCGGAGAAGGTCAGGGATGAGCTTGAAGTCCAGATCCCTCAGCTTGAGAGAGCCGAGATCGCGCGCGCATCCATCGACAATAACGGCAAGATAATCGTTGCAAAGTCGCTTTACGCGGCCATTGAGATCGCAAATGAGATCGCCCCCGAGCACCTTGAGCTCTGCGTGGACAATCCCTTTGATTATCTCGATGCCATTCGCCACGCAGGCTCCATCTTCATGGGCAGAAATTGCCCCGAGGCCTTCGGCGATTATATGGCGGGTCCTAATCACACGTTGCCCACCAGCGGCACCGCAAGATTTTCGAGCCCCTTGTCGGTTGACGATTTCGTCAAGAAAACCCAGTACACCTACTACACACGCGAGGCGCTTGAAGGCATCGCCCGCGACGTTGAATATTTCGCAAAGAAGGAAGGCCTGACCGCCCACGCGAAGAGCGCCGTTGTCAGACTTGAAGACTGATATGAGCAAGTTTTTCAGCAAACGCCATTCGGCACTCGTTCCCTACGTTCCGGGCGAGCAGCCTCAGGCAACGAGAAAATATATAAAACTCAATACCAACGAGTCGCCATTTCCTCCTTCGCCGAGCGCGCAGGAAAATCTCGCGGCGGCGGGCAGAAATCTTCAGCTTTACTCCGACCCGAAATGCAAAAGGCTGACCGAGCTTTTTGCGGAGTATAACGGTGTGGAGCCTGAGGAGGTACTTATGACCAACGGCTCGGACGAGATATTGAATTTTGCCTTTATGGCCTTCTGCGACGAGGCGCATCCCGCGGTATTTCCCGATATAACATACGGCTTTTATCCCGTTTTTGCACAGCTCAACAGGATCCCCTATGAGACGATTCCGCTGCGCGAGGATTTCTCTGTTAACGTTGAGGATTACATCGGAATAGGCAAGAACATATTTATTGCAAATCCCAACGCACCCACGGGAATCGCGTTGACGGTGGCCGAGATCGAGCGTATAGTGGCTTCAAACCCCGATAATATCGTTGTAATTGACGAGGCCTACGTTGATTTTGGTGCCGAAAGCTGTATTCCGTTGATCAAAAAGTACAAGAACCTCATCGTCACCCAGACGTTCTCAAAATCGAGGTCGCTGGCAGGCGCGAGACTCGGCGCGGGCATTGCCGACCGCGAGCTGATAAACGATATGAATACCATAAAGTATTCCACGAATCCGTATAACGTCAATGCAATGACTATGGCGGCGGGAATCGGTGCGCTTACCGATGACGAGTATATGAAAAATAACCGCGACGTTATTATTTCGTCCCGTGAGTACGCAAGCGATGAGCTGAAAAAGCTTGGCTTTGAGATGACCGATTCGTCGGCTAACTTTATCTTCGCAAAGCACCCGGGTATCGACGGAAAAGAGCTTTATCTTGAGCTCAAGGAGCGCGGCATACTTGTCAGACACTTCGATCTGCCCCGTATTTGCCAATACAATCGCATAACCGTCGGACTGCCCGAGCAGATGCAGGCGTTAGTCGAAACGGTGCGCGAGATACTGGAGGAAAAAGCTTGAAAATAAATTTTCAAGCTAATGGTTTTGTGGCTTTCGTCGGTTGAACACCGCCGATTTTGCTGTGCAAAACCACCCACAACTCCCAATGAAAGGAAGGCTTTCGAAATCGAAAGCCGTGGATTTTAAAATGAGAACATTCGAAATAAATCGCAAAACCAACGAGACCGATATCGAGCTTTCCATCAACCTCGACGGAAGCGGCAGGTCGGAAATAAACACCGGTTGCGGCTTCCTCGACCATATGCTGACGCTCTTTGCAAAGCACGGAAGATTTGATCTTACCGTCAAGTGCGTTGGTGACGTGCAGGTGGATTATCACCACACGGCAGAGGATATCGGTATTTGTCTCGGCACAGCATTCGATAAAGCCCTTGGGGACAAGCGCGGCATCGTTCGCTACGGCAGTATGCTTCTGCCCATGGACGAGGCTCTGATCCTTTCGTCGGTCGACCTTTCGGGTCGCGCGTATCTGGCATACGGCGCACAGTTCTCGTCGGGCAGGGTCGGAGATTTTGACACCGAGCTTGCCGAGGAATTCTGGCTTGCCTTCGTACGCAACGCAAATTGCACTTTGCACATAAAGCAGCTCGACGGCAGAAACGCTCACCACATAATCGAGGGTCAGTTCAAATCAGTAGCAAGAAGCCTTAGGGCGGCTGTGGCTATTGACAGCACGGCGGCGGGTGAGATCCCGTCCACGAAGGGAGTCCTTTGATGATCGCCATAGTTGATTACGGCGTGGGCAATCTTTTCTCGCTTAAAAGCTCGCTTCTTGCCATCGGCGCTGAGGCAAAGGTGACCGGTGATGCGGATGAGATCAGAAGCGCGGAAAAGATAATTCTTCCGGGCGTCGGTGCCTTCGAGGATGCGGCGAGAAAGCTGCGCGAAGGCGGACTTGCCGAGGTCGTGGTAAGCGAGGCTCGGGCAGGGAAGCCCGTTCTCGGCATTTGCCTCGGTATGCAGATGCTTTTCGAGAGGAGCTACGAATACGGCGAGCATGAGGGGCTCGGACTTATCCCCGGTGAGGTCAGACCTATTGCCGACGTTATTCCGAAGGGTCTGAAGATCCCGCATATCGGCTGGAACGCCCTTGATTTCGGCGGTGTAACGAGCCCCATCTTCAAGCACATAAAAGAAGGCGATTGCGTTTATTTCGTTCATTCGTATTACGCCGCAAATTGCGATGAGTACGTTATCGCAAGATCGGAATACGGCGCACCGTTGACGGCCGCCGTTGCCCGCGATAACGTTTTCGGCTGTCAATTTCATCCCGAAAAGAGCGGAAAGGTGGGACTCGGCATCCTGCGCGCTTTCTGTGAAATGGAGAACACAAAATGATAATTTTTCCCGCAATAGATCTTTACGAGGGTAAGGCCGTGCGCCTTTTCAAGGGGAATTATAACGAGATGACCGTCTATTCGGAAAATCCGCCCGAGATAGCCGCGGATTTTGCGGCGCAGGGCGCGACTCACATTCACGTTGTTGACCTTGAGGGAGCAAAGACCGGCAAAACGCCCAATATAGACATAATTTCAAATATAGCAAAGACCTACGGCCTTTTCACCGAGGTCGGTGGCGGTATACGCAGTATGGAGGTCATTGACCGATATATCGACAGCGGTGTCAGCCGGGTGATCCTCGGAACCGCCGCCGTCACCGAAGACGGCTTCGTTGAGGCCGCCGTGAAAAAGCACGGCGATAAGATCGCCGTAGGTGTAGATATAAAGGACGGATACGTGGCCATTCGCGGCTGGACAGAGAAATCCGAGCTTCTTGCAATGGATTTTTGCAAGAGGATGGAGGATATCGGTGTGGATAATATTATTTGCACAGATATTTCCCGAGACGGCGCAATGAAGGGCACGAATCACGAGCTTTACCGCGAGATGTCCGAGCGCTTTTCGGTCAAGATCACGGCCTCGGGCGGTGTTTCATCCATCGATGACGTGAAGAGGCTGCAAGGGCTCGGCATATACGGAGCCATAATCGGCAAGGCCTATTATACCGGTGCAATCTCCGTTAAGGAAGCAGTTGAGGTGACAAAATGATCACGAAAAGAATAATTCCGTGCCTCGACGTCAAGAACGGTCGGGTGGTCAAGGGCGTGAACTTTGAGGGACTTTCCGACGTTTCCTCGCCCGTGGAGCTTGCCGCGTATTACAGCGAATGCGGCGCCGACGAGCTTGTGTTTTACGATATAACCGCATCCGCCGAGGGCAGACGGCTCTTCACGGACGTGCTGACCGAGGTGGCAAGTAAGGTTTTTATTCCGCTGACCGTTGGCGGAGGAATCAACACGCTTGAGGATTTTGACCGCGTTCTTAAATGCGGTGCCGATAAGGTCAGTGTCAATACAGGCGCGATCCGCAATCCGTCGCTTATTTACGAGGCCGCAAAAAGATACGGCGATCAGTGCGTTGTGTTGTCTGCCGACGTAAAGAGAGTGGACGGTGTATTCCGTGTGTTCGCCAAAGGAGGGCGCGAAAATACAGGTATGGATGCCCTCGAGTGGATCAGACGTGGCGTTGAATCGGGCGCGGGCGAGATAGTTGTCAACTCCATAGATACGGACGGGGTAAAGCAGGGCTTTGATCTTGAGATGCTGCGAGCTGTTTGCGATATTGTTTCCGTTCCCGTTATCGCCTCGGGCGGAGCGGGGAAGATCGACGATTTCGTAAAGCTCTTCAAGGAGATCCCCTGCGTGGACGCGGGACTCGCTGCTTCTATTTTTCACTTCAGGGAGGTCGCCATCCCCGACCTTAAAAAGACACTTGCCGAAAGCGGCATACCAATGAGAATTTAAAGAGGTACGGATATGATAAATTTTGATATTGAAAAGCTTAAATTTGACGAAAAGGGCCTTATTCCCGCCATCGTTGTGGATGCCGTTTCGAAAAAGGTGCTTACGCTGGCTTACATGAATCGCGATAGCCTGAAGATCTCTCTCGAAAAGGAGCTGACCTGTTTCTGGAGCCGTTCCCGCCAAGAACTTTGGCTCAAGGGCGAGACCAGCGGAAATTATCAGCACATAGTTTCTATTACCGCAGATTGTGATTACGATGCTCTGCAGGTCATGGTAGAGCCCGACGGCCCGGCTTGCCATCTTGGCACGAAGAGCTGCTTTGAGAACACACTTTTTGAGAGTGAGGAGCGCCACGAATTCTCTTACGAGGGACTTATGAAGCTGATCGAGGGCAGAAAAACCGAGAAAAAAGAAGGCTCTTACACCACTTATCTGTTTGAAAAGGGAATTGATAAGATCCTGAAAAAGGTAGGCGAGGAATGTACCGAGGTCATTATCGCCGGAAAGGCCGACGATAAGGCGGAGACTGTTTACGAGATCTCCGACCTTGCGTATCACGTAATGGTGCTGATGATCCAGATGGGCATATCTCTTGAGGACATACACAGGGAGCTGGCCTCGCGCCACGTTATCGACCATAAGGTCAAGCAGGAAAAAATGACAAAATAAAATATTGTGGGCACGGAAAGGTTTGCGCCGATCCGTGCCTCTTTTTTGTCTGTTGATAACTTTACATAAAAAACAAGAGTCCGATTTGTAAAAAATTACATGAAAATTGTAAAAATGACGAAAAAGTGTTTGACATTTTGGATATTATGTTGTATAATATATAGGCATTCACAAAATTTAACGTTGCTTCACGGAGTCGGCTATGCCCAGATTTTTTGTTGATAAAAATTGCATAAGTGACGGAACGGTCACCATTTCCGGCGCAGACGCTACCCATATTTCGCGTTCTCTGCGAATGGCAAAGGGCGAGCATATTACGGTCTGCGACGGCGAGAGCCGAGAGTATGACTGCGAGCTGACCGATTTTGGCGAGGACGTTGTCGCAAGGATCGTGGAATCTAAGGAATCGAATACCGAGCCGCCTTTTAAAGTCATTCTGTGGCAGGCGTTGCCGAAGGGTGATAAGCTGGACAGCATTATCCAGAAGGCGGTTGAATGCGGCGTGTATGAGATCAGGCTTTTTGAGTCCGAGCACTGCATTGCCAAGACCGATTCCAAGGCCGAGCAAAAGAAATCCGAGAGGCGCAATCGCATAGCCCTTGAGGCCGCAAAGCAAAGCGGGCGGGGAAGAATACCCGAGGTTGGGAATTGCGTTTCTTTCGCGTCTATGGTAAAGGAGGCTTCATCGGCCGACCTTCCGCTTTTCTGCTATGAGGCGGACGGAACCGAGCCGCTTGGCAGGATCCTTGACCGTGTTGATAAAGCCGAAGGCAAAAGCATTTCGGTCGTAATCGGGCCCGAGGGCGGTTTTTCACCCGCGGAAGCCGAAAAGGCAAGGGAAGCGGGTATGATGATGACAGGTCTCGGTAAGCGGATATTGCGCACTGAAACAGTTTCCGGATTTGTTCTCGGCGCATTGGTTTGCCGATTTGAGCTTTCCTAAATGGTTATCTTGGTGAAAAATAGATAAAAAATTTTGAAAAAATTATAAAAAATATCGAAAACCCTATTGAAAAATCACAAAAAATAGTGTAAAATATAGGTTAGTATATACAAAAATAAAAAACGAGGGGCAAAATATGTCTAACAGATTATTCCAAGGCGTAATCCAACAGATGAAAGAGGCGGTTGATCGCGTTATCGGCGTAATGGACGAGAACGGCGTTATCATCGCGTGTTCCGATCTTGTCAAGATTGGCGAGATAAAGCAGGGCGTCCGTGAGGAGCTGGCTTACAGCGCCGAGATCGTGACGGTTGGGGGATATACATACCGTCCCATCGGCATGGGCACGAAGACCGAGTACATTGCCTTTATTGAGGGCGAGGACAAGGCGGCTGAAAAGACCTCCAAGCTTCTTACAGTTGCACTTTCAAACATCAAGAATCTTTACGATGAAAAGTACGATAAGGGCTCGTTCATCAAGAACATCATCCTTGATAACATTCTGCCCAGCGATATTTATATCAAGAGCAAGGAGCTTCATTTCAACACCGAGGAGACAAGAATCGTTTTCCTGATCAAGTTCTTCGGTAAGACCGATATGATGCCTTTTGAGATGCTCCAGAATATGTTCCCCGACAAGTCCAAGGACTACGTTATCAGCGTCGGTGAGCACGATATCGTTCTCGTAAAGGATATTAAGCCCGACACAGATACCAAGGATATAGAAAAGATCGCGACCAATATTGCGGATACTCTCTCCACGGAGTTCTATACCAAGGTCTCCATCGGTATTTCTTCCACAGTAGATAACATCAAGGATCTTGCACGTGCCTATAAGGAGGCTCAGGTCGCTCTTGACGTCGGCAAGGTATTCGAGACCGAAAAGAATATTGTCAGCTATGAGAATCTCGGTATCGGAAGACTTATTTATCAGCTTCCCACCACTCTCTGCGAGATGTTTCTTCAGGAGGTCTTCAAGAAGGGCTCTCTCGAGTCCCTCGACCGTGAGACTCTTATGACCATTCAGTGCTTCTTCGAGAATAACCTCAACGTTTCCGAGACCTCGAGAAAGCTTTTCGTTCACAGAAACACTCTCGTTTACAGACTTGATAAGATCCGCAAGCTCACGGGCCTTGACCTGCGCGAATTCGAGCACGCGATCACCTTCAAGGTCGCCTTGATGGTTAAGAAATACCTTAATTCCAAGCCCATTAAATTTTAATCGTCATTATAAGCGGAACGGGCGTTTTCCCTGTTTCGCTTATATTGCGTGTAAACGCGCGTAATCCATTTTACCCGGAGATAAAATATGTTCAAGAAATTTCTCACTGTCTTTATTGCGCTGGTGCTTTCGGTCACTCTTTGCGCCTGCACGATAAATATACCCGTCCAACCGTCTACCCAATCGTCAAGCGCGCTGATCGACACGATCACTTCGATAATTGCCGATTACTCCTACTATGACGTCAGCGACGAGGAGCTGGCCAAGATGGTCGTTGCGGCATATTCGCAGGCCGTCGGTGACGATTATGCTTATTACTACACGGCTGAGGAGTTCAAGGAGCTCAACGAGTCCAACGTTGGTAATACGCAGGGTATCGGAATTTCCGTAATCGAGAATACGGAATATAATTGTATAGAAATAATGTCAGTCGAGCCTGATTCGCCTGCTTTGAAGGCCGGCTTGCAGCGCGGAGACCTAGTGGTTGCCGTCGGTGTGGGCGATAACAGCGAAAAGGTCTCGGAGCTCGGATTTGATATGGCCTTGAAGAAGCTTCAGGGCGTTGCCGGAACTCTTTGCGAGTTCACGGTCGTCAGAGGCGAGAATTTCGGTGATCCCATACCGTTTTCCATTATGCGCGAGGCTTTTGTGTCCTCGTCCGTCCTTTTTGCAAAAAGCAAGGCCGACAGCAGCGTGGGAATCGTTAAGATCCTGCAGTTCAATCTGACTACACCCACACAGTTTTGTGATGCGATGGAAAGTCTGATCGCCGACGGTTGCACAAAGTTTGTGTATGATCTTCGCGACAATCCCGGTGGCGATCTCGCTTCGGTTTCCGCGGTGCTTTCAAGGTTCTATAACGAGGGGGATATACTTATCAGAACCTCATCAAGCATAGATCCCGAAAAAGCACAGAAAACCGTTTCTTACTGCGAAGCGGTGAATTATGGCGGTGATTACAGTACCTGCAGTGTAAAAAAAGAGGATATTGCCAAATACCGCAATTATCCGGCCGCTATACTGATAAACGGTTATTCCGCCAGCGCGGCAGAGCTGTTTACCGCAGGAATGAAGGATTACGGCCTTGCGACCGTGGTCGGTGAAACGTCCTACGGAAAAGGCTGTATGCAGTCTATAATCGACCTTTCTTATTACGGACTCAAGGGCGCAATGAAGCTTACGACAAGCTTCTATTTTCCGCCCATATCCGATAATTATCACGGCGTGGGTATAGTACCCGATGAGGGCTGTGAGGTCGTGCTTTCGGAGGAGGCTGCAAAGCTGAATCCGTACAGCTTGCTTGAAGAAAATCAGGCGCAGGACAATCAGCTTGCCCGAGCGCTCGAAATACTGAAAAATAAATAATTAATCATATAGGAGAAAAAGCTATGGCTACCAAGGGAAAGCTTTACACACAAGAAGGATTCAAAGCACTTAAGGACGAACTTGATTATTTGAAAAACGTAAAACGTGAAGAGGTCAAAAAGGATCTTTCCACCGCCCGCTCCTTCGGAGACCTTTCGGAAAACTCCGAGTACGATGAGGCAAGAAACGAACAGGCAAAGACCGAAGCACGTATCAAAGAACTTGAAGAACTCATTGCAAATGCAGAGATAGTTGACGAGACCAAGATCGACACCTCCGTTGTCAGCATCGGTTCCACCGTCAAGATTTATATTATTGATGATGACGAAGAGATCGAGTACAGCATCGTCGGCTCCAACGAGGCCGATCCCGCTAACGGCAAGATCTCCGATCAGTCTCCCATCGGAAAAACACTTATCGAAAACAAGGCCTCCAAGGGTGCGAACATTGTAGTCGATACCCCTTCGGGTCAGCTTCACATCGAGGTTCGTGAAGTTTCGAGAAATCACTAATCAATTTGGAGTTTAATATGGCAGAAAATCAGAATATCAATCCTGAAATTGAAAACGAGGAGATCTCCGAGCAGGAGCTCAGCGAGATCCTTAAGATCCGTCGCGAAAAGCTGGCGGATATGTGCGAGGCCGGAAACAATCCTTTCGAGAAGGTGAAGTATGATTTTACCGCTTATTCCGAGGATATCAAGGCCGAGTTCAAGGATGACGAGGAGGAGCCTAGAACCGTTCGCGTTGCCGGACGTATTATGACCTTCCGCGTTATGGGCAAGGCAAGCTTTATTACCATCGCCGACGGCAAGGGAAGAATCCAGTGCTACGTTCGTGTCAACGACGTCGGCGAGGAGGTTTACGCAGGCTTCAAGAAGTGGGATATCGGAGACATCATCGGCGTTGAAGGCTTTGTCTTCCGCACCAGAATGGGAGAGATCTCGGTTCACGCAACTAAGATAGAGATGCTGTCAAAGTCTCTCCGTCCTCTGCCCGAGAAATTCCACGGACTTACCAACACAGACACCCGTTACCGTCAGAGATATCTTGACCTGATCATGAATCCCGAGGTCAAGGATACCTTTGTCAAGAGATCGAGAATCATCAGCACCATCCGTAAGTTCCTTGACGCACAGGGCTTTATTGAGGTCGAGACGCCTATTCTCGTCGCCAATGCGGGCGGCGCATCCGCTCGTCCCTTCGAGACTCATCACAATGCGCTGAACGAGGATTTCAAGCTTCGAATCTCCCTCGAGCTCTACCTCAAGAGACTTATCGTCGGCGGCATCGACCGCGTTTACGAGATCGGTCGCGTTTTCCGTAACGAGGGCTGCGATACACGCCACAATCCCGAGTTTACTCTGATGGAGCTTTACCAGGCATATACCGACTATCACGGTATGATGGATCTCACCGAGAATATGTTCCGTTACGTGGCACAGGAGGTTCTCGGAACCACCACCATTACTTACAACGGCATTGAAATGGATCTCGGCAAGCCCTTTGAGCGAATTACCGTTCTTGACGCCGTCAAGAAGTATTCGGGCGTTGATTTCAGAGAGATCAAAACCCTTGAGGAGGCAAGAGCCGTAGCCAAGGAGCATCATATCGAGTATGAGGAGCGTCACAAGAAGGGCGATATTCTCAATCTTTTCTTCGAGGAGTTCGTTGAGGAGCACCTGATCCAGCCCACCTTCGTTATGGATCACCCCATCGAAATTTCTCCCCTTACCAAGAAGAAGCCCGAGGATCCCGAATACGTTGAGAGATTCGAGATGTTTATGAACGGCTGGGAAATGTGCAACGCATATTCCGAGCTTAACGACCCCATTGACCAGCGCGAGCGCTTTGCCGCCCAGGAGGAAGCTCTTGCCGCAGGTGACGAAGAGGCCAATCATACCGATGAGGACTTCCTCAACGCACTTGAGATTGGTATGCCGCCCACAGGAGGAATCGGCTACGGCATCGACAGACTCTGTATGCTTCTTACAGACTCTGCCGCTATCCGTGACGTGCTACTTTTCCCCACGATGAAGCGACTTGACTGATATGGATAATAAGTATTCAGATAACGAGATCAAGGTTGAAGAAGGCTTTGCCAAGAAGTTCGAGAATTTCTGGTATTATCATAAATGGAAGGTTCTCGTTTCGCTCTTTTCGGCGTTCGTTCTTGCCGTTTGCGTATACTCGTGTATCTCCAAACCCAAGACCGACGTTGTGGTTCTTTATTCCGGTCCCTTCAATTCTGCTGAATATATTCCGGAGATCAATGAGAACCTTACCAGCGCCGCTCCCGGAGGAGTAATTCGCAACGGTATCGCAATTAACGTTTTGACTGTATACACCGAGGAACAGTGGATAAAGCTGGCCGAGGAAGAGGTGGATAAGTATATTGCTGAGGACGGCGGAGATTTTTCAGAGGAAGAGCGGGAAAAGCTCATCAACGACCAGATCAACACGTACAAGAAACTCACCGCTGAAAACTCAAAGGCCTTTGGAGATCATCTTGGTATAGGAAGCTATGCTATTTGTCTCATAGACCCCGCGGTTTACGAAACATACAAGGACATTAAGGTGTTCGCGGATCTTAGCGATATATTCGGCGGAAACGTGCCGAACACCGCAAACGATGCGTATTCGATCAAGCTTTCGGATACTCAAATATACAAGAATAACCCCAACGGTGTCGGTCGGCTTCCGGCAGATACTTTGCTTTGTCTCCGAGTTGAGCCGGTTCTTTCCGGATGCGGCGGTGCGGGCGATGAATATCAGGAAGCAATAGAGGTTTTCAAGACTATCGCCAAATAAATTCAAAAACAGACCGAGATGTTTCGGTCTGTTTTTTTATAAATTTTGGCAGTTATAAAAAACGCGGGAACGAAGATAATAATATCAGAGCACGCGAGAATGCGGCTCGATGAATCATAGATTTTAAAAGAAAAGAAGGGTGGGGAAAGCTCCGCCCAAGAATAAGGAGAATCAATATGGCAAGCAATAAGACACTTGTTCCCGAGGCAAAGAAGGCACTTGAGCAGTTCAAGATGGAGGCAGCAAACGAGGTTGGCGTAACTCTCAATCAGGGTTACAACGGCGATCTTACTTCCCGTCAGGCCGGTTCTATCGGCGGCTAGATGGTCAAGAAGATGGTTGAGAAGTACGAGAACGATATCAAGTCCAAGTAAGTCCTATTAGGCTCAAAAACTGAATTACACTCCCGCAATTCTTTCGAAAGATCGAATTGCGGGATATTTTTGTGTTGCAAAAAAACAAAATATGTAGTATAATGTATTCATACGGTTATTTTTGACTGATTAAAGCACCGTAAAGGTCAGTTTCCAATTTCAAGAAAGAAAGGAAAGACGCAAAATGAAGCTTGAAGAGATCAAATCCGTTATAACACAAAGGCTCAAAGAAATAAAGAAAATGTCGTTGGAATATTCTGAGGCGTCCGATTATGACAATCTGCAGGGAATTATCAAAAAAACGATAGTTGCAGTTGCCGAGGCCGAGCACGCATCAGATATTGAAAGCCTTGCCGTATATTTGGAAGCTATCGAGGATTCCTATAACGGTTGCCGCGCCGAGATCATAGGAGATGCTTCCGAAGAGCAGCTGTTTTGCTTCGATTTTGAGTTGGACGAGGAGACCTCAGAGGTTGATACTGCACCAAATCCGGACGTGGAAATAGACGACTGTGCGCCTAAAAATATAAAAACCAGAATCGTCGAGATAGAGGATTATTACGACAGAACGGTTGATCGTTGCTCTTTCTTCACAAAATTCAAGCTCAAGAGTCTGCGCAAAAAATCTATCGAAGCCGTTAATTCGGCAAGAAGCGATCTCGAGCTGCTTGATGCCACAAGAACATACAGAAGGGAATTCAAACAATTTACCGATAAGCTTAACAGAGCCGATGCGTACTCGTCCGCTAAAAAGCAATACGATGAAAAAACCGCGGGCTCAAACGGAAAACGCGCGAATATGCTGAGAATATTTGTAGGATTCTTTGCCCTGATCGGCGGCGCGGTGTACGGTTTTGTCGTCGGTTGGACCAATTTCCCGGTATGGGCTATTTCGATCATGGGCTTCGGCATATCCTATTTGCTTATAGCTATGCTTTATCTTGCTACGGAAAGCCGCCGCGGACCGAAGACAAAGAGACGCGTTGCCTTTTCAAGAATAGTTCTCGCAGTGCTATTCTTTATCGCATCGATTATTGCAGGAGCAGTGCTCGAGCCGTTTGGGATCTTGCCTATGCTTTTGGCAACGCTTCCGTTTACCGCAGGTGGCCTTTGCGTTTATGGCTTTTACCGTCTCAGACTGTTCTTTATGACCAATAAAATAGCGGGAAAATAAAAAAATGCGCACTTCGGTGCGCTTTTTTTAAAAAAATATGTCCGATATTTCATGATTTTTACGACTTGTAGTTGTGAAGGAAAATATCAAAGAAAGAGGAGACTATGAAAAAGCAAAGTAATTTCAATGAAGGACGATTGCTATCGGACGAAAAGATAATAGACCTCTATTGGGAACGGAATGAACGAGCCATATCCGAGACCGACAAAAAATACGGCCATTATCTTTTTACCATAGCATATAATATCGTCCACGATGAATTGGACTGCGAGGAGTGCTTGAATGACACGTATCTCGGAACGTGGAATCGTATTCCTCCCACAAAACCGACCGCTTTTCAGATATTTATTTCAAAGATCATGAGGAATACGGCAGTGGATAGGTACAGAAAAAACAGATCGGCAAAAACCGTTCCAAGCGAGCTTACTGTGTCGTTGCACGAGTTGGACGAATGTCTCTCTGCTTCTCCTTCGGCAGAAGAGGAATATTCGTTACACCGCTTGAGCCAAATAATAAGCTCATTTATACGTGAGCAAAGCGAACGCAATGAGTTTGCTTTTGTTTGCCGCTACTACTACGCAGACTACATAGCGGATATTGCACAAATGCTTGGCGTAAGCGAAAAAACCGTTTCAAGAGCATTGGCAAGCATGCGAGGAGAACTCAAGGCGCTGCTTGAGAAGGAGGGATATCTTTAATGAAGAAAGACAGTTATAACAGAAATATGGATATTATTTCGGGTATTGATGAGGATATTATAGACCGAAATACAGCCAAACGAATTGAGTACAAAAGTCGGCAAGGCCGACCTCCGCAGAGAAAGGGATACGTAGCGGTAATTGCCATTGCGGCCGTGATCGCGCTGCTTGGCGCTCTTGTATTGTCAACTATCCTGATTCCGCATGAGGGCCAGACACCGGTATATACCGGTATGTCGGTTTCTTCAGTGAGCGGAGCTGATGTGATGTACGGTGATCGCGTTGTTGGACTGTCTGCTATTGAGTTGCTTGATAATGATAACACCGACGGCAATAACGGAAACCACGGATCCAACAATCCGAGCAATAAGCCAATCGGGGAGATCGTTGATGAAGATGCCGAATATCCCGATGATCCTGTTGGCTCTCCTGACGGAAGCCTTGAAATAATCCACGGCGAAGGGCTTTATTATGCCAAGCCCGGCGAGGAAATATACATTACCGTACATTTCCATAACCCCGACGATTACACCATAACGGCATTCAAGATCAACGGAATTCCGTACGCCAGCTATATGTTTGAGGACGGCTCGGATATGGAAAATATTATAATCAAGGTGAGGGTGCCGGAAAACGCAGAAGGCATCGTTGATTATACCATAGACTCCATCCAGTACATTGACAGAGAGACTCCCAAATACGTTGTTATGAACGGAGACCCGACCCTGTCCATAGGTGTTTATTCGGAGCGGCAGCCGTCTGCGACCGTTACAAATGAAGTGATCGGAATTAACGACCTTACATTCGACGTTGATCTTACAGATGAGCTTTCGCTGATCGCGCTTTTCGGTGGAAACGTTCAGGCCATAATCACAGACGGCAACGAGATCATCGAAATGCGTGAATTGAAGGCGGGAGAGTCGACAAAGATCAAGTTTGAAGGCTTGAAAACCTCGTCATATTATAACTATGCCATCGTGGCAACCTATGATGCTTTGGACGGCGCAGGGTTTGTTCCTCACGTAATATTCGAAAAGGAAATAACCACGCGAGAGGTCGTAGCGTTTAAGGATCTTGCCGTCGGCAAGGAAGGCGTGGAGTTCGATTTTGTTTGGAACGAAAGCACCGAGTTGCGAGAGATAATCTCTATAACTTTGCTTCGCGGTGATGAAAAGGTGTCGGAGTTTGAAGTTGCTTCGAAGGCCGTTTCGGGTCTGCTTTCCGATACCGAATACAGATTGGTAGTGGAGTATCGTAATAATGGCGGTGTAGAGCGCATTGAACAGATATTCAAGACCGAGGCTAAAGCCGTACCTGAAATAGAAATGACTTTACCTACGCACACACAGACATCGATTAGCTTTGACGTTATGGAGACCGACACCGATGAGGTCGGAGCCGTAAGTAAGATCGAGCTTTATCTGGGTGAAACTCTTGTTAAAACGGCGGAAAGCACGGATCTGCGCGAATTTGACGGCTTGCTTTCCAACAACAAGTACACGGTCAAACTCACATACGTTTATGATCTCAACAACGGCAAGGGAGAGCAGACGGTTGAGAAAAACGTGGATATCACGACCGATGCAAAGTCAACGCCCACGGTAGAATTTGACAATCCGACCAAGACGCAGACTTCGGTCAGTTTTGATATCGTTGAAACCGACACCGATGAGGTCGGAGCCATAAGCAAGATCGAGCTGTATCTTGGTGAAGCTCTTGTCGAAGCGGCGGAAAGCACGGATCTGCGCGAATTTGACGGTCTGCTTTCAAATAACGAGTATACTGTCAAGTTGATATACACTTACAATCTTAATGACGGAACTGGTAATCAAAATATAGAACAAGATGTAATGATTACCACGATGGCAAAATCAGTTCCCGAGCTGTCCCTTGCTTTTGTAGAAACGACACAATCTTCTCTTTCCTTCAACCTTTTGTACAATGATGTAGATAACGTGGGCAGAATCACAAGCTTGGAGCTGCTGCATAACGGTGTTACGGTAATGTCGGGTATTTCTACCCGTAAATTTAACGGCTTGCTGTCTGATAATTCATATACTGTAAAAGCATCTTTTGAGTACGATCTCAATGACGGGCAAGGGAAGCATAATGAATCAAGAGTGATAACCGCCACAACAGAGGCAAAGCAGGCTCCCGTGTTTACCATAGGAGATATGGATTTGACGGAATACACGGCAAACGGTCATTACAGCTATACTGATATTGACGGAACGCTTAAAGGATATGTTGTGGAGCTATACAAAGACGGTGAGCTTGTGAGTAAAAACGGTAATCAAAAAATTTCTTTCGATTCATTGAGCTATTATACTGATTATTGCGTTAAAATAACATACAAATATGATCTTGATGACGGTAACGGTGTGAGGACGGGAAGTGTTTCGTCCGATATAAAAACCATGCCATACGTAGACGTTATGTCCACAAAGATCATAAATACCTCTGGCGTTTCCTCTGGCGAGACTATCTTTATGCAGGCGGAAATAGACAATCCCTTGGGAGGAAAGATTGGTTCGGTGGTTGTAAACGGCCAAACGTATAATACGGCAACTTCATCTACCGCAAACCGAATTTTTGTTGAGATAAAAAACAACGGTCAATTTGCCGGTGGGGATACACCTCTTACAATCGAGCAATTGAATATAGAGCTTAACAATACGACTTACGGTATGAAGGCAAAAACCACCTGCACGTCCAATGCATTTATAAACGGAACGCTTGAGGTCATATCGGTTGAATTCGTAAATGAAAATTATGAGCCGATTGACTGGTGCTTCACATCCGAGCAGGTGTATGCCATGATTACTGTGTATAATCCCACCGGATATGATATTAATAAGGTCGTTGCGGATTGGATTATAGGTGGAAATTATTTTGAATCATGTGATATAACGGATATCACCAAGATCGACAATAGCAGATACATTATGTCTGTTGATTGGATGGTTCACGACATTTGGTCCGAGATCGGTTTGAGCGGAATATCTTACAGTAACCAATATTTGTCTAAAACTATGACCTTGTCTAATATTTGTGACGGGGCGGTTCGCGTGGCATCGGATGAAGTGAGATACGTTTCTACCTACGAGGATCTCCTCACAATGAATGAAGGATTTAATTATTACGAATTGACAAACGACATTGATCTCGCCGGTATGGAATGGTATGGCAACGAATTTATGGGAGTTTTCAACGGAAACGGCTATTCTATAAAGAATATGTCGGTGGTTGGTTCTCTGAAAAATGCCAATTATAATTTAGGACTGTTCAGCACAGCATCCGGATTTATAAGCAATGTTAACATTGAAAACGCTATGTATATCGTAGATTTTGATGCTGATATTGACGGAGATTTTTCGGTGTTTTGCGGAGCTATTGCCGGTAGAAATACAGGAACCGATGTGTTGGTGATACAAAATTGTACTGTGGATGAAAATTCTATATTTAACGTTTCGTCTAGGGAAGGGATGTCCGGACACGTTTACGTTGGTGGAATAATTGGACTTTTGGAAAGTTACTCTTCTTTTGCCGGCATATCAAATTCCGGCATTTACGATTGCACGAATCGCGGTAGCGTGTCCGGCGGATACAGAACCGGCGGGATTGCGGGGGTAGCAATAGCGAATATTGATGGCTGTGAGAACCACGGAGACGTTACCGGATACGAAAAGGTGGGAGGTATTGCGGGTAATTGCTCGTCTAATATCAGCAACAGCACCAATTACGGAAATGTTTCTTTTGAAGCACAACTGCATATGGGTACTTGTTTTGTTGGAGGTATTTCTGCAGATGGTGGAAATATCAAGGAGTGTACAAATAACGGTAATATTATTGTTTGTGATCCGTTGGTTTATGTTTGGGCGGGTGGTATTTCTGCTCAACCTACATCCGTGAAAAACAGCATTAACAACGGAGATATCAACATTCGCGGCGGCCAAAACAATATACTTATAGGTGGAATCGGATGGGGCTCGGTTTATGGTATTGAGAATTGCATAAATACCGGGGATATAACTGTTGCAGAGTGTGAATCCATGGTAGGAGTATCCGGTATTTCGTTTGCCGGCAATTCCGATATTAATAACTGTGTGAATGTCGGCGAAATAACAGTTTCTTCCACCAAGACGTTTTACATTGCAAGCGCTTTTCTGAACCGTGATGCTTCATTGCTCAAGCCTTCGGAGATCAAAGAGGCAAAAAACTGTTATGCAAAGGTAATATATGAGGATGACGCTTTTTATGATATTATTCCGTGCGATAACACAATGCTGAATTCTAAAGGTTTCTATACCGACGCTCTCTGCTGGAGCGAGGATATCTGGGATTTCTCCGACCTGGACTTTGAAAACGGTAAATATCCCAAATTAAAGTAAAAATTACCCGACCGCCATATGGCGGTCGGGTATGTCTTTTAATTTAAAATGGGGATATAGCTCGGTATCTCGGGCTTGTTGACCTCTGTGTCCGAAATAATAAACAGAGATTTGGAGTGAGGGAGATTGAGCTTGATCTCGGTGTAGATCTCGCCGTTATGCTTAACGTAGGAAAATTCTGCGGGCGAGAAGGTTACGGTGTGCGGATCCCAAATCTCGGGAGAAAGGGTGCCGCGAAGCAGTGCGGTGTGCTCGTAGTCCTTTTCCGTGGTGTTTGAGAAATAGTAGATATCCGTGCTGCCGCGCTTTTTGTGGATATGATTCAGCATTCCGCCGCCGGGGATGGCCGTGTTAAGACCGAGGCGGACAAATTCCTTGTAGGCGTTATTAAGCGCGCCCGTGGCCTCAAATCTCGGCATTCCAGGAAGGTAGATGTCATAGGGAATATCGAAGGATGCAAGCGCCTCGCTGAGCTGTCGGCTGGAGACCATATTGGTGCCGTCGGCCGCCGTTCTCGAGAAGTATAGGAAGTAGGCCTCGCCGCCGTTCTCGTTTTTGTTATAGCAGAAGCTCTTCATAATGTTCGGGTCGCTGGCATCGTGACCGAATACCATATCCATGATCTCGCGAATCTCGCGGTCGGCCTTTTTGTTGCCGTTGTACTCAAATGCCATTTTGGGGAGCTCGCCCGTGGCGATGATCTTACCGCCCTGATTGAAGAAATGCAGGATCTTTCTTGCGCTGTTCAGGCTGATGATGGGAGTTGCGGGGAGAACGAGCACCGAGAAGGTCTCTTTGCTCTTGCCGTTGTCAAGAATCAGCTTGCCGCCCTCGACCTTGACCTTATCGTTCATGGAATCGGGGTGGATGACGGTCAGATCGTGACCTGCGTAGGTGGAGATGCTGTTTATGACCGTCATATAATCAAGGTTGTCGGGGGTCGAGGGGTATTCAAAATCCTCGGCATTTTTGTCCTCGTAAAGGGTGACTTTGGAGTGAATGTGATAGATCGGGTAGAGCAGGGCAATATCGGCAATGTGGTCGCCTCCGCGAAGCAGAGCTTGGGTGCGGGAGGTAAAGAAGGCGAACTCGCCCTGCCAGGAGGGTGCGGTCTCCGACTTGACGAAGGGAACGGGTGCTCCCTTGGTCTCCTGCTCGATCTTGGGCATATGGGCAACCATAATATTGGCACCTCTGGCGTATGCATTAAGCATATCGTTATACATTATGCGCTTGGAAATCTTATAATAATCGCGGAAAAGCTCGCAGGTTACGTTATCGTTGCCGAAATTGTAGGAGGTTCCCGCGGCAATCTTGACCGAATTCGTGCCGTACATATAGGCGCGGTCATAAAGCGCACCCGGTGCGAATTGGGAGTTGAGCATTGCATCCCCGTTTACAAAGGAGCAGGCCGAGAGCTTGGGCTCGGCAAGGCTGCCGAGAACCGACATCTTTTTCTTCTGTGCAAAATCGTGCAGAGCCTTGACCATTCCGTCACGCATCATTCGTGCGCGACAGTCGAACATAAGAGCCTTGATGTGTGGGGCGATGGCATCGGTGGTAGCAAAGAGCATAGGATAGTAGGGCGCGGGATCAAAGCCGTAATTTTCCTCGAAAACGCGATTGAAATCGGGATCCCAGTCACGTCTGTTCTGTGTATTGAAGCAAAGATTTGAATAGGCGAGAACCTCAAGCTCCTTTGAGGTGTAGCCCTTGAAAATGTCCTCAAAGAGGCTGTAAGCCTTTTCAAGAAGCATCATCGAGCTCTTATAATTCAGCACGTTGGCATAGTTTCTGTTTTTATCGTCTGTGCAGACGTAGGCGTTAACTATCCAGCTTCCCTGAGGGCAATGCCAGACAAGAGTGTTTTCCTCGTTTACGAATTTGCGAAGGTCTATGATCTCGCCGTTGTACTCGTTAACGGCTACAACGGACATAAGAACGCCCTCCCGTGGCAGCTTTATCTTCGTATCCTCGTCGGGGGAGCAGGCAAATTCGCGTTTGTTAAGTATTTTTGAGCGCATGGCGTTCTCGCCGCGCTCGGCTTCCTGAGACAGGATCCAGTCCTCAATGGCGCCTTCGATATTGAACATTATGCTGAGATGTCTCTCGCGTGCTACGGCCAGCATTTTTGCGTATGCGTGGCGGAAGTGCTCAAGCTCGCCGGGATCAAGTCTTCTGTCCTCCGATATCCGAGGGATGACCCAACCGACATCGCGGGATTCGCAGGAGCGCACGAAGTTTGCCGCATCGTCGGACGCGTCGGTCTGCTTTGCGTCAAAGTATACGGCCAGCTTATAGCGGCTGTCGGGGTTTTCAAATTGCTCTCTCAGGGCCTTATATTCTTTATTCTTTGCCATTTTGATCTCCAAAAACGGTGAATTTTCGATTTGCTTGATTAATTATATCACAATTTCCCTAAAATGTTAATAGCTTGAAGAGAATTTTTTATCTTCTATTGAAATAATATTTTTTTTGTGGTATAATTACGGGGATAAATATGAAAAACAGAATGTGAGAGAATTATGTTTGAATTACTGAAAAAAGACGGAAGAGCCCGCAGAGGAATACTTCACACGGTACACGGAGACATTCAGACCCCCGTGTTTATGAACGTTGGTACCTGCGCGGCCATCAAGGGTGGCGTCAACACCATGCTGCTCCGCGAGATCGGATGCCAGGTTGAGCTGTCCAACACCTACCACTTACACATTCGCCCCGGTGACAGACTTATCCACGATATGGGCGGACTTCACAAGTTTATGAACTGGGACAGACCGATCCTCACCGATAGCGGCGGATTTCAGGTCTTTTCGCTTTCCCAGCTTCGCCGAATCAATGAGGATGGCGTAACCTTCGCCTCCCACATTGACGGTAAGCGCATTTTCATGGGCCCCGAGGAGAGTATGCAGATCCAATCTAATCTTGCATCAACCATTGCTATGGCCTTTGACGAGTGCATCGAGAATCCAGCGCCCTACGATTACGTTAAGAAGTCCTGCGACAGAACCGCGCGCTGGCTCCTTCGTTGCAAGGCTGAAATGGCAAGACTCAACGGACTTGACGATACCATAAACAAGCACCAGATGCTTTTCGGCATCAATCAGGGCAGTACCTATGAGGATCTCCGCATCGAGCATATGAAGACCATTGCCGAGTACGATCTTGACGGTTACGCCATCGGCGGTCTTGCCGTCGGCGAGGCGACCGAGGAGATGTACCGCATAATCGACGCGGTCGAGCCCCATATGCCCACCGACAAGCCGAGATATCTTATGGGTGTCGGCACGCCGCTGAATATTCTCGAGGCCGTTCACCTCGGCGTTGATTTCTTTGACTGCGTTATGCCCTCGCGCAACGCGAGACACGGAAACCTCTTTACCTGGGAGGGCAAGATCAATATTCAGAACGAGAGATACGCAAAGGATCCAAAGCCCATCAGCGAAAGCTGCAACTGCCCCGCCTGCCAAAATTACAGCAGAAGCTATATCAGACACCTGATCAAGGCCAAGGAGGCTGTGGGAATGCAGCTTGCCGTTACGCACAACCTCTATTTCTACAACGAGCTGATGCAGAAGATAAGAGATGCGCTCGACGGCGGATACTTTGAGAGCTTTTATCAGAAGTACAGAAATATTCTCGGTGAGCGCGCCGAAAATTGATGGAGATTTATTATGATAGAGAAAAATTTACTTGAGGAAATACTCGGCATCGCCATTTCCACGGGAGCGGATTTTGCCGAGGTGTATTTCGAGAAAACGAGAAATGGAAATATAAGATTGCTCGACAGCAAGATCGATACCATCACCGATAACACCATTTCGGGCGTTGGCATCCGTGCGTTTGTCGGCACAAACACCGTTTTTGCATCCACCTCCGATCTTACGAGAAACGGGCTTGTGGCTTGCGCAAGATCGGTCGCAGAGGCGGTTGGCGATGCCGTAAAGGCAAACGTCTGCATTCGCCTGACCGAGCGCATTTTCCCCAACATCCATCCTGCTCGCATCGTCCCCGCAAGCGCGGAGATGAAGCTTAAGACCGATCTGCTCCGCGAAGCGGACAGCGCGGCACGCGGCTACGATGCACGCATTGCGCAGGTAGTCGGTACTCTTATTACCGTTGACCATACCATTCAGATTGCCAATACCGAGGGACTGCTGACGTCGGACAGACACCTTCGCACCCGTATGTTCTGCAACGTTACGGCTTCGGACAAGGGCGAGAATCAGTCCGGAAACTTTGGCCCCGGCCGAGGAATGGGCCTTGAGGTCTTTGAGATCTTCAAGCCCTGCGATATCGGACTTCGCGCCGCACAGCAGGCTGTGACAAATCTTACCGCCGATTACTGTCCTGCCGGCAAGATGACCGTTGCTATCGAGAACGGCTTTGGCGGCGTTATCTTCCACGCGGCCTGCGGTCACTCCCTTGAGGCACCGTCTGTCGGTATCGGAACCTCCCAGATGTGCGGAAAGATGGGTCAGAAGATCGCAAACGAGAAAGTAACTGCAATCGACGACGGAACGATTCCCGGCGCTTGGGGCTCGACGAACATTGATGACGAGGGCAATCCCACTCAGCGCAACGTGCTTATTGAGAACGGAATCCTCAAGAGCTATATGATCGACCGCCTCGGATCCCGCAGAATGGGTATGCCCATGACGGGTAACTCCCGCCGCGAGAATTATCTCTATGAGGCGACCTCGAGAATGACAAACACATATATCGATAACGGTCCCGACAAGAACGAGGATATTATTGCATCCATCGAGTACGGGCTGTACGCCAAGAATATGGGTGGCGGCTCTGTCAATCCTCTTACGGGCGACTTCAACTTCGCCGTCAGTGAGGGATATATTGTCCGCAACGGTAAGATCTGCGAGCCCGTGCGCGGCGCTTCGCTCATCGGTAACGGCTCTCAGATCCTTATGGATATCGATATGGTCGGTCAGAACCTCGCCACAGGGCAGGGAATGTGCGGCAGTGCCAGCGGAAGCGTACCCACCGACGTGGGTCAGCCGCTTATCCGCGTTTCCAGCATAACAGTCGGAGGAAGATAAGGGGGATCAATTATGGAATTCAATGAAATAAAAGCAATTCTCGCCGATGAGGCAAAGCTCAGAGGCGTTGAAGAATATGAGCTTTACTATACCAGCGGTACTTCGGTCTCTACCGAGACTTTGAAGGACGAGATCAGCTCCTTTTCCTCGGGAACCAGCGGCGGACTTTGCTTCCGTTGCCGCATCGACGGCAAGATAGGCTATGCCGCCACCGAGCTTTTTGAGGAGTCCGAGCTGCGCGACCTCGTTTCCCGTGCCGCCGAAAACGCAAAGAATATAGAAAAGGCTGAGGGAATCATTTTCTCGGGCTCGCCCGAATACGAGAAGCTTCCTGCTCGCGAGTATATCCCCGCAAGTGCCGCAGAGCTCAAGCGCGCGGCGCTGGAGCTTCAGCAGAAGACCTACGGAACCGATGCCCGTGTTACCGACGGCACTCAGTCCTGCGCTCTCACGGCATCCCGTGAGATCAGGATCGTCAATTCCCACGGCCTTGAGCTCTCCAACAGTATGGGCGCAAGTGCGCTTTATGCGCTGCCCGTTATCAAGGACGGCGAGGAGTCTCAGCAGGATTTCGTTATGGAGCTTTATAACGGCAAAAACGATATGGAGGCGCTTGCAAAACGCGCCGTGGATAAGACCGTTGCAAAGCTCGGTGCGGGCAACGTCAAGACAGGAAAATACAACGTTGTTATCGACGGCGACGAAATGAGAAGTCTTTTGTCCGTGTATTCCGTGGCCTTTACGGCAAAGCAGGCGCAGAGCGGACTTTCTCTCCTTGCGGGCAAGGAGGGCGAGAAGATAGCATCCGATATAATTACTTTGACCGACGATCCCATGAGGGACGAATGCCCCTGCATTACCAACTTCGACGCCGAGGGCGTGGCCGCTCGCAGAAAGACGGTTATCGATAAGGGTGTACTCAAAACTCTGCTTTATAACCTTGAGACCGCGGCGAAGGCGGGTGTGGAAAGCACCGGAAACGCCAGCAAGGCAGGCTATGCCGCTCCCGTCGGCACCAGTCCTTACGCATTTTGCATCGAGGCGGGCGATAAGACCCTCGATGAGCTTTTCGCTATGGCCGAAAACGGTATTTACATTACCGAGGTCAAGGGACTTCACGCAGGTGCTAACGCCGTAACGGGTGATTTCTCGGTCGAGAGCGCGGGCTTCCTCATTGAAAACGGCAAGAAGACGAGAGCGATCAAGAACTTTACCGTTGCGGGCAATTTCTTTGAGCTGCTCAAATCCATCACCGCTCTTTCCGATAAGATCGAGCTTGGCGTACCCATGAGTACCACCGCTTTCGGATCTCCCGCCGTGCTCGTTCCCAATATGAGTGTCGCCGGAGAATAATTTTCGCTAACCCCTTGACAAAGAGGGGAAAATATGGTATCATATACGGGTAAAAGGGAGTAGCCGAGCATCTTTGATGCTTTCCGATGATCGTCATCGCAACCTTCGGGTTCGGTCATCGGCGTATATAAAAAGGCAAGACTTTTGCAACCGATGCGGTTGCAAAAGTCTTTTTTGATATATAATAAAATATAATAATAAAAAAGAAAGGTGTTCTCTAATGAAGTTTTATCTTGAAAAGACCGATGACGTAATGAACGAAGTCGGCAGCGGGGAAAACGGACTTTCCTCGCAGGAGGCCTCCGAAAGACTTGAGAAAAACGGCAAAAACAAGCTTGTCGAGAGCAAAAAGGAATCCCTTCTCGTGCGATTCTTAAAGCAGCTTGCAGAGCCTATGACTATTATTTTGATAGTCGCGGCCGCGATCTCTGCGGGACTCGAGATCTACGAGGGACTTGCGCATAACGAATGGGCCTTCCCGGCCGACGTTGTCATCATTCTCGCCGTTGTTCTTATCAACGCTATTCTCGGAGTTTTCCAGGAAAGCAAGGCAGAAAAGGCTCTTGAAGCCCTGCAGGAAATGTCCAAGGCGCAATCCAAGGTCATTCGCAACGGTAAGCAGATCACTATTGCCAGCGAGGATCTGGTGGTTGGTGATATCATCGTCCTTGAGGCAGGTGACGCAGTCCCTGCCGATGCCCGTATCATCGAATGTGCATCGCTCAAGATCGAGGAAGCCGCGCTGACGGGCGAATCTGTTCCCGTAGATAAAAAGGTGGAGGTTCTCACTGCGGGAGCTAACGGTGACGTTGCTCTCGGTGACCGCAAAAACATGGTATTTATGGGCTCCACCGTTGTTTACGGACGCGGTAAGGCCGTTGTTACCGGAACCGGTATGGATACCGAAATGGGTAAGATCGCAAACGCGCTTGCTCAGGCGGAGGAGGGAAAAACTCCTCTCCAGATCAAACTTGCGGGTCTTTCCAAGGTGCTGACTTACCTCGTAATCGGTATCTGCGTGGTTATTTTTGCGGTTCAGCTTATCCGTCACGGCAGCTTCGGATTTGAGCCTATTATCAGCTCGTTTATGCTTGCCATCTCTCTCGCCGTTGCGGCGATCCCCGAGGGACTTGCAACCGTCGTTACCATCGTTCTTTCCATCGGCGTTACCAATATGTCTAGACGGAGCGCGATCATCCGCAAGCTCACCGCAGTTGAGACCCTCGGATGCACGCAGATCATTTGCTCCGATAAGACAGGAACTCTGACTCAGAACAAGATGACCGTCGTAGATCACTACGGCGATGATGAAAAGCTGATGGCGAACGCAATGTCGCTTTGCTCGGATGCCGAGTTTGATACAGAGGCCAACACCGCCGTCGGTGAGCCTACCGAGGCCGCGCTGGTCAATTATGCCGAGGTTGTTGGTGTTTCCAAGAACGCTCAGAAGAACGAGCTTGTCAGAATCGGCGAGGTGCCCTTCGATTCGGGCAGAAAGATGATGTCCACCGTCCACAAGGCGAATGACGGATCTCTCATTCAGTTCACAAAGGGCGCACCCGACGAGGTGCTCAAGAGATGCACAAAGGCTCTCGTTGGCGGCGTTGAGGTCGATATGACCGAGGCCATCCGCGCAGAGATCCTTGCCGCCAATAAGGCAATGGCCGACAAGGCACTTCGCGTGCTCTCGGCTGCCAAGAAGTCTTTGACCGCCGAGCCCGCCGTTTACGAGCCCGAGGCGGTTGAGTGCGATCTTTGCTTTATCGGACTTGTGGGTATGATCGACCCCGTCCGCCCCGAGGTCAAGCCCGCTATCGACGAGTGCCGCTCCGCAGGTATTCGTCCCATTATGATCACGGGCGACCACAAGGACACCGCCGTTGCAATTGCAATGCAGCTCGGTATTATTACCGATCCGTCCCAGGCTATTACCGGTGCCGAGCTTGATGATATTTCCGACGAGGAATTCGAGACTGCAGTTGAAAAATACAGCGTTTACGCCCGTGTTCAGCCCGAGCACAAGACCAGGATCGTAAACGCTTGGCGCAAGAAGGGCAAGGTTACAGCTATGACGGGTGACGGCGTTAACGACGCGCCCTCCATCAAGAACGCCGATATTGGTGTAGGTATGGGTATCACCGGTACTGACGTTACGAAGAACGTTGCCGATATGATCCTTGCCGACGATAACTTTGCAACCATCGTTTCCGCAGTAGGCGAGGGAAGAAGAATATACGATAACATCAGAAAAGCTATTCAGTTCCTTTTGGCCTCCAACCTTTCCGAGGTTCTTGCCATCTTTGCCGCAACCCTTCTCGGATTTACCATCTTCCAGCCCGTTCAGCTTCTCTGGATCAACCTGATCACAGACTGCTTCCCCGCGCTGGCTCTCGGCATGGAAAAGCCCGAGGCCGACGTTATGAAGCGTAAGCCCCGTGATTCCAAGGAAGGCATTTTTGCAGGCGGACTCGGTGTGGCTGTCTTCTATCAGGGCGTTCTCGTTACCCTGATCACACTTGCCTCCTACTTTATCGGACACTGGTATGAAACCGGCAATTTCGAGATAACCGACAGCATTCACGGAACAACAATGGCATTCCTTACTCTTGCAATGTGTGAGGTATTCCACTCATTCAATATGAGATCGCTTCACGGCTCTATCTTCACCATCAAGGGTCAGAACAAGTGGCTCTGGGGTGCGGGACTGCTTTCTCTCATTCTTACCTCTGTTGTTGTTCTCATAGCTCCGATTGCCGAGGTGTTCGGTATGGTTGCCATCGGTTGGGATGAGTATCTCATCGCGATGGGTCTCGGCCTTTGCATTATTCCTCTTGTTGAGGTCGGCAAGCTCATTCAGCGCGCTTTTGACAAAAAAGACAACTAATTTTAAAGGGATGACCGCTCGGTCATCCCTTTTTATGCTCAAATATTATTTTGTTTTCCTCGGCTTTGCCAATTATTTTGTCTCCGCTTTTGACCCTTCCTTCAAGGAGTAACAGCGAGAGCGGATCTTCCGCAAGTCGCGTAACGGCGCGACGAATGGGGCGGGCGCCATAACGTTCGTCCTTGCCCTCGGAGGCTATCAGGGCAACGGCCGAGGGGTCAAGCTCAAGGGAAATGCCAAGCTCACGGCAACGGTCAATAAGCTTTTGCAGATGAAGCTTCGTTATATTTTCAAGGGCTTCGGTGCCGAGCTTATCGAAAACAATAATATTGTCCACACGGTTGATAAATTCGGGGCGAAAAGCCTGCTTCAGCGCGGCGAGCACCTTTTCTTTGTCGCCCTCTTTGGCACCTTCAAAAAATCCGAGTCGGGCTTCGGTGCCGCCCGAGCCGAGGTTTGAGGTCATAATTATTATGGTGTTTCGGAAATTGACCGCGCGCCCCTGCGAATCGGTCAGCTTGCCGTCGTCAAGAATCTGCAAAAGAAGGTTGAAGATATCGGGGTGCGCCTTTTCAATTTCATCAAAAAGGACGAGGGAATAGGGGTGACGGCGCACCTTTTCGGTCAGCTTGCCGCCCTCGCCGTAGCCGATATATCCCGGAGGCGAGCCGATGAGCTTCGATACGCTGTGCTTCTCCATATACTCGGACATATCGAGGCGTATGAGCGTCGAGCTGTCGCCGTACACAGCCTCGGCAAGAGCCACCGAAAGCTCGGTCTTTCCGACACCGGTGGGCCCGAGGAAGATAAACGATCCCGTGGGCTTTTTGGGATCTGCAAGCCCCGCACGACCGCGCCGAACAGCGGCGGCGATCTCGTCTATGGCCTTATCCTGACCGACCACACGTTCCTTTAACTGCCGCTCGAGATCAATAAGCTTGGAGGCGTCACCGTTTTCCTTCTGACCGATGGGAATGCCCGTTTGATCGGATACCGTTTCGGCAATATCGGCCGCCGTAACGGTCATATTCTTGTTGCTTTGATCCCGCTCCCAATCGCATTTTGAATTTTCGTAGCTTTCGCGCAGTTTCTTCTCTTGATCGCGCAACTGTGCGGCACGTTCAAAATCCTGCGCTATTATGGCTTCTTCCTTGCTCCTTTTCAGCTTGGCGAGCTCGTCGCGGGAGATTTTAAGCTCGCTTGGCGCGGTATAGGTGCTTATACGCATCCGCGCGGCTGTTTCGTCGATCAGATCAATGGCCTTGTCGGGAAGATAGCGGTCGGGAATATATCGCTTTGATAGCGAAACCGCAGCCTCAATTGCTTCGTCGGATATCTTCAATCTGTGGTGCGCCTCGTAGGTGTCACGGATTCCGCGAAGTATCTCCACGGCATCGTCGGCCGAGGGCTCCTCAACTGTTATGGGCTGAAAACGCCGCTCAAGAGCCGCGTCCTTTTCTATATATTTTCGGTATTCGTCAACGGTCGTTGCGCCGATGATGCGGATCTCTCCGCGAGCTAACGCGGGCTTGATAATATTCGCCGCGTCAACGGCACCCTCGGCCGCGCCCGCGCCGACTATGGTGTGTATCTCGTCGATGAAAAGTATTACGTCGCGGTTTCTTGACACCTCGTTCATCACGTTTTTCATTCGGTCTTCAAATTCGCCGCGGTATTTTGCGCCTGCGATCATGGAGGGAATGTCGAGAACTATGATCTTCTTTTCGTAAAGTGTCTCCGGAACGTTTCCGTCGGCGATCTTTTGCGCAAGCCCCTCTATGACTGCGGTTTTTCCAACGCCGGGCTCGCCTATAAGGCAAGGATTGTTTTTGCTCCGCCGCGAAAGGATGCGGATTACACGGTTGGTCTCGCGGTCTCGTCCGACCGTGGGGTCAAGCATACCTTGACGGGCCATCTCGGTAAGATCGCGCCCAAAGCCCGAAAGGGCAGAGGTGTGCGAATTTTGCTTTTTGGCATTTGCGGACTTTGCTTTTTCCACCGCGCCGCCCAAAAAGGTGGCCAGATCGCCACGAAGATCACCGACGGACACCGAGCAAAGCTCCAGCACCCGAACGCCCACCGAATCCACCTCCTCAATGAGAGCGGCCAGCAGATGCTCTGTGCCGATATAGCTCTGATTGTATTTCGCCGACAGATGCGCCGATTCCTCAATTATCTTTTTGACGCAGGGCGTCATATCCGAGGCGCTGATACGGGATTCGTTTCCGTTTCCCGAAATTGCAAGGATTTTTTCTCTCAGCTTTTCGGGGGCGGCGCCGCGTGAATAAAGTATACGCGCGGCGGCGCTGTCCTTTTCCTGCGCGATGCCGAGCAGCAGATGCTCCGAGCCCACGTAGGTGTGACCGAAAAGGCAGGCCGCGGACAGGGCGGCGTTCAGCGCGTTCTGAGCCTTTTGAGTAAATTTACTGTTCATTATTGATCTTCCTTATCAAAGCATTATTAATGATAGTTTTGCCCGATGAAGGCTAAAAAATCAATTAATTCCGATTTTCTTCCGTTAATTGCAGTTTATTCAGCTCGGTCGCCGATTGCGATAAAAAAGTGCAGTAATCAAATACTGCACTTTTTATTTTGTTCGGGAAAGCATATTTATAAAGCCCGTTCCCGTGTAAGCTGTGTAGCCGAAGAAGCTATCCCCGTTTCCACCGAAAGTCAACCTGCTCGTTTCGGTATTCCAATAATAAAATTCAAATGGCACGGGATTTAAAAGCAAGATCTTTTTCGCATCGATCTGCGATTCAAATCCGTAGACGCGGCGTGAACAGTGCGGGCGTTGCCACGGGGCTAAAAAACGAAGCTTCAAAAGTCCGCTTTCGCAAATCAGCAGACCGTTCTTGTAAAAATAAAATTTAATATATTTTCGTCTTGCGGGCAGAAGCTTTATCTCATATTTGACGTTTGCACTTTCAATCAAGAGATCGGAGCCTTTACCGACCGAAAACATGTGACGGAATAGGGAAGTGCCCATAAATATTTTCAGCCCGTTCCTTTTGCAAAAACGATTCAAACGCAAAACGAAGAAAAACCGTTTGACGGGATTGCGCAAAAGCACGCGAAGTACGGCAACCGAGATCAAAATTCCGCCAACGGTTTTGGTCAGAATATCCGCCCAACGGGCAAAGCTGTATATCCAAAGAAAGGGCGGTGTAGCTATGAGAATGAGGATTGCGGATATCCAAATGGTTGTAAATATGTCCCAGAAAACTATTAAAAAATACGGATACCTTTTCGGTGAAAAGTTTCGGTATCCCTCTCTCGGATTGCTGCGTGCAATGCGCATTTTGCGCTTTTCTTCTGCAGATAATTTTTCTTGCATATAGTCTCACCTCATAAGTAAGACACAGAAAAGAGTCAAAAGGTTGGGTGGATACGAAATTTATTTTATGATACCGCCGCCGACGAGGTAACCGTCCTTGTAGATTACCGCGGACTGTCCCGGTGCGGGCGCGCGTTGAGGTTCGTCAAATTCCACCTTCAGACATCCGTCCGCGCAAAGCTCGAGCGAGGCGGGGCTTGCAGCGTGAGCATATCGGATCTTTACTCCGAATTTTCCTTCAAGCACGAAGGCCGAAGAAAGATTGACGTCGCGGAGAATAACCGTCTTTTTGAAAAGCTCCTCGTTTGTACCGAGGACTACGGTGTTTTCGGCAACGTTCTTTGACAGAACGTACCTCGGCTCACCGAAGGCGATACCGAGTCCCTTGCGCTGACCCACCGTGTAATTTATAATTCCCGAATGGCGGCCGAGAATATTGCCGTTCGCATCCACAAAGCTTCCGGGAAGGCTTTTTACTCCCGTGCTTTCGGTTATAAAGCCCGCATAGTTTCCGTCGGGAACGAAGCATATATCCTGGCTGTCGCTCTTATGAGCCGAAACAAGGTCCATCTCCTCTGCGATCCTGCGCACCTCGGACTTCTCCATGCCCGAAAGAGGGAAGACCGCGTGAGCTATCTGAAATTCCGAAAGCTGCCAGAGAACGTAGGACTGATCCTTTTTTATATCGTCGGCGCACTGTATTACCGGCACTCCGTTTATCTCGCCGCGCTTTACGTAGTGACCGGTTGCGATAAGATCGAAGCCGTGCTCAAGAGCGAAATCGAGGAAAAGTCCGAACTTTATATATTTATTGCAGGTAACGCAGGGGTTCGGCGTCTCCCCGTCGAGGTAGGATCTTGAAAAGGGATCCTTCACAAGCTCGCTGAACTTGTCCTTCAAGTCGAGAGTGAAATGCGGGATTCCCAGTTTGTCGCAGGTGAGCTTTGCGTCGCGTGCATCCTCCTCGTTTCCCGAGAGGAGCATTGTGGCACCGCTGACCTCGTAGCCCTGCCGAGCCAGAACGACAGCGGCGACCGAGCTGTCAACGCCTCCGCTCATGGCACCAAGCACTTTCTTCATAAAAATCTCCTGATTTTAGTGATTACAGAAAGATTATAACTCTAAAATTGCCCGTTTTCAAGTATTTTTTAAGAATATTAAATAAAATTTACAAAAAGTAATGGCTTTTTTGCTCAAAGTGTAGTATAATAGATTGATTATGTAATGCGGAGGTTCAATAAAATGGGACTCATAAATGCAATGTTTGGAACTTACAGCGAAAGGCAGATCAAGAAGCTGAAGAAAACAGCTAACGAGATCGAGGCCCTCGCTCCTAAATACAGAGAGATGTCAAACGCCGAGCTTCGCGAGATGACGGACAAGCTCAAGGCTCGCCTTGCCGCGGGTGAGACGCTTGACGATATTCTCCCCGATGCCTTTGCCACCGTGCGCGAGGCCGATGACCGCGTGCTCGGCAAGCGCCCCTTTTACGTTCAGCTTCTCGGCGGCATCATTCTGCATCAGGGTCGAATCGCCGAAATGAAGACCGGTGAAGGTAAGACTCTTGTGGCAACAATGCCCGCATATCTCAACGCGCTGGCCGGCAAGGGCGTTCACATTGTTACCGTTAACGATTATCTTGCCCGACGCGACAGCGAAGAGATGGGACGCGTTTACGAATTTCTCGGGCTTACTACGGGTCTCGTTGTTCACGATCAGCGCGGTGGTGACAAGGTGGCGGCATATCAGGCCGATATCACTTACGGAACCAACAACGAGTTCGGCTTCGACTATCTGCGTGACAACATGGTCGTATACAAGGAGCAGATGGTTCAGCGCGGACACGCATTCGCCATCGTTGACGAGGTCGACTCCATTCTCATCGACGAGGCAAGAACCCCTCTGATCATTTCGGGTGCCGGTGAGGAATCCACCGATCTTTACGATAAGGCAAACAAATTTGTTCTCCGACTCAAAAAGCACGTGGTCAAGGAGCTCGACGAAAAAGAGGAGCTTGAGACCATTGACGCCGACTACGTTGTCAAGGAAAAGCAGAATACTGCCGTTCTGACCCCCGCAGGCGCGAAGAAGGCAGAGGCATTTTTCGGCATCTCCAACTTTTCGGATCCCGAAAACTCCGAGATCGTTCACCATATAAATCAGGCGATCCGCGCACACGGCGTTATGCACCGCGACGTGGACTACGTTGTTAATGACAGCGGCGTTATAATCGTTGATACCTTCACGGGCCGTCTTATGCCCGGAAGACGTTATTCGAACGGTCTGCATCAGGCTATCGAGGCCAAGGAAGGCGTAAAGATCCAGAAGGAAAACAGAACACTCGCCACCATAACCTTCCAGAATTACTTCAGAATGTACTCCAAGCTTTCGGGTATGACGGGTACGGCTCTGACCGAGGAGGACGAGTTCCGCGAGATCTACGGCCTTGACGTTGTGGAGATCCCCACCAACAGACCCATGATCAGAAAGGATCGCGTCGACAGCGTTTACAAGAATAAAAAGGGCAAGTACGACGCCATTATCAGGCAGATAATCGAGTGTCACGAAAAGGGACAGCCCGTGCTTGTCGGTACTATTACCATTGACAAATCCGAAGAGCTTTCGGCAAAGCTCAAGAGAAACGGCATTCCTCATAACGTGCTTAATGCAAAGTATCACGAAAAGGAAGCCGAGATCGTTGCCCAGGCAGGCCGTCTCGGTGCCGTTACCATATCCACCAATATGGCGGGACGCGGAACAGATATTATGCTGGGAGGCAATCCCGAGTATATGGCAAAGGCCGAGATGCGCAAGATGGAGATCGACGAAAATCTTATCGCAATGGCCACCGGTACCGCCGAGATCGATGACGAAAACGTCATCGAGGTCCGCCGTATATATGCCGAGCTTTACGAAAAGTTCAAGGATCAGATCGCGCCCGAGGCGCAGGCTGTCCGCGAGGCGGGCGGACTTTTCATCCTCGGTACCGAGAGACACGAAAGCCGACGCATAGATAATCAGCTCCGCGGACGCTCGGGACGTCAGGGCGACCCGGGTGAGTCCAAGTTCTTCCTCTCGCTTGAGGACGATCTTATGAGACTGTTTGGAAGTGAACGTATGATCGGTCTCGTCGACCGACTCGGTCTTGACGACGATACTCCCATTGACGCGAGGATACTTTCCAACCAGATAGAAAACGCACAGAAGAGGATCGAGGACAGCAACTTCAAGCGCCGTAAGTACGTTCTTATGTATGACGACGTAATGAATCAGCAAAGAACGGTCATTTATAAGCAGCGACAGTCTGTGCTTGACGGTGAAAACGTAAGCCGCAAGATCATCGATATGATGGAAAATACCATTTTCGATACCGTTGAATCTTACACTCGCGCGGAAACTCCCGCGGATTGGGACTTCGATGCTCTTCGCAACCACTATAACGGTATCCTCTGCGACGAAAACGATTTCAGATATACCGAGGACGAGCTTGCAAAGCTTGACAAGGATGATATCACCGATATGCTCATCGACAGAGCAGAGAAGCTCTACAAGAGCAAAGAAGAGCTCTTTGGTGAGGATGTTTTCCGCGAGGTCGAGCGTTCCGTGTTGCTGCGCAACGTTGATAAGCAGTGGATGGAGCACATCGACGCTATGGATGACCTGAAAGAATCCATCGGTCTTCAGTCTTACGCACAGAGAAATCCCGTTAATGAATACAGGATCGTAGGTTCGGATATGTTCGACGCCATGATCAACGAGATCCGCGAGGGAACCGTCCGTACCATTTTGACAGTATTCCCCAGAACCGCCGTTCAGAGAGCTCAGGTTGCAAAGCAGACCGGCTTTGGCGGTGACGGCGCGGCAAAGAAGACGGTGGTTCGCCGTCCCGCCGCTCCCCAGAAGCCCAAGGGAATAACTGTTTCGGGTAAGGAAAAGATCGGAAGAAACGATCCTTGTCCCTGCGGCTCCGGAAAGAAGTATAAGAACTGTTGCGGCTCACCCGCAGGCAGAGAGCAGGCATAATATGGGATTCGGAATATTTTTCATAGGCTATATACTCACCTTCGTTTTGTCAATTGCATCTTACGGATATGTCTTTGAGTTTTTGGGATATCTCGTTATGCTTTTTGCGATGACAAAGCTTTGGGAGTATAACGCCAAGTTCAAATTTCCTTTCTTTGCGGCAATTCCGCTGATACTGATATCCGTTTATTCGATTTTTTACGGCTTTTCGGATATTATCGGATTGGGATTTATAGAAAATGCGACGGTCGGTAACGTCCTTGATTACGCAAAGATAATTTTTGAGCTTGGATTCCACGGCACGTTGGCCTTTGCTATTGCTGCAATAGCCACCGACACGGGGCTTGATATTATCAAAAACAACGCTCTGCGAAATTACGTGATCTATATTCTGTATTTTGCGGTCGCCGCAGTCTCCGTTATTCCGCCGATCAATGCGAGCTCGGCAGGAAGATACGTGACCATGGCGGCATGGGTTGCCGGGCTGTTCTGCATTGCACTTTTTGCGATACTCATTTTTTCCTGCTACAAAAATATTTGCGATGAGGGCGATACCGAGATGAAATCAAAGGAATCTCGCTTTGAGTTCGTGAATAAAATGCGTGCGGAATACGATGAGAAAGAAAAAAAGGCGCGTGAAGCTGACCTTAAATACAAGCAGGAACGCGCAGAGAGAAAGAAAAACAAAAAGAAATGAGTGAGGAGGACGCGATATGGAGCGCTCGGAAAAAAAGATAAGGTCCGACAAAAGATTGGGCTTGACATTCGTTTCAATTGCATTTATATTTTACTTCTTCCCGGGATTTGCGCTGTTTGAGCTTGTCCCAAATATATTTACATACATCTTTTTGACCATCGGTCTCAACAAGCTTTCCTATATCAACGATTCGATCTACGGAGCAAGGAAACAGTTTCAGCGTATGATAATCGTCGGTATCGGCAAGATGGTAGCCATATTTTTGACAATTACCACAGGCAACGCCGAGGAGCAGATGTCTATGATCATGCTGTTGGTGTTCGTTCTTTCGCTTGTGGAATGTCTGCTGCTGGTTCCCGCGTATACCAAGCTCTTTGAGGGAATCCTCTACGTAGGTATGCGCCACGAGAGCGTTGCCGTATTTGGTGCCGAGCACGACAGAATGAAGAAGAACGCGACGGACAAGATCAAGAGCCACACTTTGAGATTCGTTATAATTAAGAATCTTGCGCTGTTCCTGCCCGAAACGGCGGCAATGTCCACGTCGGATGCCATCAATCCGCACAAGCCCGAAATGTATATGTTTGTCGATCTTTTCAGAGGCTTTGGAATGATAATCTCTCTGATCTTCGGAATAATTTGGCTTGTTTCCATACTGAAATATTTCAGCAGACTGAGAAAGGACACCCCGTTTATGGATGCTCTGTGGTCGAAATACGAGACCGAGATCATTCCCAACGAGAAGCTGTTTATCGAAAGAAAGACCGGAGCCGCGCTCCTTTTCTTGGGTATAGGCTCGCTCTTCGCTCTCGACTTTTACATCGGTGATCCGGGCGGAAACAACGGAACGAATATTATTCCCGACGTTGTCTTTGCCGTGTGCGCTATATGCGGTCTGCTCGTTATGAGAAAATATATTCCCAAAAAGATGCTTGCTATATCGTCGGGCGTTTGTGCGATATACGGTGGAGTGAGCATTTTGAGTTCAGCCACGCATATTACTTATCTCCAGGATCATTCCAGTGTCGGTCAGATAAGCCGCGATCCCGATGCTTTTGCAAGCTGGGTCGGTAAGCTCATTCCCGTTGCGGTAATTGACGCCGTAGCCTTTGTCGGTATGTGCGCCGTGATCTTTTGGGTGCTGAAATATCTGATCGAAAATCATACGGGCTCGTATTCGCTTCACGCCACGATAGACCCCAAGGCCAAGGCTGCGGAAACCCATAAGATGCTTAAGAAATACTTGATCGCGTTTATTTCGGGTGCCGCCTTCGCCGCACTCGGAGGCATTGCCAGAGTAATACTTATGAGGCTTATGGATCGCACGATAAACGAGTCCTCGTGGCTTATTGAGCTTCTGGCAACCGGTGTTTTTGTTGCCGTATTCATCACCGCACTTTTGCGTATAAACGAGCAGATAAAGGAAAAATACCTTTACGAATAATAATTTTGCCGTCTTTTGCAAATAATTATTTTGTAATCTTCAAAAGGAGAAATTATTATGCAAAAGAACCAAAACAACAAAGCAAACAACAAGGCTCAGGATAACAAGCCTGCAAACGTAAAGCAGAACAATCAGAACTGCAAGCAGAATCAGAGCCAGCAGAAGAAGGACGACCAAAACGGTCAGTAAATCCGATTTCCGCCGCCCGCCACGCGGGCGGCGGAAATGACGCAAATTAAGATAAGGACGAAATAATGCAAACACTTGAAAAAAGATATCTTGCCGCAAAAAGGCGGCTCTTCGATATAGCCTACGGCGATCTGAACGATATGCAAAGATCGGCCGTTTTTAACGTAAACGGGCCCTTGCTCGTTCTGGCAGGCGCGGGAAGCGGAAAGACCACCGTTCTCGTCAAGAGGATCGCATACATAATCAAGTACGGCAACGCATATTATGACGATACCGTTCGCGGCGAGCTTACGGAGGAGCGCGTGGCAAGGCTTGAAGCCGCCGCAAGTCTGTCAAAAGAAGAGATAGAGAACATTCTTCCCGAGTTTATCTCGAATCCCTGTCCGCCATGGCGTATGCTGGCCATCACCTTTACCAATAAGGCCGCAAACGAGATAAAGAGCCGCCTTGCCGCCGCATTTAACGATGAGGATATCTCGTCCGAGATCTGGGCGGGTACCTTCCACTCCATCTGTATGCGCATTCTCCGCACGCACTATGAGCTTTGCGGGCTGAAAAGCGGCTTCACCATTTACGACGCCGACGATACCAAAAAGGCAATTCAGGCCGCGATGAAGGAGCTCAATATTGACGATAAGATGCTCCCGCTGAAAAGTGTTATCTCCCGCATCAGCAAGGCAAAGGAAAATCTCCAGTCACCCGAGACCTTTGCGGCAGAGAACAGCGGAGATTTCCGCATGAGTTATATCGCAAAGATATACAAGAAATATGAGGAAAGAATGCATTCCTCGAACGCACTTGATTTTGACGATATCATCCTTCGCACCGTCGAGCTTTTGCGTGACAACAAGGATATCCGCGAGAAGTATGCGGGCAGATTCCTCTATACCAGCATTGACGAGTTCCAGGACACCAACTCTGCGCAGTTTTTGCTGACGAACCTGCTTTCGGTAACTCACAGAAATCTGATGGTCGTTGGTGACGACGATCAGAGCATCTACCGCTTCCGCGGCGCAACGGTTGAGAATATTCTCGGTTTTGATAAGGAATATACCGATGCGAAGGTTATAAAGCTCGAGCAGAATTACCGTTCCACTCAGAACATTCTCAATGCTGCGAACCACGTCATTTCTCACAATGACAGCCGCCACGGCAAGACACTTTGGACGGATAACAACACGGGTGAGATGATCCGTGTACGCAAGCTTGACAATCAGGATAAAGAGGCCCGCTTTATTGCCGATACCGTAAGCGAAATGGTAGCAAAGCAGGGAAAGAAGTATTCGGATTTTGCGGTGCTTTACAGAACCAACGCGCAGTCCAACGCCCTTGAAACGGTTCTTGCAAAGAGCGGCATTCCTTACCGCGTGCTCGGCGGTACACGATTTGCCGATAGAAAAGAAATTCGTGACATCGTGGCGTATCTCCAGCTTATAAACAATCACAGCGACCGCGAGAGACTGCTCAGAATAATCAACGAGCCTCGCAGAAAGATCGGAGATAAGACCCTTGAGGGCATTGCGATCATTGCAGAAGAGCAGGGAACGAGTATGTTCTCGGTCATCGAAAACGCCGACAAATACGCGGCACTTTCACGTTGCACGGGATCGTTGCTTGGCTTTGCTTCGATCATCAACAAGCTCACCGCAATGGTTGGGGAGGTCAGCCTTGACGAGCTCGTTAAGCAGACCCTTGATCTGTCGGGATACCGCCAGATGCTCATCGAAGGTGGTGCGGCGGAAAAGGACCGTCTTGACAACCTTGACGAGTTTATTTCGGGCGTTATAGAATATCAGAACCGCGCCGAGACCCCTACACTTACGGGATTCCTTGAGGAAAACGCGCTCGTGGCAGACGTTGACCGTTACGACGAGACGGCAGACGCCATCGTTCTTATGACGATCCACAGCTCCAAGGGACTTGAATTTCCGGTGGTTTTCATTCCCGGAATGGAGGACGGTATCTTCCCCGGAATGCAGGCCGCTCTCGATATGCGCGAGCTTGAGGAGGAGCGAAGACTTGCCTACGTTGCGATTACTCGCGCGAAACAGGAGCTTTTCCTGCTTCACACTGCGTCGAGAATGATGTACGGCAGAACGCAGTACAATCCCGTTTCGCGCTTCGTTACCGAGATTCCCGAAAAGCTGAAGGACGAAAAGCGCATTGAGTCCGCACCCTCTTACGGCGGCTATCAGCGCGCACAGCAATCTACCACGTCTCCGAGAGTCTACTACAGCGAATCTGCTCAGAAGAGCCAGAGCACGACGGGTGGCAGTATTTCAATCAATTCGAGACCCAGACCTGCCGCGGCGGCGGGTGGGACGACCTTCTCGGTCGGAGATATGGTCACGCACCTTTCCTTCGGACGAGGCGAGATCATTTCGGTCAAAAAAGTCGGTGCCGACATACTCTATGAGATAGTTTTCGAAAAGGTCGGAACCAAAAAGCTAATGGCTACGTACGCCAAACTCAAAAGAGCATAAAAAAGAACTGCGTGCCTGTGAAAACAGGCACGCAGTTTTGCTTAATATTCTAATGTGTAAAGAACCCAATACACCGAACCGAGGATCAAAGTGCCTAACAGATTGACAAGCCAGAACTTCAGACGGGTGGTCTTATGGTTGAATAAAAGCATTCCGAGAAAAGCGCCGGGTGCTCCGCCGAAAAATCCGAGAGAGAGCAAAAACGCTTCTTTGGTTCGCCAAGCGCCGGCCTTGGCCTTAAATTTGTCTACGGCGTAGAAAGCAATGGCAATAACGCTCATTGCTATCACGTAAAAATAGAAGAATTTCACTTATTCGGTAACGATTTCCTTTGTTTTTGCATTATGCTTGACACTGTTTATGCCGTTTATACAGCTTTCCTTCATTGAGTAGCCCTGAGACGCGAGAACGTTCTGCCCGTTCTTGGCCAGCAGCCGGAAACGGTATTCGTTGGCCTTGTCGACGTACATTTCAAACTTGGGGTAGGGAAGCTTGGCGCAGTTTTCAAGAGTCTGATCCTCGACCTTTGCAGTAGGCGCATTTGTCGAAACACTCGCAATACCGTTTTTGCAGGCATCAAGGGTCGTGTACATTTGCGACGTTGCAACGATCATGCTGTTGGCGGCGACGAGATTGAACATATACGAGCCGTCTTTTGCTTTTTTGATCACAAATTTGCCGATGAGCTTGCGGTCGTCCGAGGATGCGCCGCCGAGAATGGCGCGCTGAGCGGCGGCAAGCCTTGCGGCCTTGTCATCCTTTTTTACTTCCTTTTGGGGTGCGGGTGCGGTGGGTGCCTTTTTAGTTGCCGCGGGAGCGGGCTTTTTGGACTTTCCAAACATTGTACGTACCTCCTTGACAGATTGTAAATTGGATAGGTTATGTGATAATTATACACTTAAAAAATGAAATTGTCAATAAAGTTTGTCTATTTTTTGCTTGAAAGTTACGAAATAATGTGATATAATGTATGTTGAGTAAATGTTTAGGAGTGAAACTATGACTAAAAACAACTTTTCTGAAATCGTCAAATCTAAGCTGAAGCTGTATTTTATTGATGCCATGGGGGCTATGGCTTTAGGACTCTTCGCATCCCTTCTTATAGGCACCATATTCGGCGCCATAGGAATGATACCCAAGCTCGGCGTATTCGCCGAAATAGGCGCGAAGGGCAAGGACGTCGCCGGATGTGCTATGGCGGTAGCTATTGCTTACGCGATGAAGGCTTCGCCGCTGGTAATGTACACCTGCGCTTTTGTCGGATATCTTGCAAATTCCTACGGCGGTGCGGGCGGACCTCTCGCGGTGCTCTTTATTGCCATCATTTCCGTTGAGGTAGGTATGCTTGTATCCAAAAAAACCAAGATCGATATTCTCGTAACTCCTTTTGTAACCCTGCTGGTCGGAGGCGTGCTGGCTGTCTACGCCGCGCCGTGGATCGGGAAGGCGGTCGGTGTTATAAGCACCGTCATTGCTTTTGCCATGAAGCAGCAGCCATTCGTAATGGGCATTCTTGTGTCCGTAATAATAGGCATTGCGCTGACGTTGCCCATAAGCTCTGCCGCGATCTGTGCCGCGCTCGGTCTTTCCGCCGTTGCAGCCACTGATCCTTCGCTGGCGTCCGGATTGGCTCTTGCCGGCGGCGCAGCCGTTGCAGGCTGCTGCGCTCAGATGGTCGGATTTGCCGTAATGAGCTTTAAAGAAAACAAGTGGGGCGGTCTGGTTTCTCAGGGAATCGGAACAAGTATGCTTCAGATGCCCAACATAATCAAAAATCCGAGAATATGGATCCCGACGATCGTCGCGTCCGCTGTAACGGGTCCGCTTGCCACCTGCGTGTTTGATCTGCAGATGTACGGCGCGGCAATAAACTCCGGAATGGGAACCTGCGGTATGCTCGGACCTATCGGAATCGTTCTCGGTTGGTTTGGTGGCGCATATCCCGAGACCGTAGGAGCTGTCGATTGGATCGGACTCGCTCTGATCTGCTTCATTCTCCCGGCCGTCATATCACTTGCGCTCAGCGAGCTGCTTTATAAAATCAAATGGATCAAGCCCGGCGACCTTACGCTCGGCGAATAATTTTTGGAGGTACATAGGCAATGAAACTTAACAACTTCAGAGGCGAGGTATGGATCAACGCCCACGATGAAATAGTGGAAGCAATGGTGGAGGCCAACAAGACCCCCATTGACGGCGGATACGGTAACGATTCTTATACCAAAGCCGCAAACGCACTGATGCAGAGCTTTTTCGACACGCCCATATACACCACTTACACGGTTACGGGAACGGCCGCAAACGTAATGGCCATGAAGTCCATGCTCGACAGATGGTCGGCAATCGTTTGCTCGGAGCAGACTCATATCAATACCTATGAAGCAGGTGCCTTCGAGTATACTCTCGGAAACAAGATAATTTCCGAAAAGACGGCAGACGGTAAGCTTACGCCACAGATCATCGCCGATATGCTGCTTGCACACAAAAAGTACAAGTATAAGCCGAAGGTTATCACTATGGCCCAGCCCACCGAGTACGGAACCGTTTACACCGTGGACGAGATCCGCGCTATTTGCGATTATGCTCACGCAAACGGAATGTACGTTTACGTGGACGGCGCAAGGATCGGTAACGCCGTGGTTGCACTCGGCACAAATCTCAAGGAAATGCTTGAGGATACCGGCGTTGATGCTTTTTCCTTCGGAGGCACAAAGGCGGGAGCTATGTTCGGAGAGATGATCGTCTTCTTCCGCGAGGAGTTCAATAATTATCTTGATTATATGCAGAAGCAGTCAATGCAGCATATGTCAAAGTCCAAGTTCCTCGGCGTACAGCTTCAGGTAATTCTCGAAAAAGAGCTTTGGCTCCGCGATGCCGAAAAATCCAACGCCGCCGCCGCGTATCTTGAGGATAAGATCCGCGAAAAGGGATATGAGATCTACTATAAGCGTGAGACCAATATGGTATTCTGCGTCATCGAGCCCGATCGCTTTGCCAAGCTTTGCGAAAAATACGACATGCACTATTGGGACGAGTTCACGCACGTTGTACGTATTGCGACCACACATTTGACAACAAAAGAGGAGATCGACGAGCTCGCAGAGCTTCTTTGATTGAAATTTGAATAATTTTTCGATCATCTTGTGCTTTTTTTACCTAAACTATTGATTTTTGGATAAAAAAGTGATATAATAAACTGAAAATATATATTTTTATGGCATAAAAAGCGGCAAAAGACGTATTTTGCCGTGTGAATAAAGATTTTTGCCCGTCAGCTTCGTTTTATCATTAGAGTAGCCATTCCAAGGGAGGCATTAAATTGTTAGAGAATCGACATTACAGAAAAGAAATAATAATTGCCGTAACCGTGATACTGCTTTGCTTGATTTCCGTTGCGGGAACAACGTTTGCATTGTTCACAAGCGACTTAGGCGACGGAACTATAGGAATAAACGTAACGAGCGGTGACGTTGAGGTCGATATACAGGATACCGACGGGAATACCCTTGTCGGTGACGTCCTGGATTTTGTTACGACCGGAAGTAATACGACTCTGTATTGGGAGCCCGGCGCAACGTTTTACACTCAAGGCTTCAAGATCGTAAATACCGGCGATATTCCGATCAATTTCAAAGCCTATATTGAGGACGGAAACGAGGACAGTCGGCTTGTTGAGGCTTTGGAATTCTACATTACCGATGATCTTAAAAACATTAAAAATGCCGAAAGACTCAGCTCTTTTGGCGGACATCTTGAGGTTGATGCATCCAGTAAAACCTATTATCTGGTCGTTCATATGAAGGAAGATGCCGGCAACGAGTATCAAGGCCTTACCTTGACCGGTGTCGGAATCACCGTTTTGGCATCCCAGGGTAACGTAAACGTTGATGATTGATAATGATTCAGGTTATTATTCCGGATACCTATTTTAATGGAGGGAATTAAAAATATGGAAGAAAACGTAAAAGCTGTTTCTGAAGAGACAAGCAAGCCTAAAAAAAGCCCGTTAAGTATTATTGTAACGGTCCTTACTTGGATGGTCGTTGCTTTTGCCGTCTTCGTAATGATATTCACCATCGTTTCTATGAACGTGGTCGGCAAAAACGAGGCGGAGATATTCGGCCATCGTTTTTACATAGTCAAGACCGACTCCATGAGCCTTTCCGAAAACAATAAGGATATGGACGTTCACATCAACGCCGGTGATATGATCATCGTAAAAACTCCCACCGATGCCGAGAGATATAAGCTCGAGGCGGGAGAGATCATCACGTTTATATCCAAAAACGAGGATACCTACGGCGAGCCCGTAACCCATATGATCTTGCAACGCGAGTACGATGAAAACGGCAAGTTTATCGGTTACACCACTTTCGGTACCAATACGGGTGAAGCCGATAAGGTTGTAGTTGAGCCTGATTACATTCTCGGTACTTACGTATCAGTCATCCCCGTTCTCGGACACTTCTTCGCCTTCCTGAAGACAGTTCCCGGATATATCGTATGTATCCTCATTCCGTTCCTTCTTCTCATTATATATCAGGGTGTGAACTGCATCAGACTGTTCCGCAGATATAAGAAGGAGCAGATGGACGAGATGCAGGCCGAGCGCGATCAGATCGAAGAGGAGCGCAAGGCATCCGCTGAGATGCTCAAGGAGCTTCAGGCACTCAAGGAGCAGCTTGCCGCACAGCAGGCGGCCGCTAAGCCCGATGAGCCAAAGAGCGAGGAAAAGGTTGAAGAGCCTGTCGCAGAGGCCGAAGCTGCAGAGTCTGCGACTGAGGAAAAGCCCGAAACCGAGGAAAACGAAAATTCCGAATCTTAAAATATCATCGCCCGACCGAAATGGTCGGGCGGCGAGAAAAGGGTATAAGCAATTGTATCCTTTTCTCGCCGTGAAAGCGGTGTTCACGGCGGGTCGGCAACGGCCGAACTTAAAGTGAAAACAACGTCTCTTGCTTTTGCCGATGCAAGTGAGGGGCGCTCCCCCTTGCGTGTGTCGGCAAAAAATATTATTTAAGGAGGTCATGGAAAATGACTAAAAAGACGACCAAAAAGGCATTGATAGCCAGCCTGCTTTCTCTGCTGCTGTGCTTCTCTATGCTTATTGGTACAACCTTTGCGTGGTTCACGGATTCCGTAACCAGCGAAGGCAACATCATCCAGTCCGGTACCCTTAAGGTTGGTATGTTCTGGGCTGAAGGCGACGAGGATCCCGCTTCCGCTAATTGGACTGATGCTTCTGAGGGTGCAATGTTCAACAACACTCTCTGGGAGCCCGGGTACGTAGAAGCCAAGCACATTCAGGTTAACAACAACGGTACTCTTGCTCTCAATTGGGAGATCCGCATTGTTGCTAACGGCGTTGTAAGTAAGCTTGCTGACGTTATCGATGTTTACTATTTCGATGCCGCAACCAAGCTTGACCGCACTACCGCTATCACCGGCACCAAGCTCGGAACTCTGACTGAGATTCTCGGAACCTCTAAGAATCTTGCCAACACAGCTTGTGGCGAGTTGCTCGCAGGCGCGACCAAAGAGTTCACTCTCGCACTCAAGATGCAGGAGTCTGCAGGCAACGAGTATCAGGGCCTTGCAATCGGCACCGATTTCTCCGTTGAGCTCATCGCAACTCAACAGTCCTATGAGAAGGATAGCTTTGATAAGGAGTACGATAACAGTGATGTTGTTCCTTCTCCCGAACTTCCTACAGCTCTTGTAAGACCTCTTGAGATTCTCGACGTTACTTACACTACCTCTTTCCCGAACGGAAATCCTGCAACAGATCCTCTTAAGTTGAATGCAGGCTACCAGTTCGAGCCCACCGAGACTCTTGACGAAGCTAATATGTCTAAGTACAGACACTGGCACGCTGATTTCGTAGTATCCGCTGACCGCGATGTAGCTATAAATAGCGTGGCACTTGCCGGCTATTACTCCGCATTTTGCGATGACTACAACGGCGGCAACTGGGTTGCTCTGATGGATCCTACCAGCACCGATGTTCTGATTGCCGGTGACGAGATTCGTCTCGTTGAGGCTATGGGCAGCGGTGCAATTACCGTCAGCTACAAAGATCTTTGCCAGTGGGGCAACGACGGCAAGGGATTCCAGTGCGGCGTAGCTGCTCTTGATCCCGCTGCTGTTGCAGGTACCACTATCACCGTAGAGCTTCGTATGTACGAGGTTGAGGGTGAGTGGAGCGATTCTTCCAATAGCAACGTTGAGACCGGTGAGTATGAGACTATAGGTGTATTCACCTACACTTTCCCAGTAACCAATTACGTATCCAATGCTACTGATCTCGCAACTGAGCTTGCAGCAGGTAACTCCGTTGCTCTCACAGAGGACATCGTTGTTTCTTCTACACTGAACGTTGCAAAGGATCAGAACGTTGATATCGACCTTAACGGTCACAATCTCAGCTATGCTGTTTCCAATGACGGCAAGGCAGCAGCTGTTATTGCCAACAAGGGTAACATGAAGATCTTTGGTGAGGGAACAATTTCCTTCGTAGCCGCAGATCCCGACCTTCAGGCAATTCCCGCATACGCAACCAACACCATCACCAACAACGGTAATCTCGTTATCGGCGAGGGCGTTGTCGTTACCAACGGCAGCGATGGCGGAGCAAGCTATGCAGTTGACGTTCAGAGCGGTAGCTTCGTTCTTGACGGCGGAACTCTGATCGGTGACAGATGCGCTCTCCGTATTGCTCGCTTCAATGGCGACGCTAAGTTTGTAATGAACAGCGGTCGTGTTGAGGCTAAGACTCCCGCTTGGATTCATCTCCCCGGTAGCGATGCTAACACAGCTCCCGCCATCACAGTTGAGATCAACGGCGGTACTTTCCAGAGCACAAAGGCAACCAGTGCGGACAATGATGTCCTGTACACCTACTCCTTTGGTAACAGCCATGCAAACACCGTTATCGTTATCAACGGTGGCGAGTTCCTTGGCGGAACTGTTTCCATCGGCTCCGGTTACAAGGGAGATGTTCCCGCACTCACTATCAATGGCGGTACCTTCGAATACGATGTTCTGCAGTGGATGGCCGGCGATACCAGTGCCGTGATTTACGCAGCAAACAAATAAATTGCTATATTAGTACCACCACCCAACTCCCCACGGGGAGTTGGGCGGTGATTAAAGCGCACAATTCACTTGTGCGCTTTAATCACTGAATGGTGAAAAAATTTTCGGAGGACAGTAATGAAAAAGACAAGAAAAGCGCTGATAACAAGCGCGCTCTCAATGCTTCTTTGTCTCTCGATGCTCATTGGCACGTCCTGGGCGTGGTTCACGGATTCCGTAACCAGCGCGGGCAATGTGATCCAGTCGGGTACTCTTGACGTAGAGATGCATTGGGCAAAGGGTACCGAGGATCCCGCCACGGCAACCTATAAGGATGCATCCGAGGGCGCGATCTTCAACTACGACAAGTGGGAGCCCGGCTATATTGACGTAAAGCACGTCAAGATCAGCAACGTGGGGTCTCTCGCGCTCAAGTATCAGCTCAATATCGTCGCGAACGGCACAGTCAGCGAGCTTGCCGACGTTATCGACGTGTATTTTGTTGATCCTGCGGTTCAGATCACCAACCGCACCGCACTTTCCGATAATAACAAGCTCGGAACGCTCCGCGAGGTCATTAAGGGCCTCTCCGACGGCAAGCAGGGCAACGGATTCCTCGCTGCCGGTGAGAGCGTCACCATAACTCTCGCACTGAAGATGCAGGAGAGTGCAGGGAACGAGTACCAGGGACTTTCCATCGGTACAGACTTCTCGGTACAGCTCATCGCAACTCAGGCGACCGCCGAGGGCGACAGCTTCGACGATAAGTACGACGAAGGCGCAACCTTCCCCGAGCTTCAGCTCCCGGGCGGCATCACTGCTGACGTCACCACCGACGCCGACGGCAAGGTCTCGTCCGAGGTCACACTCTCAAAGCAGGACAGCACCGTCAGCGCGACCGTTCCCGCGGGCGTACTGACGAACAGCAACAAGCTGACCCTCACCGTCAAGGAAATGACCACAACGGGCACCAACATCACCCTCGGTGAAAACGAGGAGATGCGCTCTCTCGACGTTCACGTTGAGGGTGTGGCAGAGGGTAACACAGTTGCAATTACCGTAAAGATCGAAAAGGCAATGGCCAAGGGTCTGAACCTCGGTAACTACAAGATCGTCCACGTTGAGAACGGAGCAGAGAACACTATGACCGGCGTTTCGACGCTCGGCGAGCTCGACGCGCACAATGAGTTCTACTACGATCCCGCAACGGGCGACCTCTACGTCGCTATGGCAACCTTCTCTGAGGTGGCAATGGTTGCAGAGCCGGCAAAGTGGGAGGGCGGTTATGATGATTCTTGGTACAACGCTAACGCAACCGAGCTGACCATAGCAAACGCAGACCAGCTCGCTACTTTGAGCGCCATTGTTGGCGGTATGAAATTTACCGTCAAGGAAGAAGAAAAGCAGTATGGTCCGGACAGCTTCAAGGGCAAGACCGTCAAGCTCGTTGCCGATATCAACCTCGGTGACAAGGAAAGCGAGAACAACCCCGATATCATTTTCTACCCCATCGGCTACAACAGCGATGACGGTAAGTACGAAAAGACCGGCGTAGCGGTCAGCACCGGTTTCTACGCCTTCGAGGGTACCTTCGACGGTAACGGAAACACCATCTCCAACTTCTACCAGAACACATGGGAGATGAAGGGCGACCACAATTGGTATGACGCCACACTGCAGTATTACCGTGACGGCATGGGTCTCTTTGGCAAGGTCTACGGCGGTACTGTAAAGAATCTCACCGTAAAGAATTTCTCCTCCGACGGTGAGATCGCCACTACAGGCGTTATCGCCGCATATGCCGAGGGCGCAACCTTTGAGAATATCGCGATCTTTGAATGTAATCCCCGCGTATATAATATCGGTAACGGCGGTATCGTCGGTTGTGTCGGTTGGTACGCCAAGGATGAAAATCTGAAGACCACCTTCACGAACATCACCGTTGACAACTCCAATAAGATAAGCGCGCTTTGGGGCTCTTATGACGTTGCCTGCGGCGGTATCGTGGGTCAGTATTATCCCACCAGCGGACAGAGCTCCGCAAATTACCCCGTAAACGCAGGCATTCACTTCGAGAATTGCCACGTTTCGGCAATAATGGACGTATATAACGACGTTTGCGCGAACTATCAGTACTATGCCTACCGCTACACGGGAATGCTTATCGGCTCGGTTCGCGAGAATGAGACCATCGACGGCCACGTTTACCCCAAGATGGACGGCATCACCGCCAGCGGCTGTACCGTTCATTTCGGTGACTGGAATGACTACTACTATTGCGAGCTGGTGGCAAACACCACCGCATCCTATACTCACGATCATCAGATGAGCCGCCTTGAACAGGTCGCTTCTGTTGACGTGGAGAATATGAAGATTGTTACCCTCAAGGGCGAAGAGCAGGCTATCCCCACCAGCGGTCGCATCAACTACGTTGTAGTTAAGGCGAAGAACGACGATGGTTCTTGGAAGCACGGCGACGGCCACGACTATGCAGAGTGCTATCACTTTGTGAACGGCGTTCAGCATTTCCATGACGTTGCCGATGCCGACAACCCCAATCCCACCGAAATGGTTAACGGTGTTGAAACCCTCAAGGAGGATAAGCAGCTTATCTACCGCGAGTTCAATCAGCTCTTCACCGGCTACGGCTGGGGAGTTACCTCGAAGGGTCTGACCGACTATGAAGGCGTCGAGAATATGGACATCACCGCAGGCGATCACGAGACTTCTGTTGAGAAGTTCGAGGGCAAGGTAACCGAGCTTGCAAACAACAAGGAATACAAGCTTGGCGATATCTTCAGCTTTGTTGACAACGGCGTGGAGCTTGTTCCCGGTGCGCTGACCGTAGCGGTTAAGAATTTGGACGAAAACACCCCCGTTTCCGCTACCATCGTTTATGATCGCGAGAATTGGGAGAACAGCACCATCACCCTCACCGGCACTGGTACTGTGGAGATCACCATTCAGGACTACTACTTCTGCACGCCTACCACCATTGAGGTGACGATCACCGAGCGCCAAAGCGAAGTGAAGTTCGAAACCAAGTTCACCGGCGATTTCCTCTATCGCGTGGGTAACCAGAATACTGTTGCTCTTGGATCACTCTTTGCAGCTGCAAATGGCGTAACGATTGGCGAAAATGTTGAAATAACGATCACCAATGTTAGCGGAGCTGTAAATGGTACCTACACTGCAAACACCTCCGATTGGACAAAGGGAACTATCCAGTTCTCCGGCACCGGCGTGGTGAAGGTCACCATCACCGATAACGATTACTGCACCCCCACCGAGCTTATCCTCGAGGTTGTGGAGGCGAAGAACGCCACCACCGCGACCAGCGCAACGAGCAACAACGTTGTTCTGCTGAATAACATTTCCGGAGGAACAATTAGTGTTACCAATGGCTACACCTTCTATGGTAACGGCTTTACCGTAACACTGCCCACCACCTCTGTGCAGAATGTGGGTAACGGTTTTACCGGTTACATAAGCGTTGGTGCATCTCAGGATGACGGCATTGCCAACGGCGGTCACCTTGATAACGTTCGTATTGAGGGTCCCGTTTATCCCGAAATGTATATTTACCGCGATCAGGCCAAAATCACCGACAGTAGTGATGCTGATTACGGTGATGGCTACAATATGCGCTATTTCAAGAACAGCGTTATCGTTTATGGTGGCAATGTGACCATCAGTAACTGCTACATTTCCGGTTCCCGTACGGCTCTGTGCTTGCGCGGCGGTAACAATGTTGTGATCGAAAATACCACTCTGTCCGGTGGCGCTTATGCAAATATGCAGATTTGCGCGGGCTCTAATGTAACCCTTCGCGATCTGACTACCGTTCAGGTTGATGTTACTGACTCTTATGGCAAGGGTAAGACCGCTCACGGTCTCGGCATCGCTGTGGATTCCAATGTTGTGGACATCTATATTGAGGGCGAATTAAATCAGTACAACTGGCTCAATGCAGAGCAGTGGAACAGTATCGTGCCCTCTAATTATCAAAGCGCTTTCCCGGATTTCTTTGGAAATAGCACCTTCAGCAACCACTGGCACTATCTCAACGGCGGTACCGATCCTTACGTAAACCTGGCGTTTATCTTTGCCTGCAACTGGGATACCTCCAAGATCCACGATAACCGTACCACGGTGGATTACGGTACTACAGCTGCCACGATCGCGGGTGTTTCCGGTGGTGTGTATTCCAAGGTGAATACCGTGGGCGGTAACGCTATCACGGATGCAAACCTCGAAAATCCCGAATATACTTCCCCTGGCTTCAACCCCGTTGCTCCTTCGTTCAAGTTTGACAACACTGCAAACGATGATGCAGACGATGAAAATGATGCAGCCGATACATATTGTGTCTATGACGAAAGCAGTGGCACACTGAAGATCGGCGTTTCCGGCGATAGCAAAACGCTTGATCTTTCTGGCGTAACTGTTGCCAAGGCGGGTGTTGCATTGTCTTACACCGCTTATCTTAACGGTGTGCAGATCAGTGGTAATTCGGTGACTATCAAGGCGGCTGACGGAACAAAACAGACACTTGTATTCAAGGCAACCAGCAACGATGCAGGCTATGACAAGGACGGCAATCCGATTGGAGGAAGCATCGAGTATACATGGACTGTAACCATTGAAATGGCGGTGCTGGCTTATCCCGCTCCTGTGTGGAATATGGGCGGCGACTACCAGTTTGACACTTCGAACTGTTGCTACGTTTATTATTCCGCCAGCCAAGGCTACGGTGAAGCAGTGCCGATTTAAGAGTGTATCAAGGTTAAATAATACAAAAAGAGCGGTACGATTGTGGAGCTGGACCTTTCAGGAACGAAGACTTTGACAACCGTTATTGAAAATTACAACTCCAATTCTTTTACCT
>JAFTOB010000059.1 GCA_017451545.1 Clostridia bacterium | reverse complement strand
TTAATTTAAACGGGCAGTTTATCCTTCAAAATTTGCTCGGTCGCAAATTTTGAGTGATTATTTCGGCTAAAGTTATCGCGCTCTCGCAGGCGCGCAGTCCGGTGAAAACTCCTCCTGGCGCGCCCTTTCTAAATATTACGAACAAAAATTTGATAGCAATATATCTGTCGTGGCCGTTAGGAGGCGGTAACGCCGGACTAAGGCCTGCGTGAGCGCGTAAAAGTTGGCCGATATAATATCTCAGCCCGACCGTCCGAGGGAGGGTTGAAAATGTATCGTCACTTTAATGCAAACCCATTTTTCAAAGTTTTTTGAAGAGCTCGAGAAACTTTTTGCAAAAAGTTTCTCGAACAAAAATAAACTTCAAACTCCGATTTATCGGCATACGTTAAAAACAAAAATTAAGGAGAAATAGAAATGACAAGAGCAGAGCTTTGCGCTAAAATAGGCGAGGCGAAGGCCGCGTGGTCGAACCTCGGCAGCTTTACTTACTGTGAGCCCTACGGAAACGGCCACATCAACGACACCTTCTTGGCCGTGGCCGAGAACGGCAAGAGATACATCCTTCAGAGGATCAACCACACGGTCTTCAAGCGCCCCGACGAGATAATGGAGAACATTACCGCCGTCACCGCCCATATCTACGCCAAGACAGGGGACGAGAGATCCACCCTGCAGGTGATCCCCACCGATGACGGTCAGTCCTTCTTCTGCGATTCCATCGGCTCTTATTGGCGCGTTTACGCCTTCTGCGAGGGTACGGTGGCCAAGGAGGCCGTCACCTGCACCGAGGAGTTCGTCGCCTGCGCCGAGGCCTTCGGCGAGTTCCAAGGTCAGCTCGCCAACTTTGACGCGTCGGTGCTTCACGAGGCCATCGTCAACTTCCATAACACCCCCGTCCGCTACGAGAACCTGATGCGCGCCGTGGAGGCCGACGTTTGCGGCCGCGCCGCCTCGGTAAAGGCCGAGATCGAGTTTGCAATGGCACGCCGTGACTTCGCTTCGATCCTTGAGAATGCCCGCGAGAGCGGCGAGCTTCCCCTCCGCGTCACACACAACGATACCAAGCTCAATAACATCCTCTTCGATGCCGAGACCCAGAAGCCCGTCTGCGTTATCGACCTCGATACCGTTATGCCCGGCTACTCGGTCAACGATTTCGGCGATTCCATCCGCTTCGGCGCAAACACCGCCGCCGAGGACGAGACCGATCTCTCCAAGGTCAGCCTTGACCTCGAGCTCTACCGCGCCTACGCCGACGGCTTCGTTCGCGGTTGCGGCGGCAAGCTGACCGAGAGGGAGCTGGAGCTTTTGCCAATCGGAGCCCGAATGATGACCTTTGAGTGCGGCCTCCGCTTCCTTACCGACTACCTTGAGGGCGACGTTTACTTCAGAACGAGCCGCGAGGGTCACAACCTTGACCGTTGCCGCTGCCAGTTCGCCCTTGTGGCCGATATGGAGCGCAAGGAAGCCGAAATGAAGATCGTCGGCTGACACCCTGACATTTACTGACAAAAATATAAAAATAGCGACATCCGTAAAATTGCAATCGCAAAAACGGATGTCGCTTTTTTAACGTTCAGATTAAAGACAGACTAATCAGAAAATATTTTCGCTGAAAACGTAAACGTAGAGTCGGGTGCCCGTGTAGCCGCGAAGGTCATAGGGCTCGGATTCAATGGTAAACTCCTCGACGATCTTGCCCATCAAACGGTAGGTAGAGATGTAACTGCTCATGTTCCTGTTCTCAAGCTCGGTGAGCATGAGGAAGTACCTGTCGGTGTCCTTGTCCTCGAAGCTGCCGTGGGGGAGCTGGTAATCGTACCTGACGGGCTTGTTTCCCTTGAGATCGGGATAGGTGTTTGCAACCTCGACCTCGCCGCCCGAGATCATGGTGACGATCTCGGCCCACCAGAAGTTGGCGTAGCCGTACTTCAGGCCCCGCTCCTCAAGCACGCGGGCTGCCGTGTGCCAGGAGTTGTCCCGACCGTAGTCGGCGGGCATCTCGGAGATCTCCGAGGCGGGCACGAAGGCCATAACCAGCAAAAGCGCGAGAAGCAGAGTGCCGAAGCGGGCGATGAGCCCCTTCTGTCTTATAAATTCGAAGGCCGCGACCACGGTGACGATACAAGCGGTGCCCATCATGGGGGTCAGTCTCCAGTTAGCTCCGCCAAGCTTGCCGAAGGTAACGGCGAAGAGGATGAAGGCCGAAACTGCGAAGTGGCCGATGAGCACGGCTCTTATTGCCGCGCTTTCGATCTTCTTGTAGAAGCAAAGCAGAACGATGGGGGCAACCAGCAGGACGATGCCGCCGAGGATGCCGAGCATATCGGGTAGGGAGTCCATGCTGGCCAGGGGATCGCCCTGAACCACCGAGACTCCGAGAAGAGTGAACCAGTTGGGGAAGAAGCCGAGGAAGTTGTTGACCCAGCTTCCCGAGCCGCTCCATGTGGAGTAGGCATCGGCGTATGCGGCGGTAACGCCGCCCGAGACCTTGTCAATGGAAATATATCCGATGCCCGAGGCAAGCAGCACCGCGCCGATGAAGGCCGCGGTCAGCAGGTTGCGCTTCGTAAGGAGCTTTTCCGAGCCGTCGAAGAAGCGCTCGGCGAAAATTCCGCAGAAGAGGGGCAGAGTAAAGCAGATGAGAGCCTGCAGGCCGTCGGTTGCGGCGATGACCGAGAAGACGAGGATAATGCCCAGCCTTACCCAATCCATAGGGCGACCCGCACGGGGGTCAAAGCTGATGCCGCCGTCGCGGAGGATGCGGCAGGCAAGTCCGAAGCCCAGGCAGAAGAAGAGGATACCGAGGTTGTAGTAGAAGATATGCTCCCACATTATCTCGCGGAGCTTGGGGCTTGAGGACATAATGAGAATAACGATGGAGACGAGAGCCGAGGCTCTGATGCGGTCAAGGCCGAGTCCCGTTGCCATATAGCAGAGCGCCGCCGCGAAGAGCAGGGCGAAAACGCTGAGTCCCCAGATCTGTGCCTCCATAGAGTAGCCGAAGATGGCTACGAAGGGCAGAAAGATCAGGTTGCCTCCGAAGGGTAGGATGGCGGCGTAGGTGAACTCGTCGCTGATGAGCTTGCCCGATTCAAAGGTGGCCATAGACCAGCGCAGAGAGTCGGTGCAGTCGGAGGTCATATATCCCGCCGACGGGCCGATGATATAGTAGAGCAGGGTGCCAACGCCCACGCCGAGGATGGCCAAAGGCAGGGCGATATTGCAGAGGATGCTCCACAGATTCTCGTTATTTCTTATTTTTTGTATCATTTTCGGATTTCTCCTCGTGGTACTCTTTCTCGGTGTTGACCTCCCAGACTGCGGTCTTGTCGGTCACGCCGTTCTTGACGCAACGTACGGCCTCGATCGCCGTGAGCATTGAGTGATCCATATTATTGTACTTATGCTGACCGTTACGGCCGATGCACCAGAGGTTGGGGATCGCAGACAGGTGATCCTTGACCTTGTCGAACTCGCGGTAGGTATCGAAGTAGGCGGGATATGCCTTTTTGACCTTGATGCGTACCGAATCGAGCACGTCCTCCTTGTTGATGACGCCGATCTTTGCGAGCTCGCCCGTGGCGAACTTGATGAAATCCTCGTCGGTCATATTCCAGAACTTGTCGCCCTCGTTGCAGAAGTATTCAAGGCCGATCCATACGGTGTGCTCGGGATCCTTGAGCATATAGGGGGACCAGTTGTTGAAGATCTGAAGTCTGCCGAGCTTTACCTCGCGCTCCTGAATGTAGATCCAGCAGTCGGGGACGATATTGCCCACGGTCTTGAATTTGGTCTTGTTCTCAAGGTTGAGGCGTTTGACGAGAAGTCCCACGGTCATAAAGTCGCGGTAGGGAAGTCCGTCTGCCACGCGGCGAACCTCGGCGGGGGCGGCGTCGCCCATTCCGAGCACCAGATCGCGGACGGGCATGGTGGAGAAGAACTCGTCACCGACAAAGGTCTGCTCCTCGCCGTTTACGGTGGCGACGACGCTCTTGACGGTGCCGCCGTCTACGTTGATCTTCGTAACCTTTGCGCCCTTGATCAGAGTACCGCCCATGGCGACGATCTTATCGGCCATAGCCTCGTAGAGCTGACCCGGACCCTTCTTCGGGTAGTAGTATTCCTCGATCAGCGAGGTCTCGACCTTCTTGCTGTTCTTTTTGAAGGGCTTTGAGACCACGTTCCACACGGCCTTGCGCAGGGACAGCCCCTTGACGCGCTGTGCGCCCCAATCGGCGGCGATGTCGGAGGGGTTGCGACCCCAGAGCTTTTCGGTATAATCCTCAAAGAACATCTCGTAGAGGGGCTTGCCGAAGCGGTTGATATAGAAGTTGCGCAGTGAGTCCTCCTTCTTTTTGAAGACCATGGCCTTCATATATCCGCAGCCTGCCTTGACGGTACGTCCGAAGCCCATATTCTTGAAGGTCTCGGGCTTCAGGGAGATGGGGTAGTCGAAGAACTTCTTCAGATAATAGATACGGGAAATGCGGCGGCGAAGCAGCATAACGTCCTCGTCCTTTTCGGGGTCGGGGCCTGTCTTTGCCAGCTTTTTCTCGTTGTTTTTCAGAATGATATCATCGATGGAGGGCTTGGCCTGGAGGGGCATAAGCTCCTGCCACATAGCATTGACCTCGGGGTTCTTGGTGAAGAAGCGGTGACCGCCGATGTCGATGCGGTTACCGTTATGCTCTGCGGTGCGGGAGATACCGCCGACAAAGCTTTCCTCCTCAAGGATGATGGGCATAATATCCGTTTCCTTGAGCAGGCAGAGGGCGGCGGTGAGGCCTGCGGGACCTGCGCCTATGATTATTGCTGTTTTCTTGTTATTTTCCATATATCCTCCCAAACGGCCGAGGCTGGCCTGCGCGCCGTCGTAATTACTATCCATTCTATTATAACACACTTTTTCTCATATTGCAAGATATTTTCGGTTATTTGTAATCCTTCTGCATATAAAGACGGAAAAAATCGCAAAAGGTTACGGTTGGCCGCAAAAAAGTCATTATTTTTATGAAAAATAGCACTAATTTGCTATTGAACTGTCGCTTTTATAATGGTATAATATTATTGATAACAAAAAATCTCAAAAACGGAGGTATTTTATTATGAGATTCCGTCAGATACACCTTGACTTTCACACGAGCGAGGCTGTGCCGGGCATCGGTGCCGATTTTGACAAGCGGCAGTTTCAGGATGCTCTGCGTGCCGGTCACGTGGATTCCATAACCGTTTTCTCAAAGTGCCATCACGGCTGGTCCTACCATCCCACGGACGTTAACGAGATGCACCCGAATCTTGATTTCGATCTTCTGCGCGCGCAGATAGATGCCGCCCACGAGATAGGCGTTAAGGCACCCATATACATTTCTGCGGGCTTTGACGAAAAGTATGCTGTTGAGCATCCCGAGGACGTTATTAAGGAGCGCAACGGTGCGCCCCGCAAGAGCATGGGCTTTCTCGCTCCCGGATACCACACCCTTTGCTTTAATACGAAGTATCTCGACACCCTGATCGCTCAGGTCAAGGAGGTATGTGAGCGTTACGATCCCGACGGCATTTTTCTTGATATCGTCGGTCCTCAGCCCTGCTTCTGCAACAAGTGCATTGCCAGAATGAGAGCGGAGGGCGTGGATATGGACGACGATGATGCCGTTATGCGCTTCCGCGACAAGATCTTCCTCGAGTATGCGGACAAGATCCGCGAGGCCGTGGATTCGGTCAAGCCCGGAACGCCTATTTTCCACAATGCGGGCGCTACCCCTCGCGGCAAGCGAAAGATCGGAGACGCCAGCTCTCACAACGAGATCGAATCCCTGCCCACAAGCTCCTGGGGCTATGACAACCTGCCCCTTATCGCCCGCTATGCTCAGAGTCTTGACAAGGAATATCTCGGTATGACGGGTAAGTTCCACACGAGCTGGGGTGAGTTTGGCGGCTACAAGCATCCGAACGCCCTGATCTACGAGACCGCCCTTTCGGTGGCTCTGGGCGGCAAGTGCTCTATCGGTGATCAGCTTCATCCCCGCGGTGCCATGGACCGTGAGACCTACCGCATTATCGGCGAGGCCTACTCCCGCGTTGAGGAGCGCGAGCCCTGGCTTGACAAGGTAACTCCCATTGCCGACATTGCCCTTTATTCCTACGAGGGCTGGCTGGCATCCCGCCCCGAGCAGAGGGCTGCCGTTAACGCAAAGCTGACCGACGTGGGTGCTATGAGGCTGCTTTGCGACGGACATTATCTTTTCCACGTTGTTGATGACGAGCAGGATCTGACCCCCTACAAGCTGGTGGTCCTGCCCGACAATATTATTCTTGACGCCGCCCTGAAGGCAAAGCTTGAGGCATACGTTGCCGCCGGCGGAAAGATACTCGCCACCGGCCGCTCGGCCATCGGCGAGGACGGCGAGCTTGCCTTTGAGCTTGGCGCGAAGCGTCTTGGCGAGAGGGCGATCTATCCCGCGTTTGCAACTCCCGAGGTGGAGCTTGCCGACATGGGTCGCGCCGGATACGTGATCTACGAGCGACCCACACAGTGCGTGGTCGCCACCGAGGGCGCGACTGTTATTGCTTCGGCAAGCGAGCCCTATTTTGAGCGCACCGCCGAGCATTTCTGCTCCCACCGCCACGCCCCCGAGGCTCCCGGCTGCGTTGGTGCTATGATAACCGTCGGCGCGGCGGGTGCTTATATGGCTTTCCCCGCCTGCTACGAGTATGCGAACATAGGCTCGCAGATCGTCAAGCAGCTTTGGTGTGCCACCGTTGACCGCCTCCTCGGAGAGGGCAAGACGGTCAGCACGCCCACCGTTCCCACTCAGGCGTCCGTAACCCTGATGGATCAGAAGGACGAGAGCCGTTTCGTTCTGCACGTGGTCTACGCTCCCCGCAATCTGAAGGGCAACGACCGCAAGGTGGAGGTCATTGAGGACTGTCTGCCCGTCTATGACACCGAGGTCTCGCTGAAGATGGGCGGCAAGCGCGCTCTGCGCGTTTACAGTGCACCCGACGGAGAGGAGATCGTCTTTGAGCAGAAGGGAGATACCCTCAGCTTCAAGATAGATAAATTCCTGATACACGGAATGGCCGTTATTGATTATGCTGAGTGATCTTTCGCTGTGTGATTGGGGGCGGGCGCAGGGCTCGCTTCAGCGTTGGGAAAAGGCGGTGCTCCGCTTCAACCGCATACACCTGCCCGTGGAGGGCGGTGCGGTCTACCGCGGGGCGGAGGGATCGCTTGAGCTTCGTCCCGAGCATTTCTACTTTTTGCCCAACAGCCTGGCTAAGAATTTCGAGCTGCTGCCGGGTGAGCAATACGATCATCTGTACATAGATTTTCAGGCATTTCCGCCCATGATGGGCAGCAAGCCCCTGGAGATCGATTTTGAGAAGGACCGTCTGATCTTCAGCATCAGCGCGACGCTCGCCTCGGTTATACGTGATTACGGGGAGGACTCCGACCGCCAGCAGAAGCAGGTCCGCGCCATACTTGAGATAATGGTGCGCCATCTGCGCGTGAAGTACGGGGTCAAGACGGTGGAAAACGAGAAGATCGGCCGCGCGGTCAACTTCATTGAGGAGAATTACCGCGAGCCCATTGGAAATTTGCAGATCGCCAATGCCATTCACGTGGATCAGCGGCATCTGATACGTCTTTTTACCAAGCATATGAACGTATCGCCCTATCAGTATCTCACCCAATGCCGCATTGAGCACGCGCTCATCGAGCTCCGTCAGGGCAGCACCATTGCCGAGACGGCCGCGGCCTGCGGTTATCAGAGCGAGAATGCCTTCCGCATCAGCTTTAAAAAGGTTATGGGCTGTACGCCCGGAGATTTTATAAGACAAAATTTTTATTATGAGAGGATAAAAGCATGAGAGAGAATCGTTACGTGGGAGAATATCCCGTAATCGGAATCAGACCCATCGTCGACGGCCGCCGCGGCCCGTTGATGCTTCGCGAGTCGCTGGAGCCCCTGGTCCGGGCTATGGCAGAGGCCGCAAAAAAGCTCTTTGAGGAGAATCTTTACTATTCCAACGGCGAGCCCGTAAAGGTTGTTATGGCAGACACCTGCATCGGTCGCGTGCCCGAGGCCGCCGCCTGCGCCGACAAGTTTAAACGCGAGGGCGTTTCGGTCACTCTGTCGGTCACTCCCTGCTGGTGCTACGGCTCGGAGACTATGGATATGGATCCCCACACCATCAAGGGCGTTTGGGGCTTCAACGGCACCGAGAGACCCGGTGCGGTCTATCTTGCCGCCGTTCTCGCAGGCCACGCACAGAAGGGTCTGCCCGCCTTCGGCATTTACGGTCACGAGGTTCAGGATCGCGATCAGGTAACGCAGATCCCCGAGGACGTCAAGGAAAAGCTGCTCCGCTTCGGCCGTGCCGCTGTTGCCGTTGCCACCATGCGCGGCAAGTCCTACCTCCAGATCGGCTCCCAGTGCAGGGGTAGTGCCGGATCTATTATGGATCAGAGCCTGCTTGAGGATTATTTCGGTATGCGCGTTGAGTCCGTTGACGAGGTTGAGATCCTTCGCCGAATGGAGGAGGGCATCTACAACGAGGAAGAGTATCAGAAGGCTCTGGCTTGGACTAAGGAGCACTGCCGAGAGGGCCGTGACGACAACCCCGAGTCGGTCGAGTTCCTCGGTGAGGACCGCCGCATCAAGTTCACCGACGAGGAGAAGGAGAAGCAGTGGGAGTTCACCGTCAAGATGTACTGCATTATCAAGGATCTGATGGCGGGCAACAAGAATCTGCCCGATCAGTTTGAGGAAGAGAAGGTTGGTCACAACGCCATCGCCGGCGGCTTCCAGGGTCAGCGTCAGTGGACCGACCATTGGCCCAACTGCGACTACCCCGAGGCTCTGCTGTCCTCCACCTTTGACTACGAGGGCGCACGCGAGCCCTTCACCCTTGCCACCGAGAACGATATTCTCAACGGTATGGGTATGCTGATGATGAGACTGCTCACTCACCGCGCACAGATCTTTGCCGACGTTCGTACCTACTGGTCGGGCGAGGCTACCGAGCGCGTTACCGGCTACAAGCTTGAGGGCAAGGCCGCAGAAAGCAACGGTATTATCCACCTGCTCAATTCGGGTGCCGCTTGCCTTGACGCGTCGGGCGTTTGCACCGATGAGCAGGGCAACGCCGTTATGAAGAAGTGGTGGGAGGTCACCGACGAGGACATCAAGAAGATGACCGACGCCACCGTTTGGTGCGAGGCCGGCTTTGACAACTTCCGTGGTGGCGGCTTCTCCAGCCATTACACCACCAAGGCAGAGTTCCCCTGCACTATGATCCGTCTTAATCTTGTCAAGGGCCTCGGACCTGTGCTTCAGATCGCCGAGGGCTGGACCGTCAACCTTCCCGACGAGGTTTCTGACGCTCTGATGGAGCGCACCAACCCCACCTGGCCCTGCACTTGGTTCGCACCTCGCTGTGACGGCAAGGAGGGCTCGCCCTTCAAGACTGCTTACGAGGTCATGATGAACTGGGGCGCAAACCACGGCGCGATCTCCTACGGTCAC
>JAFTOB010000058.1 GCA_017451545.1 Clostridia bacterium | reverse complement strand
TTTATCCGTCGCTTGAAAAGCTATATCGGCGTTCCCGAGCTGACGCGAGAGATGTGTATGGAGCTGCTCGAATTTGTCACCGTTGACGAGTGCCCGGGCAAGTATAGCAAAGAACCCCGTGAAATCCACATCTACTATAAGCTCATCGACAAGAATCAATCAAAGCCTACCCATAAGATGTGACGATTTTTGATGTTCACTACTCTCAATATCTACAGCCATATCACAGACACCATTCAACAGCAAGCAGCAGTGAGAATCGACCGAGAGATCGGCGGTACAGACGCGCAGATGCCCGAACCGGAGCCGCCCAAGGCAAGCGAAGCCACCCCCACGAAAGCCACGCCTGAGAAGGAATTTGAGCCCTAAAAGGGCAAGATACGCAAGAGTGGCACGGGATGCGTCACCATGATAAACGACCACCTCTACGAAGGTCGGTTCACGCCGAGAGTCAACGGTAAACGTATATCCAAGAATGTGTACGCCAAGACACGAGAGGAATGCGAGGAAAAGCTCGCAGAGATGATAAAGACGATGAAAGCCGAAATCGCCGAGATGAAAAAGGCAGCTAATGCCTAAATTAAAGAGTGGCGACCACGAACGGTCGCCCCTCAAATTTTGCGTGGGAGGAAGAAAAGAACAGATAATAGTTGACAGAAACGGCAAAATATGATATAATTACAGAAACGAATAAATATAAAAGGAACCAGCTGACTGCAGAGGACGTTGCTTCCTTTATGCTTTTTTAGGGGAAATCTTATGGTTAGAAAAAAGAAATTCACGCTTTCGACCACACAGATAATATTGCTCAGCTTCCTTGTGACAATTCTGATCGGAAGCATACTTTTAGCATTACCCATCAGCTCTTCAAGCGGGAATGCCGTGCCGTATCTTGATGCACTCTTTACGGCAACCACATCAACCTGCGTGACAGGGCTTGTTACTCTCCCCACGGTATCCACTTGGAGCGTGTTCGGACAGGTCGTTATATTGCTTTTGATACAGATCGGCGGTCTTGGAATCATCACAATTATGTCGGGACTGATGCTTCTTCTCAACAGAAAAATGGGCATCGGCGACCGATTGCTCATTCAGGATGCCTTCAACCTAAACACAATGTCGGGACTTGCAAAGTTTGTAAAGAACGTACTGTTTGGCACGCTGATTATTGAAGGAATCGGTGCTATACTGTATATGTTCGTGTTCGTTCCCGAGTTCGGTGCGAAAGGCATTTGGATATCGGTGTTCAATTCTGTTTCTGCTTTCTGCAACGCAGGTATTGACATAATAGCGGAAAACAGTCTTTGCAATTACGCCACAAATCCCTTGATAAACATTGTCACCTCCGCACTCATCATTCTCGGTGGACTCGGATATATCGTATGGTGGGACGTGCTTCGTGTTATCAAGAGCCGTTCGCACAAGAACCGCAGGATATTCAGACATTTGACCTTGCATTCAAAGATTGCTATCACGGCTACGGCAGGGCTCATCCTTGTCGGTGCAATCCTCATATTTGCTTTTGAATACGCAAATCCCTTGACCATCGGAGAGATGTCCTTGTTTGATAAAATTCAAGTGTCCTTCTTCCAATCGGTCACCACGAGAACCGCAGGCTTTGCCACGGTTCCGCAGGAGAATTTAACAAACGCTTCTGCCGCCGTATCCATCATCTTAATGTTAGTTGGTGGCTCACCCGTGGGAACGGCAGGCGGTATGAAAACGGTTACGATTGCCGTTCTCGTTTGTTCGGCGTTTGCAACGATAAGAAACAAGAATAGGGCAACCCTTTTCGGTCGCCGCATTTCCGAAGAATCTATAAAGAAGGCGGTGGCTGTTGTTGTAATGTTCCTTACGATATGTGCCACCTCAACTGTACTTTTGATGGCAACGAGTAACGCTTCCGCTATTGATGCGGTCTATGAAACGGTTAGCGCAACGGCAACCGTCGGACTTTCAAGAAATCTGACGGCAACGCTTAACACCTTCGGAAAGTTTATTATTATAGTAACAATGTATTTTGGCAGAGTCGGCCCCATCTCACTTGCGGTGGCACTTGGTAGCAAGAGTGTGAGTCAGAACGTGATTTCCGAGCCGACGGAAGATATCAGTATAGGATAAGGAGAAGATTATGAAAACGAAGAAAACATACGCTGTCTTTGGACTTGGCAGATACGGCATAGCCGTGGCAAAAGAGCTTGTAGAGAACGGTATGGAGGTCATTACCGTCGATACCGAGGAAAGAATCGTCAATGATGCGGCGGCATATCTGCCCGTCTGCAAGTGCGCCGACGTGACCGATGCGGAGGTCATCTCCCGTCTTGGTATTGGCAATATTGATACCGTTATCGTCTGTATGGCGAGCAATCTTGAAGCGAGCGTCATGGCTGTCACGCTTTGCAAGGAGGCAGGCGTTAAAACCGTTATCGCAAAATGCGCCAACGAGATGCATCAAAAGATATTGCTTCGTGTAGGCGCGGATCAGGTGGTTTTCCCCGAAAACGAATCGGGCATCCGCCTCGCCAAGAACCTGCTCAGCTCCGGCTTTATTGATATGATCTCTCTGTCAAAGGACGTATCAATGGTGGAGATTGAC
>JAFTOB010000057.1 GCA_017451545.1 Clostridia bacterium | reverse complement strand
TTCGCGCTCTGCGGAGCGCGACCAACGGGTTGCCGTTGGATCGCAAAAAACTTTTGAAAAAGTTTTATCAAAACTTTCAAAGAGGGGCTCAGCTTAGACCTTCAAACTCCGATTTTTCGGTGAGATGCGCAAACAGAAAAAGAGCCGATTCGATCGGCTCTTTTTCGATTTTAATTTATGCAATTTCGGAGGCGCATCAAGGTCAGGCGGTTTCTTACCTGCGGAGAATGACGGAGCAGCTCCTCTGTGCGCTCCTCGCTGACGCCTATATCGAGGAGCCGGCTCTTGACGCCGAAGCTCTCATACACCCCGCGCAGCGCCGTCGGATCGGGCAATTTGCCAAGCTCGGCGCGAATACTCTCCCACGAGTTGCACAGCCTGTCTGCCGTAACGCCACGAGCCGAGTCATCAAGGTTCTCCCGTATGATCTCCGCCGCCATTCCCTGCCCAAACACCGAAGCTGTTTCCTCGGGCGAACGCGGCTTATAATCGGCAAAGCGCGGCGAGGCAAGGTCGGCCAGTCTTTTGTATTCACCGATGGCCATAAGCGTTCCGACCCCCACCTTCTCACCGTGGAGGGCATCCGAACGTATGCCCATCGTCGGCGGCGACATTTCTATCAAATGCGAGATATGATGCTCGGCGCCCGATGCAGGGCGGGAGTTACCCATCATCTGCATAGCCAGCCCCGACATAATCAGGCCATAGGTTAGTTTTTCGTAGGCTTCGTCCTCACCGTCGTAGATTCCCTGCATAGAATGCAGCACCGCCTCAGTGGCCGCAAGGGTCATATCCGCGATCCTTTCGCAGTAAAATTCACCGCTGAGCAGATTCGCTATCCGCCAATCGGTGAGCGCCACGTATTTGCCGATCATATCGCCAAAGCCCGAGCGCGTTAGCCTCATAGGTGCGCGCTTTATCACGTCGATGTCGGCAAGGACGATGCGGGGTGCAACCGCTGTCAGAGTCTTTTTACAGCCCTTCCACGTCATAGCGGCGACCGAGGAACAAAATCCGTCCACGCTGGCCGCCGTGGGGCAGGAAACAAATTGCAGGCCGCGCTCGTATGCACAATAGCGCGTCAGATCGTGCAGAGTGCCCGAGCCGACGGCAATGAGAAGCTCGGCCTCTGTGGGCAGATTTTCCGAAAGATAGGCCACGCCGTGCTCGTTGGCGTGAAGATCCGTCGGGTCGAGTATCACCTCTTTGTCGACACGGGGATGCCTGTCCGCCGTGGCTTCGTAGGTGTTGCGGTCGTAAACGGCAACCGTGTACCCGCAAAGCCCGTGTTTTTGCAGATATTTATCGGCCTCGCGCAGGCAACCCGCGGAAATAACGCAAAGCTCGGTCTGCATATAATGCTCCCGCCCGCAGGCGCATATGCCATTGTATTTTTGACTGTCGATTATCATTTTTTATCCTCCGCAACCTGACCGTAATATGCGCCCGCGCCGTGCTTTCTGAAATAGTGCTTGTCGGCAAGCTCCTGCTGAAAGGACGCCTGAAGGTTCAGCCCCACGGTATGCCACGCCATCATTGCGATCTCCTCAAGAACAATGGCGTTTTTCACCGCCTCCGCGGCGTTTTTGCCCCAGGTGAAGGGGCCGTGGGAGCATACCAGCGCACCCGGAACGGCATTCACATCCCGCTCCTTAAAGGCCTCAACGATGACCGTCCCCGTCTCCCACTCGTAGTCACCGCCGATCTCCTCGGCAGTCATGGGGCGTGTGCAGGGAACGTCCCCGTAAAAGGTGTCAGCGTGGGTGGTACCGAGCATAGGGATGCTCTTCCCCGCTTGCGCAAAGACCGTCGCCCACCTCGAATGAGTGTGAACCACCGCGCCGATATCGGGGAAGCTGCGATAGAGCTTCAGATGGGTGGGCAGATCGGAGGACGGACGGAGCTTGCCCCATACCACCCTTCCGTCAAGGTCGGTGATCACAATATCGTCCTCGGTCATTGAATTATAGTCCACGCCCGAGGGCTTGATGGCCACAAGGCCGCTTTCGCGGTCGATCTCGGACACGTTGCCCCAGGTCAGCACCACAAGGCCGCTCTCCTTCAGCGCGAGATTTGCGCGGAGAACACGTTCTCTCAAGGCTTTCTGCATTTTTCTCCTCCGTTTTATCCGTTGACATCGGCTTTTTCTTATGATATAATTATAATGCCGTGACCGTTTTTGCGCAATATATGGCGCAAAAAGAGGAAAACGCGCAAATTTATGCACTAAAATGAGCAAAACGGAGATCAAAATGCAACTGTCCGAACGTCAAAAAGAGCTATTGGAAATAATAAGATCGAACTCCTATATTTCGGTCAACGAGCTGGCGGAGGAGACCTTCACGTCGCCCTCCAGCATCCGAAGAGATCTGACCAAGCTGCAAAATCTGGGGCTCGTCAAAAGACTCCACGGCGGCGCAAGTCTGACCGAATCCGACGGCAGCGTTGCGGGCTTTTACCGCCGCGCCACAAAAAATATAAAGGAAAAGCGGCTGATCGCCAAAAAGGCGGCCTCGCTTTTGCAAAACGGGCAGAGCATTCTGCTCGACAGCTCCACCACGGCGGGCTTTCTCTTGCCTTATATCGCAAAGCTGGAGTCTCCCACCGTCTTCACCAACAACCTTGAAACGGCCGTCGGCGCTATAAATCTGGGCATACAGACCCACTGCCTCGGCGGCTGTGCCGTCAACGGCTCGGTGTCGCTGGGCGGCGCGCAGACCTATAAGGCACTGTCCGAGCTCAACGTGGACATTTTGTTCTTCTCGTCACAGTCCTTGAGCCGCGACGGGGTCATTTCCGACTCCACCGAGGCCGAAAATTTCGTGCGTATGCTTATGCTCGACCGCGCCAAAAGGAGGGTCTTTCTCTGCGACAGCTCGAAATTCGGCAACACCTCCACCCATACCCTGACCACCCTCGACTCCCTTGACTTCGCCGTCTTCGACCGACCCTTCGAGGGCCTGGAAACGAAAATTACCGTTATATAACCCCCAACCGCGATAGAGAAAAAACGATAAATGGGAATTTGTCGGTGACTTCCCCGCCTGATATTGCAAAAGTCGCGCGGGTGTGGTATAATTACTTCAGATCGTGCAAGAAAGCGAGGCTTAAAAAATGAAAGCCGAGATATTTGATATACAGAGAAGCTCCTACGTGGACGGCCCGGGCATCCGCACCACCGTCTTTTTCAAGGGCTGCAACCTGCGATGCGCCTGGTGCCACAACCCCGAGAGCCAATCCTGCCGCCCCGAGATAATGTTCTACCGCGACAAGTGCGTGGGCTGCGGCAAGTGCGCCGAGGTCTGCCCCAACGGGCTAAAATTCTGCACCCGGTGCGGCAAATGCGAGCTCTATTGCCCGCGCGACGCGCGCAAGCTCTGCGGGCACGAATACACGGCCGACGAGATCTTCGCCGAGGTAGCAAAGGACAAGCTCTTTTACGACAATTCGGGGGGCGGCGTCACCTTTTCGGGCGGCGAATGTATGCTTCAGATCGACTTTTTGGAGGAGATACTGAAGAAATGCCGCGCGGCGGGCATACATACGGCGGTGGACACGGCAGGTCACGTGCCGTTTGAGCTTTTTGAGCGAATTCTGCCCCACACCAACCTGTTTCTTTACGATTTCAAGTGCTTCGACGGCGAGCTGCACAAGCAATACACGGGCGTTGACAACCGCCTGATCCTCGAAAACCTCGCACGACTGCTTGAGCTCGGCCACCCCCTTTGGGTGCGCATTCCCGTGATCCCCGAGGTCAACGGCACGGTTGAGGAAATGGAGCGCATCCGCGCGTTTCTGATGTCTCACGGCCGCCCCGAAAATGTGGAGCTCCTTCCCTACCACGCAATGGGCGAGCACAAATACGCCGCCATAGGGCGCGACGTTCGGGTCTTTACCGCCCCGAGCGATGCGAAAATGACCGACCTGCGGAGAGTTTTTGAAGGAATTTAATAAAAAATCAGCGGCCCGCGCGTTATGCGTGAGGGCCGCTGTTGAAATTTACGGGCGGATATCCGAAGGCTCGCTTGAACACCCGCGAAAAATATTTTTCATCCGAAAAGCCGCAGGTATAGGCCACCGATCTAACCGACATATCCCCTGCCGCCAGCATATTGAGAGCTCGGTTAAGCCTTGACTTGACGATATATCGGTTAGGCGTAACGCCCAAATGCTTCAGAAACCGCCTTTGCAAGACCGAGCGGCTGACGTGCATCTCGCGGCATAGCCGCTCCACCGTCAGCTCGGAGTCGCCGAGATTTTTTTCAATATATTGCAGGTAAAGCTCAAGTTCGGCGTCTTCGGGCACGCCGCTCGCCGCGTCCTCAAGATGCGCAAGCACCGAAAAAACATCGGATTTTATAAGATTCGCCGAGCGTCCGTCCTGCCACGCGCTCAGCATACGGAAAAATGCAGACTCCACCGTCTTTTTGTCTCCTGCCGCCATTGCCTCTGCCTCGAGGTAATTGCAGTCGCGCAGATGAACGGCAATGCTCTGTCCGCTCGAATAGTCCACCTCATAGGACATATCTGCAGGAATGAACACTATGTTCCCTGCCTCCACCTCAAGTCGCTTCCCGTCGATCACGAAGTTGCCCTCACCGCTGAGTCGGCAGGAAAAGGCGGCAAAGGGACGGGGCTTTACGTTAAAATGGCCGGGCGTGTGGGTGTAAATTCCCACGTGGAGTATTTTAAAAGAAAGGCCGTCAAAATTAAAGAGCATACGAATCTCCTTTTCTGCCGCGAGACGCGCCATATTTACGGGCATCGCGGTCTTTGGTATCATTGTATCACAAATCGACCGAAAAGTCCACCTATATGCATAAAATTTGCGTTTTTCTTTTCGTTCACGTGTGATATAATGTGAAAAAGAGCTTTGAGCCGCGCGGCGGCAGAAAGGAAAAGCTATGATATTTACACCTAAAATTCTTATAAAAAAGGGGGACGCCTACCGCTTCGGCGGCGAGGTCTCGGCCGTGGCGCATCCCTGCTTTGCCCCTTCGGTCTTTGCCGAGCTCTGGCAGGGCTTTACCTTCCGCACTTCTGTGCTGAAGGTCGACACCACCGACCGTTTCGTCTTTTCGGTCGGCAGTGCAGCCGAGCCCACGCTTGACGGCTACGCCTACGCCATAAACGTTGAAAAGAACGGCTTTTGCGTTGCCGCGGGCAATGAGAAGGATCTGATCCTCGGCTTTATGACCCTCCTTGACCGCATCCGCGCCGTCGACACCGAGGACGGCATGGCACTTGAGCTTGACGCCTGCGAGATCAAGGACGCCCCCGACATTCAAAACCGTATGATCCACTACTGCGTTTTCCCCGAGACCGAGCTTTACGAAATTCAGCGCTTCTTCCGCGTCTGCGCCGCACTGAAATTCTCCCACGTGGTCATCGAGTTCTGGGGAATGCTGAAATACGACTGTCTGGCCGAGCTTGTCTGGCCGTGTGCTTTCACAAAGGATCAGCTTCGACCCATCATCGGCGAGGCGCGCGAGCTTGGGCTTGAGATCATCCCCATGTTCAACCATTGGGGTCACGCCTCGGCGGGCCGCGTGCGCCACGGAAAGCACGTGGTGCTTGATCAGAACCCGTCTCTCCAGACCTATTTTACTGAGGACGGCTGGTGCTGGGACATAAGCAAAACGAAGGTGCGCGCGCTTCTGCGCGAGATACGCCACGAGCTTTGCGAGCTCTGCGGCGAGGGCAGATACTTTCACATCGGCTGTGACGAGGCTTACAATTTCGAATTTTCGCAGGAAAATATGGACTTCCTTTGCGATTTTATCAACGAGATCAGCACCGAGATGATAGCACAGGGTCGCCGAGCCATCGCCTGGGGCGATATGTTCCTCTACCGTCACCCTCACTACAACCCGAAAAACCTCTACGTCTGCAACGCCCCAGCCCCCGAGGTCGAGGCCTATATGCTCGATCGGCTGAGCCGCGACGTGATCATTGCCGACTGGCAGTACGATGCCCCTGAATTCCCCGTCGAGACCTCCGCTGTCTTTGTCAAGGCGGGCTTTGACACTCTGATCTGCCCGTGGGATCGCTCGGAGAGCAAGCTGAAGTCCTGCACTGCTACAGCCCGCGAGCAGGGGCTCTTCGGTGTTATGCACACCACCTGGCACACTCTGTCGGCGGGCGCGACCCTGCTGCCCGTCGTGGCTGTCGAGTGCTTCGGCAACAGCGGCGACTACAAAAAAGGCAATGCCCGCACCCACGCCGCCGCCGTTTTCCGCAAGGTCTATTTTGTGGATGGCGACTACGCACGCGCCGGCTGGAGCAAGATCCAAGTCAGCGACGTCTGCACCTGACAAGCGAAAGGCTGATCCTTGCGGATCAGCCTTTTTTCGATTCCGTTGTAATAAACCCACCGATAAATCGGAGTTTATTTGAAAGATTTTTTTCGAGAACCTTCTTGCAAGAAGGTTCTCGAGCTCTCCAAGAAACTTTAATGCATTGGTTAATTTAAGTGGGCTGTTTATCCTTCAAAATTCGCTCGGTCGCGAATTTTG
>JAFTOB010000056.1 GCA_017451545.1 Clostridia bacterium | reverse complement strand
GCCGTGACGGAGAGGGCTTTTTTACCCTCTCAGTCGCTTCGCGCCAGCTCTCCCAAAGGGAGAGCCATTGTCTTAACCGCTTCCGAGGTTGGTTTTGGTGAAACCTGTTTGAAACCTTCAAACTCCGATTTATCGGTGACTTCACCATCGGGGGATCGTATGCGGCAAAAGGTCACGTCACCCGATCCTTGCCCGCCGGGGCGCCCGGCCCGATTTATCGTCACGTCATCCAAAGCAAAAGAGACCGCGGTGCGGTCTCTTTTTGTTATAACGTGTCGATATAATCGAGAAGGTCGGCGAAATTACCTTGCGGATATGCCGAAATATCCTTGCCCGACTTGTTGAGCAGGCAGGCGGTGATGAGGAAGGTCTTCATTCCGAGCCCTTCGGCTATCATATCCTCGTCGACGTCGTTGCCCACCATCAGACATTCCTCGGGCTTCAAGCCCTGCTTTTCCGTGATCTCGCGGTAATAATCGAGATTCGGCTTGCTGAATCGGGAGTTTTCGTAGGTTGTGTAAAGCTCGAACTCCTCGGGCTCAAGTCCGACCCAGCGGATGCGGCTCTCGGTGGCCACGTTGGGGAAAAAGGGGTTGGTCGCCACGATGACACGCAGTCCCCGCTCCTTAATGGCGCGGACGGCGCGGGCGGCGTCGGGATCGTATCCGCAATCCTCCTTGACCGCCTGAAAATCGGTTCGGTAAAAACGGTCAAGCTCGGCATCGTGGGCGCGCGCGCCCTCTCCGTAGACCCTGCAAAAGCCGTCCCAGAAGACCTCGCCGTTGGTGCGCGAGCCGTCGTTGGCTACCATCTGCGCCGTGCATTCCCAAATGGTCTTGATGAAATGCCGCGGCTCGTAGCCAAGGTGCGCCATCCGCGCGGTGAGCTTGCCGAAATAGCTTTTCGTAAATATTTCCTGATCCATTGGCAGCAAGGTGCCGTCCAGATCAAACAAAACGGCTTTTATGCTCATTATTCGGCAACGAAAATGTAGGGGTAGATCGCCTGACCGCCCTCGATGAAGCAAAGCTCCACCTCGGGGTGATTCTCCTCCATATGCTTTCGGAGGATCTCGTTCTCCTCCTCGCTCGAGTCCTCGCCGCAGAAGACGGTGAGCATAAACTTGTCGCCGCCGTCGGTCAGCTTATCGGTGAGAGCGCAGGCCGCCGTCATCTTTTCGGGCTCGGAGACCACGATCTCCTTCTCAATGATACCGATGGTATCGCCCTTATTGATGTGTACGCCGCTGATCTCGGCATCGCGGATGGAGGGAGAAACGTAGCCTGCGGTCACGTTCTTCATAGCTTCCATCATAGTCTCGATGATCTGCTCGGTGTCGCAGTTCTCGAAATCCACCGAGGAAAGAGCCACGTAGCCGGTTCCGATATTTTTGCTGGGGATGACGTGTACCTGCGCGTCCTCCCAAAGCTCGCCGGCCTGCTGTGCGGCCATAAGTATGTTGCCGTTATTGGGCAGAACGAAGATGTGCTCGGCGTTGATCCTACCGAAGGCATCGAGGAAATCGTTGGTGGAGGGGTTCTGGGTCTGTCCGCCCTGAACGATCTCGTCGGCACCGATCTCGCGGAAAAGTGCCTCGATTCCGTCGCCGTTGCTGACGGTGACCACCGCGTACTTCTTCTTGGGTGCATCGGTGGCTGCGGGGGCGGGCTTTGCGGGTGCTGCGCCCTGCTCTGCCTCGTTGGCCGTATGCTGTACCGACATATTCTCGATCTTGACGGTGAGGAACTCACCGCAGGTGCGGCAATACTCGAGCACCTTTTCGGGTGTGAAGGTGTGAACGTGGAGCTTCAGCACGCTGTCGGTCTTAAAGACCACGACCGAATCGCCAACGCTCATAAGAAATTCCTTGATGGGCTCGATATCGAAGTTCTCCACGTCTGTCTTCTTGTTCTGAAGGCGGACGAGCAGCTCGGTGCAATAGCCGAAGGTCATCTCGCTGTCCGACGTAAAGGCGTCGAGATCGGCGGGAGAGATGGCGGCCGAGGCGGGTGTGGGCAGAGCTCTGCCCTTCTCCATATCCTCGCCGTTGAGGACGCGGTTGAAGCCGTCCATAATGTAAAGCAGACCTGCTCCGCCCGAGTCGACCACGCCCGCCTCCTTGAGAACGGTCAGGATCTCGGGGGTACGGTCGAGGGATGCGTGCATTTCATCCACAAGATCGGCGAAGAAGCTGCCTATGGTGCTTGAAGGCGTGATGCGCTTGACGGCGTATGCCACCGCCTCGCGGGCAACTGTAAGGATCGTGCCCTCGGTGGGGGTCATAACAGAGGCATAAGCCTGCTCAACGCCCAGCTCCAGCGCGTGGCCGAGAGTGTTGGCGTCTGCCTGCTCCACGCCCTCGAAGCCCTTGGCGGTTCCCGCGAAGAACTGGGACAGGATAACGCCCGAGTTTCCGCGCGCGCCGAGAAGCATACCGTGGGAGAGCATCTTCATAACCTCTGCCAGGTCGTCGGTATTAAGGTTTTCGATAGCCGCAACGCCGCTTTCGATGGTCATGCTCATATTGTCGCCCGTGTCGCCGTCGGGAACGGGGAAAACGTTGAGCTTATTGACCTCCTCGGCGTTGGAGCGCAGAGCAAGCGCGCCGCCGCGAGCCATCTTCGACAGGAGCAGACCGCCAAGGTAACGGATACCCTTGTTCTGCTTTTCGGGCTTTTCCTTGGGCTCGGTCTTGGGCTTTGCGGGCCTTTTGACGATCTTTTTGATCGTCCGGACGGGCTGTCTCTTCTGCCCCTCCGAGTTTTCGGTTATTTTCTTGGCCAGCTTGCGCAGAAGGTATGCGGTCATTTCGCGGATATCGAGATCCGTGTTTGCGCTTTTCTTTTTGGGGCAAGCCTTGGTATTGCACGCCGTTTTCTTTGCGGCGGGCTTTGCCGTTGCCTTTTTCTTCTGATCGACCATTGGAATTCTCCTTATCGTCTTTATCTTTTTATCTTTTTATCTTTCCTTACCCACGAAGAAGAGGGCGAGGGTGCCGGGACCCGAATGTGCGCCGATAACAGAGCCGACGTAAACGGTCAGCTTGGTCTCCGCGCCGTGCTTTTCCTTGATCATATTGGCCAGAAGCTCCGCGTCCTTTACGCAGTCGCCGTGGGAGATGAAGATAGTGGAGTTTGCGGGATCCTCGGCAAGCTCGGTGTACTTCTCGGCCAGGGCGGCGATGGCGTTTCTTCTGCCGCGGACCTGGGACTTCTTGATAAGATGACCCTCGTTATCCATATGGAGCACGGGCTTGATGGACAGCACGTTACCGACGAAGGCAACGGTGGGGCTTACGCGGCCGCCGCGCTTCAGGTAAACGAGATCGTCAACGGTGAACCAGTGGCAGAGCTTGTAGCGAAGGGTGTTCGCGTACTCTGCGGCCTCGTCGATGGTCGCGCCCTCGTTCTTCTTCTGCATAACGAGGTAGACGAGCAGGCCGAAGCCCGCGGAGGCCGAAAGTGTATCCACGGCGATGACCTTGCGCTCGGGGTACTTCTCCGAGAGCTGCTGTACGGCAATGCGGGCGGAGTTGTAGGTGGTGCTCAGGCCCGACGAAAAGCCGAGGTAAAGAATATCGGTGCCGCCTGCGAGGATCTTATCGAATTCCTCAACGAAGGTGTCGGGGTTAATTGCGGCAGTCTTGGCGATGCCGCCCTTGCGCATTCTGTCGTAAAACGCGCTGATATCCATATCGTCGTCGGTGTGCTCGATCTGATCGTCCTCAAAGCGGAAGGTCAGACTGCGGCAAGGAATTCCCCACTCCTTAAGCATTTCGGGGGTGATGTCGCAAGCCGAATCGGTATAAATAATATAATCTGCCATAATTTTTCTCCGTATATTAATATCTTGGATTCCAACACAGTGTGTGCTGAATAATATTATACACCCGTTAGGATTATTTGTCAATAACTACATTATTATAACCCCACAAGATCGATGAATTTGTTAAAATAAATTTTCATTTTTTTGCAAAAAACAAACATCGGAAGCCCGAGTGTAAGGCTTCCGATGAAAATATCAGTCCCTTCTGCGCCCCGCAAAGAGGAGGAGAAAGCGCAAAATATAGGCCAGCGACATAATAAGCGCCGTGACGTAGGTCATAGCGGCCGCCGAAAGCACCCGCTTCGCACCCGAAAGCTCGCTCTCGCGGTCGAGTATTCCCTCGCGGTCGAGGGTGGCGAGGGCGCGGCGGCTGGCGTTGAACTCAACGGGCAGGGTCACAAGCTGAAAAACGGCGATAGTGGAATAAAGAGCTACGCCGACTATGATCAGCGGTTCGATCCAAGCGAAAAAGCCAAGCATTATCAGAAGGGGCGCAACCGTTGAGCCAAAACGGGTCACGGGAATTATTGCACTTCTCACCTTCATGGGCGCGTAATTTTTAGCATATTGAATGGCGTGACCCACCTCGTGAGCGGCAACGCCGATGGAGGCAACCGAGCTGCTGTCGTAAACAGACTCGGAAAGCCGCACCACGTTCTCGCGGGGGTCAAAGTGGTCTGTCAAATGTCCCGCAATACGCTCCACGCGCACGTCATAGAGCCCGTTTTTGTCGAGTATGCGGCGGGCAATGTCCGCGCCCGTGTAGCCGCGGCGGCTGTAGACGGTAGAATACTTCTCAAAGGTGGATTTCACCTTGACCTGAGCTATCAGTCCGAGTATCATTGCGGGCAGAACCAGCACAATGTACCAATAATCGATCCAAAACATATAAGCCTCCATTCCGCCGCCCCGAGGCGGCGCACAAAATTTCACGCTATTTTCTGAAAAATTTGTTGAAAAATGTTGATATCTTAAAAAAATATGTTATAATATACGTAGTATTTGCGTTTTCAAAAATATTATTATCAAAAGGTGAGTTATGCGACAGATAACATTTGCCAATTACCTTCGAAAATACATAATCGAGCTGACCGCCATCGAGCGCTTTCAGCTTGTAAAGCTGGCCGCCGCCTCCGAAAAAAGCGAGAAGCTGCGCGTTCCCTTCCTCCTATACCTTTCACAGAAGAAGACCGATGAGGAGATCCGCGCTCTGCTGACCGGCCGCTCCCTTGAAGAGTACGTCGCCGTTCTCTCAAATCTCGACGATCCGCTGGCGCAGGCCGCAAGGCTTCCCGTGGCTTACCGCCGCGTCATTGCAGGCTACACCCGCATCTCACAGATGCATAAGGCCGAAAACGAGAGCAAGCGCCTCATTGCCAACCGAATCGCGCAGCGCCGCCGCGGTCTTGAGCTCAGCGACTACCGCATCTGCCGTGAGCTGAGCATCAACCCCGGCAACTTTAATTCGTTTTTCTACCACGGCAACGATAACGCCCTTTCCCTCGATAAGGTTCAGCTCATCCTCAAATTCGTGGATTTCTGCCGCGAACGCCTGCTTTAAAAGAGAAAAGTAAGCAGCGGCAGGGTGGTAAAGCAGATCATTGTGCTCAGCAGCACGCAGTTTGCCGCCAGCTCGGGGTCGGCCTTGTACATCTCGGAGAGATTGAAGATCAACGAGGCGCAGGGCGTGCCCGAAAGTATGACGAGGCTCATTTTAAAGGACGTGTCAAGTGGCAAAAAGCAGATCGCCGCAAAGCAGAAAAGCGGAAAGACCACCAGCTTGCCGAGGCAAGCGAGATAGACGAAGGGGCGCATAAAGAGCCTCTTCAGCGAAACGGTTGCAAGGCGCACGCCGAGGATCATCATACAAAGAGGAGCCGACATACTGCTCATAAGCCCGATGCCGCCCATAACGGGCTCGGGTATGTAACGCGCCGCGCCGAGGATCATCAGGGGCAGACCGATAACGAAGCCCAGCATTGTGGGATTGAAAAAGGCCGCCTTGGGTGTCATAAACCTGCGGTCGCGGGTCAGGCAATAAACGCCGACGGTGAACATAATAAGGTTCATCACGATGGCGTAAATGGCGGCGTAGCAGGCCACCTCGGGACTGTTCGGCATCAGCGCCTTCACAACGGGCAGGCCGAAAAAGCCCACGTTGCCAAGCACGGGCGCGATACAGAGAAGTCGGTATTTCGCATCGTCGTAGCGGCGACGGAAAAAGAGCCAGAGCAAAAGGATGAAAGCCACCTGCAAAACAAGCACCGCCGCGGCGAAAAGCCCCATTTTGATGAGGGTCTCCGTGCTGAACTCGATGGAAAGCAGGGAGGATACCACAAGGCAGGGCGAGCAGCCGTACACAAGCAGTGCCGATGCCGTGGAAAGATGGGAGGCGTTGGCCTTGCCCATTTTGCCTATAATAAAGCCGGGCACAGCATACGCCAGCATTATCAGCACGTTGATGAGAGAGATCTGAAAGCTCATAGTTTACCTCGGAAAATTTCTACGTATATTATATACCATCCGCCGCGAATTGTCAACAGTGCCGCGAACTTTAAACGGAGGAAACGAAAATGATACTGTACATAATCCGCCACGGCGACCCCGATTACGCCACCGATTCGCTGACCGAAAAGGGACGGCTGCAGGCCGAGCTCGTGGGGAAAAGACTTTTTGACGCAGGCATCGACCGAGTCTTCTCGTCGCCGCTGGGTCGGGCGCGACAGACCGCCGAGCCCCTTTGCCGAATGGCGGGGCTTGAATGCCACGTTGAGGAGTGGGCGCGTGAGGTCGACGTGGATATGATGATGACCACCCTGCCCGATGGCGCACCCAAGTCGATCTCCATACTTCAGAATACCTATTTTCTCGAAAACGGCGGTGCGGAGCTCGGACTTGCCGACAGCTTTGAATGCCCGCCCGTCAAGGAAGGACGGATGAAGGAGGCCTGCGCGAGGATCGAGCGCGGCGGCGATGAATTTCTCGAGCGCCTCGGGTACAAAAAGGAGAACGGAATCTACCGTATCCTCCGCGAAAATAACGAACGGGTCGCGCTTTTCTGCCACGGAGCCATGGGCCGCGCCTGGATCGCGTTGCTTCTGCATATTCCCTTCCATATTATGTGGGCGTCCTTCAAATACACCCACACGGGTGTCACGGCCATCGAATTCAAAAACAACGAAAACGGCCTGACCGCCCCCAAATGCTTTTTCTATTCCGATATGTCCCACCTCTACGCCGCGGGCGCGGAAAATATGATATATAATAACACAACCAAAATATAAACCCCGCGCCGAGGCCTTCAGCTTCGGGCGGGAGGATATACTGAACAACGTTCTGACAAGTAACATAATCAACGTATAAAGTAATATTAAAATATCGGACACGCCAAACGGATTTTCCCGAATGACGTGTCCGATGCTTTTTTGGGCAAATTGATTTAAAACAGGGTTCTTTGCATTATTTCCTTCTGCGTTATCGGGTCAAGCTCTGTGAATCTTGCGGAATATCCGCTGACGCGCACGATAAGATTGCGGTATGCCTCCGGGTTCTCCAGCGCTTTTTCGAGATCTCCCCGTGAAAAGCAATTGACGTTCAGCTGCTGTCCTCCCATTTTAAAATAGGCGATGAACAGACCTTCGACCGCGGCGGTATTGTTTTTGATCGTTTCCCTTGACATATTCATATTCGTCACGTATCCGCCGTTTGATCTGTGTGAGCTGTTGGCGGCAGAGGCGAGCATTGCGGTCAGCCCGCTGACGTCCGAGCCGGGCGTTGGCGAGTTGCCGAGCGACATGGGGAGCGCGCATTTTCGACCGTCGGCGCTGGCGGCTATCGTCGGGCCTATTATGATACCGCCGGGGTTGACGTTTGCTACCGTAAAATAATCAAGCTCACTTTCAAGGCCTATTGCGTGCGCTCTTTCGTTTATGAAGCCTTCAAGCCGAAGCTTCAGCGCATCGACGTACCCGTCGTCGTTGCCGTATTTTGCCACGCCGAGAAATCGCTTTCGGTCGGCTTCGTGCCCCTCAAAATTCGAATCGAGAATATTTACGTATTCTTCAAGAGTGTATTCTTTGTTCTCGTAAACGAGCTTTTTTATCGCCGCCAGGCTGTTAGAGAGATTGGTTACGCCAAAGCCCTCCGCGTTCGCCCCGAAATATCTGACACCGCCGCCGAAAATGCTTTTTCCGCGCGCGATGCAATCGTCGGTCAAAAGGCTTTGCATTACGGCGCCGTATTCCCTCGCGGTTCGCTTTTTGTTCCAGATATGGAGCTTGATGTCCTCACGCAAGACCCGCTCTATCTCGGCAAAAAGCGCCGCCTCAAGCTTTTCGTAGGTGTCAAAATCGCAAAGCCTTCCTCGGCTTGCTCCGAGGGGATAGCCGTCCGCGCCGTCGCGTCCCTCGTGCAAAACGGTTTCGAGTATTTTCAAAAATCGCACTGTCGAGTTTGGCGAACCCGCACAGCAGTGCTGCAGAGTCAGCTCGCCGCAGCCGAGCGGTGAATAGTTAAGGGCGTCCTCATAGGGCACGTTCATGCTTTCGACCACGCCCGGCACGATAACGTCGTCATTATAAAGAGTCGGGTATATGCAGCCCTCGCCGATGGCGACAAGCGCGCGGCGGAGCAGGGTCGGGTCTTGCCCGTCATACCAGCGGAGGGTGAGGACGGGCTTTATATCGTGCGTGCGGATCGTGGCTTCGATCGCATAAAGCGCAAAAAGATCTGCGTTTTTCTCGTTTTTTCTGCCTCTCCCGCCGATTATGAGCCTTGAATCGTGCGGCCCGCCGATGCGCGAAAGTGTTTGCCAAAAGCGGCACATAAGATCGCCTGCACCCTTTTCGCAAAGCTCACCGCTTTGCAGATCGGACGCAAGATAATCCCCCAGCGCTACGTCCAGTCTGCCGTAATTTTCCGTTCTGCTCACCAAATTGTATATTATGATAAGCTGCATCGCCTCGTAAAGCGTTTCGGGCTTGCCGCATTGAAGCTTGGCGAGCGTCCTTTCGCATCTCCCGAGATTTCGACGCTCGTCTTCACTCGGCGCGCTTTTTGCAAGAGCGGCCGCTTGAACGCGGAAATTTTCCAGAGTGGCCCTTATTATATTAACACAGATGAGCAAGGAATCGTAAAATTCCGCGCTGCTCGGGTTCTTTTCCTTGTGAGAGCATATATGCTCCGAAAGACCGACAAGCCCCATTTTGAGCAGCTTTTGGTAGTCGGGCATAAGTCCGACTATCCTTGTGTCATAGGAGCCCGAGAGAATGCCCGCGCCGGGCACCGAAAACTCAACGTCGCGATAATACCCCTCGGAATCGTATTGCTCGCCCCTTGGAAACTGATATTTATGTACGTCGCTCGGCGCATCGCGCAAAAGCTTTCTGAAGGTCGATTCCTCTTTCCAAAAATCAATGATCTCTTCAAGCTCGGCGGCGCGGCTCGGATACTTTGATTGAAGCGCGCGCAGAGCTTTTATGCTTTTCATCGTGTAGCCAACCTGCGAGTGCGTATACGGCGCGCAGTCCACGAGGATCTCAAATGCGTGGTTGTTATCCGCGCTGTCGCCCGCAAAAAAGTCCGTGTGTGACATGGGCTTCAATGCGTCGGGATATATGCATTCAAGCACCTTGGCCTCGCGAAGCTCGGGCGACACACCCGAATATTTTTTATACGTGTTCGTGATCCTGATTGCCGTGTCGATAGATCTTTCGTCCATTTGATCTCCTCACTGTTTAAGAATTGCTCTTTTTCTCTCGCATTTGTGTTGGCGTGCAGTTGTATTTTTGCCTGAAATCCCGCAGAAAAGCCGTGACGGAGCTGTATCCGCACGCCTCGGAGATATCAAGGATTTTGAGGGACGATTGGCGCACGAGCTTTTTGGCATGTTCCATGCGCAGGGCAACAAGATATTCCCGAGGTCCGACCCCCATGTGCTTTTTGAAATACCGCGAAAAATATTCGCTGTTCATATAAAACCTTTCGGCTATTTTTGAAACGTTCAAGCTCTTTTGAAAATTGTTTTGTATGAAAATAATAATGTCGTTTATCCTGCTTTCCCCATTTTTGTGGGTGTCTTGCTTGTTTATATTCAGCTTTTGAAAAAGCAGAAGGCATACCGTTATGATCGTGCTTTTTATGATGTCCGGGCTATAGGGGGCGGCGTTTTGGTTTTGCTCGATGAGTATTTTGCAAAGATGCTCGACTTGGCACAGCTCGGCTTCGTCGAGATACACGATCATATCTTTTGGGCAGTTTAATATTAAAAGATTCATCTCGGGCGGCAGATACGTTGTCGGTATCTGTATCAGATAAAGACCGCAATTTTCGTCAAAAAAAAGCTCGTGAATATCCGTGAGCTTCAAGAGGTGCATCTCTCCGCGCCGAATAGGATACGAGTTTTCGTTGATCCTGTGCGTGCCGCTGCCCGAGGTCAGGATCTCGATCTCGATAAAACGGTGCCAATGCTTTTCTATTTGCTTGTTTTGGCTCTCTCTGTATTTGATGTTGACGTCGGTTCTATGCTCAAAAAGCGTGATATTATCCAACGATCCGATCCCTCCGCTTCTGTTTTTTGCTTGCACCAATTATACACCCAAAAATCTGTTTATGCAATAAATAGATTAAAAAATATCTGCTTTTGATAATATATTATCTGTAAACGAAATATACGGCGATAAATTCCTCACCGCAGTTTTCCGAATACTTGTTGCAACCTTCCTCGAAAGTGAACGTTTCTCCTCTTGACATTTTGATCTTTTTCATCGCAAAAATCCTCTCTAAAAATAAAAAAATATTGGACACATCACGAACGAAAATACGTTTATGATGTGTCCAACTTTTTTATTTGGTTAACCCGTAGGGGCGAACTTTGTTCGCCCGTCCGATGGGTTTGGATTTGTTTCGCGGGCGCACAAAGTGCGCCCCTACGGGTATGTAAAAAAGGTGAAGTTACCGACAAATCGAAGTTTGAAGGGTTCAAACAGATTTCACCTCAACCGCCAAACAACCGGTTACAGGTGTCTCGCTCCTACCCCTCGGGGGGCGCGATGGGGTATGCAGTAATCCTTCGGATAACTGCGGGGAGGGGGTGGGGGTTAGCGGGTGGATG
>JAFTOB010000055.1 GCA_017451545.1 Clostridia bacterium | reverse complement strand
TTCCTGACGGCGTAGATATGTGCCGTCCCGGCGATAACGTTGATATGACCGTTGAGCTTATCACTCCTATCGCTATGGAAGAGGGACTCCGCTTCGCTATCCGTGAGGGTGGTAGAACCGTTGGTTCGGGCGTTGTTTCCAAGATCATCGACTAATTAGTTAGCTGATCAATATAATACGCCGGGCACTTCGGTGCTCGGCGTATTTGACGAAATATCTTTGGGGATTGGTGAAATTCCATACCGGTGGTAAAAGCCCACGAACTCGAAAGAGCCGAGCAGGTGAGATCCCTGCGCCGACGGTAAAGTCCGGATGAGAGAAGATAAATTGAATTTATCTTCCCAAAAAAATTTTGGGAGGCTTCCATGAAAAGAAATTATACCAAAAAATTGGTAATGTCGGCCATGTTTTCGGCATTGGCCTATGTTTGCGTGTTGGTAATACCCCATATCAAGGTGCAGTTTCTCACCTTTGATATAAAGGATGCCGTCATAACCGTGGCGGCAATGATCTACGGCCCGATCGCCGGCGCCGCGATCTCACTTTTGGTGTCGTTTATCGAGATGATAACCGTCAGCACCACAGGCCCTTGGGGCTTTTTGATGAACTTCCTTTCGTCCGCCATCTTCGCGGGCACCGCAGGCGCGATCTACCGCTACGCACCGAGGATCAAAAAGAGCCTGAACGGAGCCATCGTGGGTCTGTTTGCCTCGGTAGTTCTGACAACGGCTATGATGATGCCCCTCAATATGCTCATCACCCCTCTTTACACGGGCGCGAGCGTCGGGTTTATCATCGAGCTGATCCCAACCCTGCTTTTGCCCTTCAATTTTATCAAATCCGTGCTGAACGCCGCACTGGTGCTCATCATTTATAAGCCCATTTCCACCGCACTGAAAAAGGCGCGGGTCGCGGACGGCGGGGCAGATAGCTATCGGTTCGATAAGACCGCTGTAATACTTACCGTGTCCGGCGTGCTCATTGCCGCGGCTTGCGTGGTGGCATTTCTGGTCTTTATGGGCGGAAAGATCAATATCGGCTGAATAATTTTTGCAAAATACGCATATCTCTGTATTTTCACTTGCAAAATATGAGGGAATGTGATATAATAGAAAAAACAAAACATAATCTTATCAAGAGTGGCGGAGGGACAGGCCCTGCGAAACCACGGCAACCTGCGGAAACGTAAGGTGCTAATTCCCGAAAGATGAGAAAAACAAGGTCTTCGGGGTAACTGAGGACCTTTTTTAATTCAAAAGAAAGAAAACAGGTATGAAACTCAAAAAAAACATCGTTTTACAAGCCGTGCTGTGGATAATCCAGGGCGCGCTGGTGGGCATCGGAGCGATCCTGCCCGGTGTCAGCGGAGGCACGCTTTGCTACGCCTTCGGTATCTACAATCCTCTCCTTGAGGTGCTGGCAAACCCCATAAAGGGTCTGAAAAAGCATTGGCTTATGCTCATTTTCGTGGTTCTCGGCGTGGCCGTGGGCTTCGTAGGCTTTTCGGGCATCACCGCGTGGCTGCTGGCGTGGAACACACCCGTGGTGCTTTGCGTGTTTATGGGTCTGATCTTCGGCACCGTGCCCGATATATGGAAGGACGCGGGAGAGAAGGGAAGAAATAAGTTCTCGATCATGGGACTCGTGATCTCCTTCGTTGCCCTCGCCGCTCTCTTTATCACTCTGCAGAGCTTCCTTCAGATCAGCATCGCGCCGAGCATCCCCGCGTGGGCACTCTGCGGCCTGCTTTGGGGTCTGGGCTTTATCGTTCCCGGCCTCAGCTCCTCCACCTTTATTATGTTCTTCGGCCTCTACGGTCAGATGTCGGAGGGTATCTCGAGGCTCGACCTTTCGGTGCTCATCCCTCTGGGACTTGCCCTCGTCGCCACCTTCCTGCTCCTGTCGAAGGTTATGAAGCTGGTGCTCGATAAGTTCCATTCGGTGGTCTCCCACTGCGTGCTGGGCTTCGTGCTCGCCACCACAATGATGATCACCACCGTCACCGAGGAGGGCAGCCCCACCGTAATCGAGACCTTCCACGGCGTAAATATCCCGATCTATATCGGCTGCGTAATCGGCGGCGCGGTCGCATCCTTCCTCCTCACTCTGCTTTTCGCAAAGATCCGCTCTACCGTTGAGGCCGAGCGCGGGGAAAATTAAACGGTTTTTAAAAAATTCATTATATAATAAGGACGAAAAAAATGGGAAAAAGATTCTTTACTTCCGAGTCGGTGACCGAGGGTCATCCCGACAAAATCTGTGACAAAATTTCCGACGCCATCCTTGACGAGTGCCTGAGACAGGACCCCATGTCCCGCGTTGCCTGCGAGACCTGCTGCACCACCGGACTCGTTATGGTTATGGGCGAGATCACCACCGAGGCTTACGTTGATATTCCTCACGTGGTGCGCGAGACGGTGCGCGAGATCGGCTACGACCGCGCAAAGTACGGCTTCGACTGCGATAGCTGCGCCGTTCTCAATTCCATTCACGAGCAGTCCCCCGACATTGCCATGGGCGTTAACAAGTCCTTCGAGGCAAAGGAGGGAACCGACACCGACGGCCTCGATACCGGTGCGGGCGACCAGGGTATGATGTTCGGCTTCGCCTGCGACGAGACCCCCGAGCTGATGCCCCTGCCCATTTCGCTGGCTCACAAGCTGGCAATGCGCCTCACCGAGGTGAGCAAGAACGGCACTCTCACCTACCTGCGCCCCGACGGCAAGACCCAGATCACCGTCGAGTACGACGGCGCAAAGCCCGTCCGCGTTGATACCGTGGTCATCTCCACCCAGCACAGCCCCGAGGTGGATATTGCAACCATCCGCGCCGACCTGATCGAGCACTGCATCAAGGCCACCATCCCCGCCGAGCTCCTTGACGATGCCACGAAGATCTACGTCAACCCCACGGGACGCTTCGTTATCGGCGGCCCCGCAGGCGACTCGGGTCTGACCGGACGAAAGATCATCGTCGATACCTACGGCGGCTACGCCAGCCACGGCGGCGGTGCTTTCTCGGGCAAGGACCCCACGAAGGTCGACCGTTCCGCGGCTTACGCGGCACGTTATCTTGCAAAGAATGTGGTCGCTTCGGGCGTTGCCACTCGCTGTGAGATCCAGATCGCATACGCCATCGGCGTTGCAAAGCCCGTTTCGGTGCTTGTAAACACAAGCGGTACGGGCAAGGTGGACGACGAAAAGATCGCCGCCGCACTTTGCGAGCTGGTCGACCTGCGCCCCGCCGCGATCATCAACCGCTTCGGCCTGCGCCGTCCCATTTATTCGGGACATGCCGCCTACGGCCATATGGGCCGCGAGGATCTGAACGCCCCTTGGGAGAAGACAGACGTCGCCGCCGCCCTCGCCGCAAAGCTGAACTGAATTACTTAAACGACCCCCGAGGCGAACGCCTCGGGGGCATATTTGGTTAATGAAGAATGAATAATGAAAAATGAATAATGAATAATTAAGGTAGAAAACCTCCGGTTTTCGATTTTTATTTAATTATGAGACCGATAAATCGGGTCGGGGCCGCCCGACAGCGGAAAATCGGGTGACGTGACCTTTTCACGCCCGCGATCACCCGATGGGAAAGGACCGATAAATCGGAATTTGAAGGGTTCAAACGTATTTCACCCAAAGCGGATCGCGAACGGTTAAAATTTAACCCTG
>JAFTOB010000054.1 GCA_017451545.1 Clostridia bacterium | reverse complement strand
TGTGTCGAGGCTCGAAAAGGAGTGCGCGGGCGCACGCGTGCGCTTTTGCACCGACTCCTCCTACGTTGCCATAAACGTGGAGTACGAGCTTGTGGGTCGCAATTCCCACACCCCCCTTGAGGCCAGCGCGGGCTTTGATCTTTACGAGGATTTCCCCGGAGGTCTCGGCAGGAGCCGCTTCCGCAAGGCCTTCCAGCCGCCCTACGGAACGGACAAGCACTACGAGCAGGATTTCGGCCTCGGAGACGGCGGTAAGATGAGATATTTCACTCTCAATTTCCCGCTTCACTCGGTGGTAAAGAACGTATACATCGGTATTCAGGGCGACGCCGCTCTCGGCGGCGGTCTGAAGTACAGAAATAAACGCCCCGTTGTGGTTTACGGCAGCTCCATCGTCCACGGAACCGGCCCCACCAGACCCGGTCTGACCTACACGAATATGCTCTGCCGAAGGCTCGATCTTGACGTGGTCAATCTGGGCTTTTCGGGCAACGCCAAGGGCGAGCAGGCCATAGTTGACTGGATGGCCGAGCAGACCATGAGCATTTTCGTTTGCGATTACGACCATAACGCCACCTCGGTGGAGTATCTGCAGAGGACTCATCAGCCCATGTACGACAGCTTCCGCGAGAAGCAGCCCGACACGCCCTACGTGGTCATTTCGAGACCCGACGGCGAGGGTGCGGGCTCTATGTCGGCACGCCGCGACGTTATAATCGATACCTTCCGTCACGCGCGTTCGCTGGGCGATAAGAATATCTATTATATCGACGGCGAGTCCTTCTTCCTCGGACGGGACGAGAACGACTGCACCATCGACAACTGCCACCCCAACGATTACGGCAACCTGCTTATGGCCGATGCCATCGAATGCACTCTCAGAAAAATTCTTGAGAGCGGGGACTATCTGAACTGAAGACGACGAGCTCACGGGTCACCGTGGGCTCGTTTTTGTACTTATGCTGTAAAAAAGAGCGGAAAAATCGGATTTTTGGTGGTTTTTTTGTGTTGACTTCGGGGCTATTATATGTTATAATATAAGCTGACATAATTCTTTCAATCACAACCCAACAAAAGAAGGAGAAAATTATGAAAAAAGTAGCAGTTATTATGGGAAGCGACAGCGATCTGCCCGTAGTCAAGCCCGCCATCGACACGCTGAAGAAGTACGGCGTTGAGTGTGAGGCCAGGATCCTTTCGGCTCACAGAACGCCCGAGCAGCTTCGCGCCTTCGCCGCGGGAGCACGCGCCGCAGGCTTCGGCGCCATCATTGCCGCCGCAGGTAAGGCGGCCCATCTTGCAGGCGCAGTGGCCGCAAACACCACTCTTCCCGTTATCGGTATACCCGTAAAATCAACAGCTTTGGACGGTATGGATGCTCTCCTTGCAACGGTACAGATGCCCTCGGGCATACCTGTGGCCACCGTTGCCATAGACGGAGCAAAAAATGCCGCCCTTTTATCTTTGCAGATCCTCGCAGTCACCGACGAAGAGCTGGCACGGAAGCTCGACGAGACCCGCGCCGCAGACAGTGCCGCCGTCCTCGAGAAGGACAGAAAGCTGGCTGAGGAGATCTGAGCGCATCGGAAAGGAAATAGAAAATGGGTGGATTTTTTGGAGTCACCTCAACTCAGGACTGCGTTGCCGACGTGTTCTTCGGAGTGGATTATCACTCCCATCTCGGAACCCGCCGCGGCGGTATGGCATCCTTTGAGGTAGACCGAGGATTTACAAGAGAGATACATAACATAGAGAACTCGCCCTTCCGCACCAAGTTTGCGGGGATACTTGAGGAGATGCACGGTCACGCCTGCATCGGCTGTATCAGCGATTCCGACCCTCAGCCTATGCTGATCCGCTCCCGTCACGGCTCCTTTGCCATTACTACGGTGGGATGCATAAACAACGCGCAGGCCCTGACCAAGAAGGTCATGGACGAGGGTCACTATTTCGGCGAGATGAGCGGCGGACGGATCAACGAGACCGAGCTCATTGCCGCTATGATCTGCACACAGCCCTCCATCGTTGAGGGTATACGCTACGTTCAGGACAGCATCGAGGGCTCGGCCACCATTCTGATGCTGACCGACGACGGGTCTATGATCGCCGCCCGCGACAAGCTGGGACGTCTGCCCGTTATGATCGCAAAGAGCGAGTGCGGCTACTGCGTGACCTTTGAGTCCTTTGCCGCAGAAAAGCTGGGCTACACCGTTGAGCGCGGTCTCGGCCCCGGCGAGATCGTCCGTCTTTACCCCGACCGCTGCGAGGTTTTGGCCGAGGCAGGGAAGAGAATGAAGATCTGCGCCTTCCTCTGGACCTATTACGGCTATCCCAACTCGTCCTACGAGGGGGTCAACGTTGAGTGCGCCCGCTGCAAAAACGGAGAGATAATGGCCCGCGAGGACGCGCGGCGGGGCATCGCGCAGGACATTGATTCGGTCAGCGGCGTGCCCGATTCGGGCGTGCCCCACGCCATCGGCTATGCCAACTCAAGCCGAGCGCCCTTCACGCGACCCTTTATCAAGTACACGCCCACCTGGCCCCGCAGCTTTATGCCCCAGAGCCAGCTTCAGCGCAGCCGTATTGCGAAGATGAAGATGATCCCCGTTACCGAGCTGATCCACGACAAGAAGCTTCTTTTGGTGGACGACAGCATCGTGCGCGGCACGCAGCTTCGCGGAACCGTTGATTTTCTTTACAACAACGGCGCGAAGGAGGTACATATGCGGTCGGCCTGCCCGCCCATTATGTACGGCTGCAAGTACCTGAATTTCTCGCGCAACACCTCGGATATGGATCTCATCGCCCGCCGCACCATTGAGGAGCTTGAGGGTGAGGAGGGACACAAGCATATTGATGAATATTCAAACGGCGATACCGAGAGGGGCCGCGCAATGCGTGCCGCCATCTGCAAGAAGCTGAATTTTGAGTCGCTTGAATATCAGTCGGTGGAGGGAGTTATTGAGTCCATCGGCATCGACCCCGAATGCATCTGCACCTATTGCTGGACGGGTAAGGAATAATTTTTTGAAAAATAATTTGAAAATAAACATTTGAGGAGTTTGAAATGGAAAAGAGCTACAGTGAAGCATACGCCGCCGCGGGCGTTGATATTACAGCGGGTTACCGCGCGGTCGAGCTTATGAAGGCCCACGTGGCACGTACCGTTATCCCCGGTGCCGACACCGATATCGGCGGCTTCGGCGGACTTTTCGTGCCCAATCTTGCGGGAATGGAGGAGCCCGTTCTCGTCAGCGGTACCGACGGCGTCGGAACCAAGATCAAGCTTGCCATGGTTGCCGACCGCCACGATACCATCGGCATTGACTGCGTTGCTATGTGTGTCAACGACATCATCTGCAGCGGCGCGCGCCCCCTGTTCTTCCTTGATTACATTGCCTGCGGCAAGAACTACCCCGAGAAGATCGCCTCCATCGTCGGCGGCGTGGCCGAGGGATGCGTCCGCGCGGGCTGTGCCCTTATCGGCGGCGAGACTGCCGAGCACCCCGGAATGATGCCCGACGAGGATTACGATCTCGCAGGCTTTGCCGTGGGTATTGCCGACAAAAAGAAGATGATCAACAACGCCGACACCAAACCCGGCGATGTGATCATCGCTCTCCCCTCCACCGGCGTTCACTCCAACGGCTTTTCGCTGGTTCGCCGCGCCTTTGACGTTGAGAGCCCCGAGATGAAGCTCCCCCGCGAGGAGCTGGGCGGTCGCACTCTCCTTGAGGCACTGCTTGAGCCCACAAAGATCTACGTCAAGCCCGTGCTGGCTCTGATGGAGAAGGTCAAGGTCAAGGGTATTTCCCACATCACGGGCGGCGGATTCTACGAGAATATTCCGAGAAGCCTGCCGAAGGGCTGCTGCGCCAAGATACGCAAGAGCGATATCAAGATCCCCGCGCTCTTCGATCTGATCGCCAAGGCGGGCGGCGTTTCCGAGCGCGATATGTTCAACACCTACAATATGGGCGTCGGTATGAGCATTACCGTGGCCGCCGAGGACGCCGAGACCGCCATCGACATCCTCCGCGCAAACGGTGAGGACGCATATCTCATCGGTGAGATCGTTGCCGGAGACGGCATTGAGCTCATCTGAACGCGAGGTGAGCGCCATGGTTGAAAAGACAAAAATCGCCGTCCTCGTTTCGGGGGGCGGAACGAATCTTCAGGCGCTTATCGATGCGCAAAGGGCAGGGGACATCAAGTCGGGCGAGATCGTGCTCGTGATATCGAGCAAGCCCGACGTGTACGCTCTGACCCGCGCCGCCGATGCGGGCATTCCCGCCGCGGTGGCAGACCGCAAGCTCCTCGGCTCTCAGGCCGCCTTCGAGCGCACCCTGCTTGAGTTCCTCTCGGAGAGCAAGATCGAGCTTATCGTGCTTGCGGGCTTCCTCTCCATTCTCAGCGAGGATTTCGTCAAGAGATATCCGAACAGGATCATAAACGTTCACCCGTCCCTGATCCCCTCCTTCTGCGGCGACGGCTTTTACGGGCTGCGCGTCCACGAGGCCGCGCTGAATTACGGAGTCAAGGTCACGGGTGCCACGGTGCATTTCGTCAACGAGGTCACCGACGGCGGCGAGATCATTCTCCAGAAGGCCGTGGATATCAAAAAGGGCGACACGCCCGAAGTGCTCCAGCGCCGCGTTATGGAGCAGGCCGAGTGGAAGATCCTCCCCCGTGCCACCGAGCTCGTCTCGGCCGCTATCGCCAAGGAGAAGGAAAAATTGCTCAAGGAGCAGAATAAGAAATAATGTTTGAAGGGGATTTTCGAGAACCTTCTTGCAAGAAGGTTCTCGAGCTCTCCAAGAAACTTTGAAGCATTGGTTAATTTATATGGGTGGTTTATCCTTCAAAATTTGCTCGGTCGCAAATTTTGAGAGGACGTTTCGGCTGAAGCGTTTGCGCTCCCGCAGCGCGCAGTCCGGTGAAAACTCCTCCTGGCGCGCCACTTTTAAATATTGCGATCAAAAATTTGATCGTAATATCTCTACCGTGGCCGTGAGGAGTGCGTAGCACGGACTAAGGCCTGCGTGAGCGCGATGAAATGAACCGAAATAAACATTCAAAATTTGCGGCCGAGCAAATTTTGAAAGATATGCTTCCCCCAAAAAACTTTCAAATTGCTTTGAAAGTTTTTGGAAAGTTTGAAAACCTTTTTCCAAAAAGGTTTTCAAGAAAAAACAAAAAGAACAAAAAGAAAGGAAGGCTTTCGGAAAGAAAGTCGGGTATTTATAATGAACATCTACAAGAGCTACGATATAGGCGCGCTTCTGCGCAAGAATTCTTACCCCGGCCGCGGTATTATCGTCGGCAAGTCGAGAAACGGCAAGTATGCTGTCACCGCTTACTTCATTATGGGAAGAAGCGAGAACAGCCGCAACCGCGTTTTCAACGATTTCGGTGACGAGGTCATGATCCATCCCTTTGACGCGTCGAAGGTCGAGGATCCCTCGCTGATCATCTATTCCCCCGTCAAGAGACTTGACAAGAAGCTGATCGTCACAAACGGCGATCAGACCGAGACCATTTATCAGGGTCTCCTTGCCGGCAAGAGCTTTGAGGATGCGCTTATGACCCGCAAGTTCGAGCCCGACGCCCCCAACTTCACCCCCAGAATCAGCGCGATGCTCGATTTCTCCGAGGGCTTTAGCTACAAGATGAGCATTCTCAAGAGCGCCGATGCCGAGGGCTCGGCCTGCAACAGATACACCTACGCCTACGAGCCCGTCAACGGTCTCGGCCACTTTATCCACACATATAAGTGCGACGGCAACCCCATCCCCACCTTCCAGGGCGAGCCCGAGAGAGTCAACATTCTCAACAGCATCGACGCCTTCACCAACAAGATCTGGAACAGCCTCAACGAGGCCAACAAGATCTCGCTCTTCGTCAGATACGTATCGCTGGCTTCGGGCAGAACCACCACGAGAATCATCAACAAAAACCAGAAATAATTAATGCCAAAGGACGGGAACTAAAATGAAAAATTTCGAGCTTAAATACGGCTGTAACCCAAACCAGAAGCCCTCGCAGATCTATATGAGCGACGGCGGCGAGCTTCCCATTGAGATCCTCAACGGTAAGCCCGGATATATCAACTTCCTCGACGCCTTCAACTCCTGGCAGCTCGTCAAGGAGCTTGCCGCGGCCACCGGTGAGGTTGCCGCTACCTCCTTCAAGCACGTCAGCCCCGCAGGCGCGGCGGTCGGACGCAAGCTCACCGAAAAAGAGAAGAAGTCCTGCTTCGTTGACGATATCGAGGGTCTGGACGAGTCGCCCCTCGCCTGCGCTTATGCCAGAGCAAGAGGCACTGACCGTATGTCCTCCTTTGGCGATTTCATCGCCCTTTCCGACGTTTGCGTCGCCACCACCGCGAAGATCATCAAGCGCGAGGTGTCGGACGGTATCATCGCCCCCGGCTACACCGACGAGGCCCTTGAGATCCTCAAGAGCAAGCGCGGCGGCGGCTACAACATCATCAAGATCGACAAGGATTATGTTCCCGCCGAGCGCGAGCGCAAGGAGGTTTTCGGTATCACCTTCGAGCAGGGAAGAAATAACTTCAAGATCGACCGCGAGCTGATCTCCAACCTTGTTACCGACAACAAGGAGCTGACCGACGACGCGGCAGTCGACCTTATCATCGCTCTTATTACTCTTAAATACACCCAGTCGAACTCGGTCTGCTTTGCGAAGAACGGACAGACCACGGGCGTCGGCGCAGGTCAGCAGTCGAGAATCCACTGCACCCGTCTGGCGGGCAGCAAGTCTGACAACTGGTTCCTCCGTCAGCACGACAAGGTGCTGGGTCTGCCCTTCCGCGCGGATCTCGGTCGCCCCGACAGAAACAACGTGACCGACATTTACATTTCCGACGATTATGAGGACGTGACCGCCGACGGAAATTGGGAGAAGTATTTCACCGTCAAGCCCGAGATCCTGACCCGCGAGGAGAAGAGAGCTTATCTTGACACCGTCACCGGCGTGGCTCTCGGCTCGGATGCCTTCTTCCCCTTCTCGGACAACATTGACCGCGCCAAGAAGAGCGGCGTGACCTACATCGCCCAGCCCGGAGGCTCGGTTCGTGACGATCTCGTCATCGACGCCGCCAACGGCTACGGAATGGTCATGGCGTTCACGGGAATGAGACTGTTCCACCATTAATAAATTAAGCCCAACCTCTCCTTGAAATTTTTTATAAAACTTTTTCAAAAGTTTTTCGGGAGCCGGCGCCGAAACGCCGGTCGCGCATCGCAATGCGCGAAATACCTTTCGTTCCGAAGGAACGACGGCGGCCCTTGCTTTAGTGAAAAAGAAGCGAAAAATTGGGTACAAAGTACCTAATTTTTGGCTTGTTTTTCAGGCCGCGAAAACGAGCAGGTTGAGCAAAGCGATATTTCTGTTCGCGTATCCTCGCCGCTCATCCACCCGCTAACCCCCACC
>JAFTOB010000053.1 GCA_017451545.1 Clostridia bacterium | reverse complement strand
GGGGGAGGTGGCGCGGCTTGCCGTGCCGGAGAGGGCTTGTTAACCCTCTCAGTCGCTTCGCACCAGCTCTCCCAAAGGGAGAGCCATTGTCTTAACCGCTTTTGAGGCTGGTTTCAGCAAAATCTGTTTGAACCCTTCAAACTCCGATTTATCGGTCTCTTCACCATCGGGTGATCGTGTTAGGTGCAATGTCACGCCGCCCGTGCGTCCGCTGCCCGGCGGCCCGGGCCAAACTCCGATTTGTCGGCGCAAACCACAAGCCCGAGCCCTTCAAATGAAGGGCTCGGGCAAAGATCAATATTAAATTATTCCTCGGTGATGACGGCGATGGAGAGATCCTCCAGAGCCTTGGGATCTGCGGGGGCGGGGCAGCCGGACATAAGCTCGCTGGCGTTCTGAACCTTCGGGAAGGCGAGAACGTCGCGGAGGCTGTCAGCGCCCGACATGACCATTGCGAGATGGTCAAGACCCATACCGGAGCCGCCGTGAGGCGGTGCGCCGTACTTGTAGGCCTCGACGAGGAAGCCAAACTTGACCTCGATCTCCTCGGGGGTCAGGCCGAGAGCCTTGAACATCTTCTCCTGAAGCTGCCAGTCGGTAATACGAATGGAGCCCGAAAGAAGCTCGGTGCCGTTGAGAACCATATCGTAGCACTTTGCGCGAACCTTGCCGGGATCCGACTCAAGATAGGGCAGGCACTCCTCAAGGGGCATGGTGAAGGGGTGATGCATAGCATCCCAGTGCTGGGTGTCCTCGTTCCACTCGAAGATGGGAAACTCGGTGATCCAGAGGAAGTTGAACTTGCCCTCGGGGATCATATCCAGCTTCTTGGCAACGATCTGGCGGAGCGCGCCGAGGGTGGGAAGAACCACCTTGTTCTTGTCGGCGCAGATGAGCATAACGTCGCCCTTCTCAAGACCGACGGCGGCGTAGATAGCCTCAAGCTGCTCGGGTGTCATGAACTTCGCAAAGGAGCAGGCGGGAGCCTCGTCTACCCAGCGGACGTATGCGAGTCCCTTGGCGCCGATGCCCTTTGCGTGCTCGGTCAGCTTGTCGATCTCCTTACGTGTCAGGGTGGCGGCGCCGCCCTTGGCAACGATGGCGCGAACGCTTCCGCCGCACTCGAGAGCCGACTTGAAGACCACGAACTCGGAATCGGCAACGGCGGCCGAAATATCGGTGATCTCCATACCGTAACGGGTATCTGGCTTATCCGATCCGTACTTATCCATAGCCTCTGCAAAGGTCATTCTCTGCATAGGCGTTTCGATATCAATATTCATGACCTCCTTGAAAACGCGCTTGATAAAGCCCTCGTTCATAGCCATGATATCCTCCTGCGTTGCGAAGGACATTTCAAGGTCGATCTGGGTAAACTCGGGCTGACGGTCAGCGCGGAGGTCCTCGTCGCGGAAGCAACGGGCGAGCTGAATGTAGCGGTCAAAGCCCGACAGCATCAGAAGCTGCTTGTAGATCTGGGGCGACTGGGGCAGAGCGTAGAAGCTGCCCTTGTGGATTCTCGAGGGAACCAGATAATCGCGTGCGCCCTCGGGTGTGGCCTTGATCATCATGGGAGTCTCGATCTCGTAAAATCCGTTCTCGTAGTAATACTCGCGTGCGACACGTGCGATATCGTGGCGCATCTTGATATTTCTCTGCAGCTCGGGGCGGCGGAGATCAACGTAACGGAACTTCAGCGCAGTCTCGTCCTTGACCTTCTTGGTGTCGCTGACCTCAAAGGGAGGAGTCTGTGCTGCCGAGAGCACCTTCATGCTCTTGACGTATAGTTCGATGTTACCGGTGGGCAGGTTGGGGTTCTTTGCGCCCTCTCCGCGGTGACGGACGGTGCCGTGAACGCAGACCACGTACTCGGCGCGGCAGGAAAATGCCTTGTCGAAGACCTCACGGTCAGTGGTGTCGTCAAATGCGAGCTGAACGATACCCGTTCTGTCGCGCAGGTCGATGAAAATGAGTGCACCGAGGTCTCTCTGTCTCTGCACCCAACCCATCACGCAAACGTCGGAGCCCACAGCACTCTCGGGCACCTCGCCGCAATAATAGGATCTTTTATCTTCGGAAGTAAGAAATTCTGCCATTTTTAAAATTCCTTTCTTTTTATTTCTTTATTTTTCGAACCTTTCCATTAGGCAACAGGCTCGCCGTTTTTGTCAAAAAGCGGGAGCTTTTCGAGGAAGATCAGATCGTCGCGCTCGGCGGCATCTCCCTCGGCAAGGATGGCCATACGTCCGCAGATCTCGCCGCCGGCCTTAGCAACCAGCTCCTCAACCGCGCGAAGCGACTCGCCCGTGGAGATAACGTCATCCACGATAAGTATACGTTTGCCTCGCATCAACTCGGCATCGGCTGTGTCAAGGTAGAGATGCTGAACGGCCGCCGTAGTAATGGACTTGACCTCGACACCGAAAACGCCCGTCATATAAAGCTTGGGGGCTTTTCTCGCCAGCAGGTACTTTTGATTGCCCGCAAGGCGCGCCATTTCGTGGGCAAGGGGAATGCCCTTGGCCTCGGCGGTGATGATATAATCGTACTCGGGAGCCTTCGCAAGAAGTGCCTCGGCGCAGGCCGTGGTCAGCTTCGGGTTGCCGAAGATCACGAAACCCGCGATCATCAGCTCGTTGTTCAGAGGACAGATGGGCAGTGCACAATCACAGCCCGCGATCTTCATATTATAGTACTTCATGTTCTTCCCTCCTCAAGGCAGGTACTTGATGCGCTCGACGGTGTCGGTGGCGATGGCCTCCTCAACCAGAGCCTCAAAATCCAGCTTCTGCTCCTCGGCTATGACCTTGTCAAGCTCGGGGCGGGTCTTGGGGTGGCGGGGAGTAAAGACGGTACAGCAGTCCTCGTAGGGCTGAATGGAGGTCTCAAAGGTTCCGATCTTCTGTGCCGTTACCACTATCTCCTGCTTATCAAGTCCGATGCAGGGACGGAGGACGGGAAGCTCGGCGACGGCATCGGTAGTGCCGATGGCGCGCATGGTCTGGGACGCCACCTGGCCGAGGCTTTCGCCCGTGATCAGTGCGCCGCAGCCGCTCTGCTTTGCAATGCGGTCGGCGATGGTCATCATATATCTGCGCAGAAGTATGGTGAAATACTCCTCGTTGCAGGCACGCTTGATCTCCTCCTGAATGTGGGTCAGCGACACCACGTGGAGGTTGAGACCGCCGGCATAGCGGGTCAGAAGGGAGGCAAGCTCCATGACCTTCTGCTTTGCGCGCTCGCTGGTATAAGGAAAGGATTCAAAGTGAATGGCCTCGAGCTTCACACCGCGCTTGGCCATCATATAGCCTGCAACGGGGGAATCGATGCCGCCCGAAAGCAGCAGCATTCCGCGGTCAGAGCTGCCGATGGGCATACCGCCCGCTCCCTTTTTCTGACCTGCGTGAACGTAAGCCACACCCTCTCGCACCTCAACGCGGACGGTGACGTCGGGCTCGTGAACGTTGACCCTCAGATAGGGGCAGGCCGACAGCAGAGCCCCACCGACCTCGGCCGAGATCTCGGGGGATTTATAGGGGAAATTCTTGTTCGAGCGCTTTGCCTCCACCTTGAAGGTCTTTTTGCCGCGCAAAAAGCGGGGGAGGTACTCACGGGCAAGGGCGCAGATGCCCTCAAGGGTGCAATTCTCGGTGCTTGCCGCGCGGTCGTAAGCCACGATACCGAAAACGCGGGAGACGGCCTCGGCGGCCGCTTCCATATCGGCGTCCTCGTCGCGGGGCTCGATGTAAATTATGCTTTGGGAACGGCTGACGGCAAAATTGCCGCAGAACTGAAGTCTGAAGCGGAGCTCCTTGACCAGCATGCTCTCAAAGGTGGCGCGATTTGCGCCCTTGAGGATCAGCTCGCCGTATTTACAAAGAATTACTTCTCTCACAGCTCTTCCTCTTCTTCCTCAACGAACTCGGGCTCGATGGCATCGTTCTCGTCGAAGCAGGGGGCGATGAGCTCGCTTGCGCGCTCAAGATCCTCGGTCTTGACGTAAACGTCGGCACCCAGCATAGGCGTACCGGTAATGACGGGTAAAGAGCCGCCGCAGTCCTTGATTATATAGGGGATCTCCGCATCGCGGAGGAGACTTTCAATAACAGAGCGCAGGCCGAAATCGTAAAGCGTGACCAGCTTTTCGGTGTCGGGCATGGGCTTGTGGGATTTTCCTAATCCGAAGAAAGACATAAATTATCCTCTCAATCCTTGTAATAATTGGGGAAGAGCTTTTCCCATACCTTCATGCAGGCAATGGTGTCGGCAATGGAGCTGTGGGGGATGCCGTCCCAGTCGATCTCGAAGGCCGCCATAGCGTCGATGAGGGACGCGTGCTCCACGTCGGGGCGGTGCTCGTGCGCATAGCGGACGAACTCGTTGGCACAGCAACGAACCTTATCGTGCAGAGCTTCGCGCTCGTTTTCGGGATAGATGTACTTGATGTGGGAGTAGTCGGTGGACACGCCGTAGGCGATGATGTTGTCGGCATTAGCGAAGATCTCCTTGATCTTCGGGGTCAGCTCCACCAAAGTGGGGGAATTTTCGGTCAGTTCGGGGGTGATGCCGTGGATCTTCTCGGTTCTCTTCCACTTTTTGGTGTGGTCGGGCTTGACGAGAGTATCCATAATGACCTCACCCGTGGCATCGACGATGCTGATGGAGATGATCTCATCGCGATCGTAGAAGCCGGTCAGCTCAAGGTCAAAAAAGAGCACGCGGCGGCGGTCCATACCGTAGAAGGCACCGCGGTGGCGGTCGCCCTCGATGCGGCGCTGCTCAAGGTCCTCGGCGTAGCAATCCTCGCAGAGCTTCTTCTTAAAGCGCACCTTCTGACCGCATTTTACGCACATCAAAGGCAGGCGGATGGCCGTCTTTTTGTCGTAGAAATAGATGATGCTCTTGTCGGCGCGTCTGGTGTAGGCCACGGGCTCCTCAAGGGTCTCGCAGTTCATCTGCTTGAGGCGCTCCTTGGTGTAGTAACCGTAGGCGGCCGCGCGCTTGACGCTCATTCTCTCGATCACGCTTCCGCTCTCCAGCGTGAGCGGATCGCTCTTTGCGCCGAACCAAAGCTCGGGCGGAGCCTCGATGACCGAATCGGGATCAAAATAATAGATGACGGTATTCTCGTCAACGTAGCCGTATGCAACCGGCTCTTTTCCGGGGAGCAGGTGGATCTCGTACATCTGCCGGCGTGTCAGCAGATCGCGCCCCTCGGCTTCTTTTTTCGTCAGGCAGGGGATGGACTTGCCCGACCTTGTCTTAACAGAAGGTTTCAATTTTTCCTCCATAATATATATAATAGCTGAATTTTTTCACATATTCGTTTCATTATATCACATTTTTTTAATTATTGCAACCTTTTTGCGGGATTTTAATATTATTTTGCCAAAAAAGACGGCAAAACAGGAAAAATAGCATCGGAAGAAAGGTGAGGCGAGCAACAAATCGGAGTTTGAAGGCCTAAGCCTAACCCCTCTTTGAAAGTTTTGATAAAACTTTTTCAAAAGTTTTTCGGGAGCCGGCGCCGAAACGCCGGTCGCGCGTCGCAACGCGCGAAATCCTCCTTTTTGCGTC
>JAFTOB010000052.1 GCA_017451545.1 Clostridia bacterium | reverse complement strand
TTACGTCACCCGATCCTTGCCCGCCGGGGCGCCCGGCAAAACCGAAGGTTTTCTTCCAAAATTATTCATTATTCATTATTCATTAGCGCAGCGACTTCATTATTCATTCCCCCAAAAAACACGTCCCCCTCGCGAATAAACGCGAGGGGGACGATCTTTAATATTTACTTATTTCGTCACGGGGAAGCCCTGTGCGTCGATGTCGGATGCTCCGGCGTGGACGCGTGCGAGCCAAGCGGTGAAGAGTGCGCTGTAATCAACGCTGCTGTTCTCGCCGCAAGCCTCGGCAATGGCCTTCAGAAGGTTACCTGTGTTGTAATAAATGGTGGCGTTTCTGTTGCCCTCGGCATCGGTGAAGCCGAGCGTATCTGCCTCGTATCTCTCCTTGACGTTGGTATCGTCGCCGATGTTACCGTCGGCGATGGTGGCGATAAAGACCACGTCAACGTCGGTATCGTAGCCCGTATAGGTGGAGGAAGGCAGACCGCAGACCGAGAAGTCAACGCCGAGGTATGCAAGGTTCTCGGCGGCGGTGCCGTAAGGAACCGTACCGATGTACTTACCGACCGAGTCCTCGCTGTGGAAGGCCAGCAGAGCGTTGTCCATAAGCTTGTCGTAGACGTACTCTTTCTTGGTCTCGCCCTCACCGACGGATACTCTGTAACGGCTGCCCCACTCGTTCCAGCAGCCGATGGACTCGCGGGGATGACCCTTCATAATGATGTCGTAGTCCTCGCCGTAGAGAGCGTAGGTCAGCTTGAGGTTGAAGATATAATCGATATAGACGTTGAAGCAGGCGACCTTGGCCATTTCCTTGAGCTCGTCGGTAACGGTGCCGTAGTTGTCGGCGTTGTTGATGACGGCGAGGAAGGCGTTGTAATCGGCCTCGGTGGCGAAGAGCAGTGCGCTCTTGTACTTTGCGTCAAGCTCTGCGTAGGTCGCGGGCAGAGTTGCATCTGCGGCCAGACCGCCGATGCCATATGCGGCGTCGGACGCCAGCTTGGGATAACCGCTGTGGCGAGTGCCGATGTAGACCAGCTTCTGTGCGGGAGCGGTCTCACCTGCGCGCTCGGTGCGGGTCAGATTTGCATAGGTGTCGGCATAGTAATCGCCGTACATAAGGGTCAGATAGTCGGTTCTCTGCTCCTCGGTGAGCTTGTCAACGGCGGCAGAGATCTTCTGATACTTGAGGTTCAGGCCGAACTCAACGTCTGCCATATAGCCGTCTGCGCGGAATGCGGAGAGGAGCTTGGTCTTGACGCCGTCGCCCACGCTCTCCAGGTGGTCAACGATGAGAGCCTCGTCCTGAATGTAGTAGGTGAAGTTGTCGAGGGATGCAAGGGCGAAGGCCTTTGCAATGTTGTAGTTGAGAACTGTGTCGGCGTTCTTGTTGTCGGTCTTGGACATAACCGTCTCAAACTGAGTCTTGACGGCCTCGCGCTGAGCCAGGTAGTTGTCGAAGATGCCGTCGGTCTCGGCGTTGACTGTTCTGCCCTTTACGTAGTAGTTGTAAAGTGCGGCGTAGGCACCGGTGCCGTCCTCGCACATATAAACGTGGAAGTCCTCGGTGGTGAGACCCGCATTGGCGGCGAGAGCAGCGCCCTTGAGAGCGGTGCCGTCCTGAACGTAGATGTTGAAGAAGACGTTGTCGCCCTTGAGCTCCTTGATCTTTGCGACCATGGTCTCGAACTCGGTGTTGGTGAAGCCTGTGCTCTGGTTGTTCGCGGCGTCAAAGCCCGCGTTGTGGAAATGCTCGAGCTTGTCGATACCGCTGTAGGTCTTGCCGCGCTCGATGATGGCGTAGGTCTCGTAGCCGTTCTCAATGCATTCGAGTGCCGAAAGAACGGGAGGGATGGTGGCAAGTGCGAAGATGATGTTATAAACCGTGTCGCCCTCTGCGGGAGTTGTGGGAGTGGGATCGGGTGCGCCGCTTCCCTCGGGCTCGGGGGTGGTGGTGTCTGTGGGATCGGTGGTGTTATTGCTGTCGGTTTCGCTTCCGCCGCAGGCAACCATAAAGAGCATTACGAATGCAAGTGCCAGCGCCAGAATTCTTGTGAACGCTTTCATTTTGAAGCCTCCTGTATTTTTTTCGGTGGCGTTGTATAACGTCGGACTCATTATAACACAAAAGTCGAAGCTTGTCAATACAATCGCCCTCGTATATTAAAGACGGATTTTTTTGCATTTCGTTACACCTTTTGGGGAGATTTTTGAAAAAATTCAATAAATTTCGGGAGATCGGCAAAAAATCCGCCGCAAGGCGTGTATATCATCAATTCCGAAGGAATTGCATATCATCAACACGAAGTGTTGTATATCATCAATTCCGAAGGAATTGTATATCATCAATGCGAAGCATTGCATATCATCAAGCCGCAGGTAAGATGCACGCTGGCGCGTGATGAGATACAGCCCCAAAGGGGCTGATGATATGCCAAGCCTGCGGCTTGGATAAAAAAATTCGACAAGCTGAAGCTTGCCGAATTTTTGGGTTCGTCTTGACAGAAAAGATGCCGCAGCATTATCGCTTTGCTTTTCTTCGGATCATATGATATACCGTATAATAAAGTCCGACTAAAGCGCAAAGATACATAAAAAGCCCCAAGAAAAGAAATCCGGTGGATTCCCCCTCAAGCTTGCCGATCGTTTCATCAAAATTCAATAAAACGGTTTTGCCGTTTGAAAATTCGACAATAGTGTTGCTGTCAGGGTGAATCAAAAGCGTAATATCATCATTTTTTGACAGCGATGATAGCTGATCACGAAGTCCTTCATTGATGGACACACCATCGATAAAATATCTGTTTCCGTCTGTGCAATCGATCGCAATTTTTACAAGGCTTACGGTTGGCTTGGCGTGCCATATTTCATCATACGAAAGAAACTGCGTTTTAACCACTCTGCACTCTTCTCGCGGTATATTTTCATTCCAATATTGCATGCCAAAAGTAAATATGCTTCCAAGCAGGATGCCAATTGCAAGCATAAACACAGCAAGCTTAAACGGCATTGGATCTGATGATCGCTTTTTCATATCGCCACCGCCTTTCTAAGATTATTATAGCATACTTTGGAGCAGGTTGCAAGAGGTTGAGAACTATTCGCGTCCCAATCACGCCAAAGGCGTGTATATCATCAATTCCGAAGGAATTGCATATCATCAACACGAAGTGTTGTATATCATCAATTCCGAAGGAATTGTATATCATCAATGCGAAGCATTGCATATCATCAAGCCGCAAGTAAGATGCACGCTGACGCGTGATGATATACAAGGGCGGCTTGCCGCCCTTGATGATATACGCCGCACTTCGTGCGTCAATGATATACCAAGCCGAAGGCTTGTCGCCTGCGGCTTGGATAAAAAAATTCGACAAGCTAAAGCTTGCCGAATTTTTTGGTGCCGGTAGTCGGGGTCGAACCGACACGGTATCGCTACCAACGGATTTTGAGTCCGTCACGTCTGCCAATTCCATCATACCGGCGTATGGTTTACCGTAAGATTATATCACACCGCAGAAAAAAAATCAAGCCCTTTTCAAAAAATTTAAGTGCTCTCACACAATAAAATTTTTTTGAATCCCATTGCGCGCCTCGCGATTTTATGTTATAATTATGGCAAATAATAATCTTACGGAGGTATTTATATGAAAATTTCCGATACCGTTAAATATATCGGCGTCAACGATCATGACGTCGACCTTTTTGAGGGGCAGTACGTGGTTCCCAACGGAATGTCCTACAATTCCTACGCCATAATCGACAAAAAGATCGCCATTATGGACACGGTGGACGCCCGCTTCACCCACGAGTGGCTTGACAACATCCAGAACACCCTCGGCGCGCGCAAGCCCGACTATCTTGTAGTCCAGCATATGGAGCCCGACCACTCGGCCAACATTTTCAACTTTGCAAAGGCGTACCCTAATGCGACCATCGTCTCCTCTGCCAAGGCTTTCGTGATGATGCAGAACTTCTTCGGCACCGATTTTGCCGACCGCCGCATCGTTGTGGGCGAGGGTGACACTCTTGAGCTCGGTGAGCACACTCTGACCTTCGTCACCGCTCCCATGGTTCACTGGCCCGAGGTCATCGTGACCTACGATTCTAAGGACAAGATCCTTTTCTCGGCCGACGGCTTCGGCAAGTTCGGAGCTCTCGACGTTGAGGAGGATTGGGCCTGCGAGGCTCGCCGCTACTATATCGGCATCGTGGGCAAGTACGGCGCACAGGTTCAGGCTCTGCTCAAAAAGGCGGCGGGACTTGACATCGCCACCATATGTCCCCTTCACGGCCCGGTCCTGACCGAAAATCTCGGCTACTATCTCGGCCTTTACAACACCTGGTCCTCCTATCAGCCCGAGGAGGAGGGCATCGTCATCGCTTACACCTCGATCTACGGCAACACGAAGAAGGCAGTTCTCGCCCTTGCCGAGAAGCTGAAGGCCAACGGCTGCCCCAAGGTAGTGGTCAACGACCTTGCCCGCTGCGATATGGCGGAGGCGGTTGAGGACGCCTTCCGTTACAGCAAGCTGGTTTTGGCGACAACCACCTACAACGCCGAGATCTTCCCCTTTATGCGCGAGTTCATCAACCATCTGACCGAGCGCAACTACTCCAACCGCACCGTGGCTCTCATCGAGAACGGAAGCTGGGCGCCCCTCGCCGCCAAGGTCATGCGCTCCATGCTTGAAAAATGCAAGAATCTGACCTTTGCCGACACAACCGTTCACATTCTCTCCGCCCTCAACGAGGAGAGCACCAATCAGCTCAACACGCTGGCCGACGAGCTCTGCCGCGAGTACCTCGCCCTGCAGGATTCGACAGCCAACAAGAACGATATGACCGCCCTTTTCAACATCGGCTACGGTCTTTACGTCATTACCTCCAACGACGGCAAGAAGGACAACGGACTTATAGTCAACACCGTTACTCAGGTGACAAACACCCCCAACCGTCTGGCCGTTACCATCAACAAGGAGAATTACTCCCACCACGTTATCAAGCAGACGGGTAAGATGAACATCAACTGCCTGACGGTGGACGCGCCCTTCAAGGTCTTTGAGGCCTTCGGCTTCAGAAGCGGACGCAACGTGGACAAGTTCGCTGACTGCGAGCCCTTGCATTCCGAAAACGGGCTCGTCGTTCTGCCCCGATACATCAACTCCTTTATGTCCCTGAAGGTGGAGCAGTACGTTGACCTTGACACTCACGGAATGTTCATCTGCTCGGTCACCGAGGCGCGAGTCCTCTCCGACCGCGAGACCATGACCTACTCATATTATCACGCAAACGTTAAGCCCAAGCCCGAGACCGAGGGCAAGAAGGGCTACGTTTGCAAGATCTGCGGCTACGTTTACGAGGGCGACGAGCTCCCCGACGATTTCGTTTGCCCCCTGTGCAAGCACGGCGCCGCCGATTTCGAACCCATTCAGTAAAAGAAAAGCCGGCTCGGAGTTATCCGAGCCGGGTTTTTATTTGACATATCAATCGATGCCGCAATAATTGGGCAGGGCGCGGCGGAATGCATCGTCGGACAGCCCCTCGGCGGCAAGCTCGGGCAGATATTTAGCCCTCGCCGCGCGGGCGGCGTCCACAAAGCGGCGAAGCCGCTCGGCCACCGTTTCGGCGGTCAGCTCCTCGGGCGCGATGCCCCGAAGCACCACGTCAAAGCCCGACGCGCAAAGGATATTCCCTGCCCCAAAGACCTCGTCCATCCGCTCGACGGTCACGCCGCCCGTGACGTAGGTGGGGCAATAATTGAATGTCGGCAGGGCGTGAAGCCTGCGGCAGAGCGACAGCTCGGGGCCGATCACCTTAATGACCGCCGCGCCGCTCTTTACCTGGCGGAGCGCCTCGCCCGCAGTGTCGGCCGTGGGAATGCACAGGTGGGTGCGACCGTACCTTTCAAGAGTTTCGTCCGAAAAGGGGAGCATGGACACAAAGCCGTCCACGTAGGGCGCGAGCTCGCCGATGGTCATAAGCTGGGGGAATCTCCCCTTCCGCTCGGCCACGATCGCGTCGCTGTCTATGGTGCTTCCCATAAGCAGAGCCGCGCCGGGAAAACGCTCGCGCAAAGTCGGCAGGACCTCGGCCGCATCGCGGCGGCGCAGGGTGTACTCCACCGCCGTAAGTCCCGCCAGCCTGCAGCCCTCGATAAGGGTATCCGTGGAGTAGTCGTCCGCCACGAAAATGGGGATCCAGGCTTGCTCCACAACTTTTCTGTATGCATCAAAAATCTTACTCATAGCTTTTTCTCCAAAAGTTCAATTATTAAAAGCAGGTTGCGCGCAATGTGGTAGGGGTCCTTGACGGGCAGGGCCACCACCTTTTCTTGGGGTCTGCCCTCCCGAGTGCGGATCTGTATCCACTCGCCAATAGATTTATCGGGGTTCGGGAAGGTTGCGTAGGTGTACTCAAATATCCGCTCGAACCAATCGAAAAACTCGCCGTCGCCCGTCTTGAAATAGGAGATCAGCGTGGAGTACATGGCCTCCGAATGCACCCACCAGAGCTTGCTGCCGAAATCGTCGCGCACAAGCTTCTTCTGGGGCTCGTGATCCAGCGCGCCGTCGGTGTCGATGCCCTCAAGACCGCCCCGCGGCACAAAGTGCAAAAAGCCGCCGAAGTCGCCGTCCCAACCGAGGCGGAGGGTGTTTTTCATAACACGGGTGATCTCTTTTTCGTAGCGACCGTCGCCGAGGAGCTCGGCCGCCTCGTACTGAAACCACATATCCTCAAGGGTGTGGCCGGGGTTGACGTGGTTCTCGAAAAGCTCGTCGGGCGCGCCGTCGAGCCTGACGGCCTCCACAATCAGCCCGTCGCGATCAAAGGTCTCAAAGACCTCGCGGTGGCAGGCGGCAAGCCGCGCCTTCAGGGTCGGCAGATAGACCGTATCAAAGCTCTCGGCGGCGCGGTAAAGCTCGCAGAGCACGTTGGTCAGCAGCATTGGCTTTGTGTGGGTGATATAGCCCTGCGGCACGGGGTACGGCAGGGATCGGTACTCGCCGCTCTCGTAGCGCGTCCATACCGACTCAAGCAGCGACCGCGCAAAGCCGTAGGCCTCGGGATCGCGGGCGGCGCGGGCATAGGCGGCAAAGCCCATGACCACAAAGCAGTCGGCGAGGATGCTGAGATCGTAGCCCTCGTAGCCCTCCACAGCCTTGGGGTTGCCCTGACCGTCCATCAGAAAGACGCAGGTGGGTGGATCCTTGCTGTCAAGGACGTGGGCTTCGAGAAACCGCTTGCCGTTTTCGGCGTAGGACAGAAAGATCTGCCTCTGCTCGGCATCGAAAATCGAGCTTTCGGTCATTGCGAGGCGGGAAAAGATCCAGAGGAAGCGCCCCTGGGACCAGGTGTATTTATCGTGGGACACAAGACGGCTGCCGTCGTTGGTGAAGCAGTTAAGATAGCCGCCGTTCTCTCGGTCGAGGCATCGGCTCATCCAAAAAGCGAGCACCGATTCGGTCAGCTCGGCCCCAAAAAAGGACAGATAATGCTCAAGCCTGCCCCGATTTTTTTCAAACGAACACATAGAAATATCCTTTAGTGTAAATTTTACGCGGAGGCTTCCCTGCCCCCGCGTATATATTATAAAAGATATTTTTTGAGAAGTAAATAGCAAAAAATGAATTTAATATTGCATTTTGTGAACCTTGAGGAACACAAGGGAGAACACCGCATGACTTTTTTAGCCGCACACAACCTATGAAAGCCGGCCGACTTTCACGCTAAGTGTCCCCTGTGTTGTAAATTCAAGCCTCGCGGTGCACCTTGACCAGCGCGCCGCCAAGGGCGCGGGATTCCTCTGCGGCGATGCCCATAAGATGGGACTCCACAGACTCGGCAAGGGAGGTGGCGGCAACCTTTTCGCCGCAAACGATCTCGTAAAGCTCGCGGATTATCTCCTTATCTCCGCCGCCGTGGCCGACGTGAGCGCCGCCCGTCAGCTTTTTCACGTCGATCGTCTCGCGCTCCTCGCCGAAGGGCATGACCTCAATAGTTCCCATTCTGGCGTCGAAGATCATTTCGCCGCCCGTGCAGTAGAAGGCGAATCTTCTGCCCGCCTCTGCGGCGTAGACCATTTTGAGCGAGGCCTTGACCCCGTTCTTGAAGGTCATCTGCACCATCTGATTGTCCACCTTTTCGGCGTTGCAACGGAAGGCACAGCGGCCGTATCTGCCCGTGCGGAGTCCCTCTCTGATGGCCTCCTCGGTGTTGGGTATCTGAAGTGTGATCATATTGTAGGGCCAAACGAATTCGGGCTCGCCCTCCTTGTGCCAGAGGTCTATGTAAATGCGCTTGGCGCTGTAGGGGCAGCTTTCGACGTATTTGCAGTCAAAGCATCGCTCGGCAGAGCCCTCGGGCGCGTTTTCCTCTTTAAAGAAATCAAGACCGCCGACGGAGGAAAGGCTTTCGCACTCGCTTCCCGCAAAATTCTGCACCAGATCGAGATCGTGACTGCATTTTGCGAGAATGGCGGGGTGGCTGAGTTCAAGATAAGCGCCCGCGCCGCGGACGTATGCCTGCGCCCAATGCCAATAGGTGGCACGCTCCGAGGCATCTATGGCGTAAAGTCTGCCGAGTCTGCCCGAGCGGAGGATCTCCTCGCATTTCATATAACCCTTGCCGTAGCGGAGCTCGTGGCAAACGATGACGGTCCTGCCGCTCTTTTTCTGAGCCTCAAGCAGTGCCGACAGCTCCTCGCGGCTGTCGCTGATGGGCTTTTCGAGCAGAATATCGTATCCAAGCTCAAGGGCGCGGATGGCCTGCGCCACGTGCTCGCGGTCGGGGGTGGCGATGGCCAGCACGTCCGCTCTCTTTTTCTCGAAGAATTTATCTCTGTCCGTAAAGCTCTCGGCGTCGTAGACCGAGCAGAGCTTCTTTGTCTTTTCTATCTGCTCATCCGAAATATCGCAGAGCGCCGTGATTCGGTAAGCCCCGTCCATTTTCGTCATCAGCTCGCAAAACAGCGCGCCGCGCGAGCCGCAACCGAGAATTGCCGCGGTTACCTGTTTTTTATTTTCAGTCATTTTCATAGCCTCTTTCTATCTCAAGAATTCGAGTCTCCGCCTCATCGGGGCGCAGGCGGTCGGCGGCGTAGGCCTTACGCAGAAGGTCGCCGGGGATGTAGGTATCGTATTTTTCAAAAAGGGGCAGCTCGTTGTGTCCCACAAGCTCCGCGGTGTTGATCCCTTCCCTCTTCACGCGCTCGGCAAGACCCGAGACGAGCTCGCGGTCGGTGGCCTTATCCATACGGAAAAGAATGTAATTACAGCCCTCGAACTCAATGTTGGCAATGCCGTAGCGGCTCGCGTTATGGGCGAGGTACTTGCGGAAGGTGCGGAAGGATCGGGTTCCCAGCCACGGGAAAATGCACCAGGTGTAGCCGCCGAGGCAAATGAGCGGCCGCTCAAGCATACCCGAGGCGCGGGCGGCGTGGCGCGCCATCTCAAGGCGGCGCTGTGCGTTGGGCTTCAGATAGGGGTAGACCGTGTCCTCCTCAAGCACGCGCTTCATCCGCTCAAGGATCTTGGTGTCGATCTCGCCGTAATCGCCGGGCCATGAGACCTCCATCTTGCCCTCCACGGGCTTGACGTAGAGCAGGCGGCGGCGCGCGTCCAGCTCCTCCACCTCCCAGACGCGCCCCGCAAGGGCGAAGCGGTCGCCAACCGGGGGCGGCGTGGTGATGGTGCCGATCTCGTCCGAGCCGCTTCGGACGGTGAAGTCCTCGGTGTCCTTGAAAACGGCGTAGAACTTGAAGCTGTTCAGCAGTCGCTCACCCGCAAGGCCGACGATAAGTCCGCGCTCCTCGGTGAGCTGTAAAAAGTCGTTGTTGATCATCGAAAGGATCAGGGTCTTATAGTCCTCGCGGCTGACGGCGGCAAAGGGCGGCAGAGCCAGCACTCTGTCGGCAAGTCTTTTCGGCGTCAGCTCGCCCGAGGCGGCGAGGGTGCTGAGGGTCTGATGAAAAAGCAGGCTGAAGGGCAGGCTTTTGACCCTCGGCGGCTCTATAAATCTTTCCTCAATATAAAGCTGGGTTATGGCGATGGCTCGGAGCAGCTCCCAGGGGATAAGCTGGGGCAGCGGCGCGTTGGGCAGCGCCTCCTCCTCGCGAAAGACCATCATCATCTCGGGCGGGTCTCCCCGTCGACCCGAGCGGCCGAGCCTCTGCAGAAAGCTCGAAACGGTGCTCGGTGCGCCGAGGTGACCGATGCGCTCGAGCTTGCCGATATCAATGCCAAGCTCCATAGTCACGGTGGCGCAGGTGACGGCGTGGGTCTCCGCGTCCTTCATCTTCACCTCGGCCTCCTCGCGGATGGACGCCGAAAGATTGCCGTGGTGGATGAGAAAAACGTCGGGCTCGCCGCGATTTTTCGCGATCTGCCGCAAAGTCGCCGTCAGATACTCGGTCTGCTCGCGGGAATTGGAAAGACCAGCGACTTTTTGTCCTTGACGCAATCGTACATATATTCGTAGCCCTCGTCGATCTCGGCCGTCGGCGTTTTCGGGGGCTTGAATTTGATCTGGGGCGTGTCCATCTGGATCGGTGCCATATTGGGGATGTAAAAATGCTCCATACCAAGCCGCCAGCGGAGCTTTTCGGCGGGCAGGACGGGCACGTCGGTCTCCCTTCCCGTTCCCGAGGAGAGCCACTCGGCGGCCATTTTCGGGTCGCCCACCGTGGCCGAAAGGCCGATGCGGCGGGGAGAGTGGCCGATAAGCCGCTCAAGGCGGGACAGCAGGCAGATGATCTGATTGCCACGATCCGAGCCCGTCAGGGTGTGCAGCTCGTCGATGACGACAAAGCGCAGATCGGCGAAAATTCTGACAGCATCGTTGGAGCGGTTCATAAGTATGCTCTCAAGCGACTCGGGGGTGATCTGCAAAATGCCGCTCGGGTTGTCTAACAGCTTTTTCTTGTGGGACTGCGACACGTCGCCGTGCCAATGGGTCACACGGATGCCGCTTTCGTCCAGCAGCTCCTCGATGCGGAGGAACTGATCGTTGATCAGCGATTTCAGCGGCGCGATGTAAAGCACGCCCACGCTTGCGGGCATGGACTCGCAAAGGCTTGCGATGATTGGGAAAAACGCCGCCTCGGTCTTGCCGCTGGCCGTTGACGAGGTGAGAAGCAGGTTGTTCTCGGTCTCGAAAAGGGTGCGCGCGGCGGCGATCTGAACCGGGCGCAAGGTCTCCCACGAATGTGAATATATAAATTCCTGTATAAACGGCGGGAATCTTTCAAAAATTCTGTCGGCATCGTTCATTGCCGTGATCACTCCTTTCGTATAGACAAAGTAAAGATCGGATAGAAGGTTCAGTGATTAAAGGATAACGATAAATCGGGCCGTCGATCCGGGGATCGACATCGCCCCTGCGGGCAAGGATCGGGCGGCGTGACCTTTAATCGCACGCGATCACCCGATGGGGACGTCACCGATAAATCGGAGTTTGTTTGAAAGAGTTTACGAAATTTAAGGTGCAAAGCGAACGCCCAAAACCAAACCCGGTAGGGGACGGCGCCCTCGACGTCCCTCAACGAAAGTTTTCGGCCAATTCACCCAAAGCCATTGATTTTATTGGATTTTTTGCCTTAAATATTGCAATCACATCTTGAGGGACGTCGTGGGCGCCGTCCCCTACGAGTGTATATTATGCCGTCCGCAATCCGTTTCTGTGAAACCTGTTTGAAACCTTCAAATTCCGATTTGTCGGTCTATCCAATTAAATAAAAATCGAAAACCGAAGGTTTTCTTCCGAAATGTTGCCGCAGGCAACGCATCATGCGCCGCAGGCGCGCATCATTCATCATTTCGCGCAGCGAAACATCATTTGCCACCCGTGCCTCCGATGTCGGGCGGTCCCGACCCGATTTATCGGTGACATCACCTTTATCACAACAGAAGGTCGATTTGCTCGTGTGCGTTCCGCGAAGCGGCCTTTTTTACGGCAATATAACCATAAGGCCGTTGGCAACGGGGCGCGGAGTTCCATCCGAGGGACTGTTTTTGACATCGATCTTGCCGTCCTCGCACAGTACAAAGGTGCTGGAGCCGCCGCCATCCAAATTTATGGCGTCACGGCAACCGAGGGAAGCCATAAGCTCTGCCATATCGGCCAATGTCGCCCCGTTGGAGAGCTCGGGCTGTCTGCCGTCGACCACGCAAAGCACCACGGTGCCGTCGGGCTTGATGCCTACCACGGTGCGAGGGGCACGTGTAGTATTCGACGAAGAAATATCAAGAGGGGCATCGTTCCGAAGAAGAATGCCGATACCGCCCACGGCGGTTATGAGATTGCCTTCATATTTCTCATAATTGGCGGATCTTTCGATGACGGGTTCGCCGTCTTTGGTTATGCCAAACCAGTCGTTGCTGCCTTTATGAAGCAGGATGCCGTCCTTAATGCAAAGGCCGGACATTACGTTAGTTCCGCCCATTGCGAAGAAATCGGCGTTGATACCTGCTATGACGTTTTTGCCGTTTCTTTGCGCGGCATATACCTGACGGGGTATGTTCGAAACCTGACCCGTCTCGTTTAAATCTCCGGGCATTGACGTAGCAAAGCTTGCGGCGCCCGGTGCTACAGTTAATATGTATGAGCGAACAGGGAGACCCTGCGAATCGCGATAGAGGTACTCCTCGTACACAACGCCGTCGGCGATCTCGGTTGACGTAACACTTTCGGTAACAAACCCGTTGGTGTCGGCAGGTATGTACATCCCGGTGCGGCGGTGCTCAAAAGAGAAGCACGGGGCTTCTTCTTTCTCCTTCGGTGTACATTCGTCAACGAATCGCTCGGCTGCAGCCTCGGATACCGGGCGAGATTTGAAATCAATAACTATATTTCCGTCTTTTTCTTCTATAAAGTAGCGGAGATCGCCGTATGCATCGGCATCGAGATGGGAGCCGTAGGCATCGGCACAGCCAAAAAAGATGGCAGGTCCGCCTGCGTAACTGTCGAGAGGTGTAACGGGAAGCTTTGCTCCGAACATACGGTTAAAGTGGTCGACGATTTTATCAGCTCCACTGAGCTTATCATCCGCAGTAACAACAGTATATTCCGAAACATCGTGTTCGCCGAGCTTCAAGGATGATATGCCGTAATTGTGCCTGTACGTAACCTCTGTTCCCACCTGCAGCTCAGCTGCATGACCGCCCGAGACAGGCTCGCTCGTTTCCTCATTCTCGGTATAGCCGCAAACATTTTCTAAAAACGCTCTTGCGGCCGCAAGGGTAGCCTCCGGCGAGCCGCCGCAAACGGCAATAACGTTCGTGCTGACTATTTTGTACGTCCAATCATAATATGACAGGTCGGACACAAGCTCTGCAGATTCGGGCCTGTTGGTCTCGCCGACAAGTATCTCAAACTCGTTAGAATCGTTGGACGAGTCGGTTTCCATATTAAAGTTGACGCCATATGCACTTTTGAGTCCGCGTGCCAACAGCATAAGGGCATTGGTTTCGTCAGTTCGGTTTTCGGTGGCGCGGATGAGAACGTATGAGCTGTTGAGCGAGAACTCGACGGGCTCGGGCGGCGGTGTCGGCTCGGTTGTTTCCGGAGCTTCCGACACAACTGTGCCCGAGGTGCTTTCCTGCGGTGGAGCGGTCGGCTCCCCATCGGCTTTTCCGACATTGGTACAGCCTTGCAGGACAAATGCGGATATTATCAGCACAAAACAGATGATCCTATAAAAATTGCGCTTCATTTTGATCTTTCCCTTTATAATAAGCAGATTTCAGATCTCTATCTCATCAGGATCGACGGAGGGGCGGCTTGCAGGCTTTTTCGGCTCGTCCTCCTCATCGGCGGCGGTCTTCAGCGTAACCGCCGTGCCGGCGATGTCGGCAAAGCGCACGTTTTCGTTCTGGAGCAGGATATTGAGCACCGTCATATAATCGCGGAGCATTTCACGGGGCGTGATCATTGCATCCGCGCCGGCGCGGGAGAGGCAGATCTTCAAAAATTCGATCATTTCCTCCTGCGTGATCCTCGGCTCCCAAGAATAATTCTGGCCGTGGAGGCGCGTCACGCGGACGATGAGGGCGAAAAGCTCGTCGTCGGTCAGGCGGCGCAGACGGATCACGGGGCCGATGAGGTTTTTATAGCCCTCGGTCGAGAAGCGGCTGTCGCAAAGGCGGCTCTTTAATGCCTCGTAGCCGAAAAGACCGCGACGGGTGTCCTCAAGAAACTGCGGCGTGCCGCCGAGGATGATCTCAAGCCCCGGGGCGCGACCCTGCAGAGTATCGTTGAACATCGAAAGGATCTTCTCGTAATTGTTCTCGCGGCTGACGCGGTGGGTGATCTTGTAAAGGTTCACGCACTCGTCGATGAACACCACAAGTCCGCGATAGCCCATTCGGCGCACCAGAGCCGCCCAGAGCTTGAGAAAATCGTACCAATTATCGTCGTCGATAATGACAGAGACCGAAAAGCCGAGCTGTGCTCTCGCCTCGGTCTTGGTGGAGAACTCGCCGCGAAGCCAGCGCACGCAGGCGCTCTTTTTCTCCTCGTTGCCCTCGCAGTAGGCCGAATAATACTCGGACACCACCTTGGCAAAGTCAAAGCCGCCCACAAGATCCTCGATCTCGTGAAGCTCGGAGAATATTTTCGCGTTCAGCGCGGAGACGAAGCGCGGGCTGTCGGGCGAAAGCCCCTGCGCCGCAAGCTCGGTCTGGAAATTGCTGATCCAACGGGCAATGAGCTTGGGCAAAGCGCCCCCGTCGGGCGAGGACTTGGAGGCCATATTCTTCATAAGCTCGCGATACGTGGCCACACCGCTGCCGCCGCTGCCGTAGAGACGGCGCTCGGGGGTCAGGTCGGCATCCGCGGTTATGAAATCGCGCTCCAGCGAATATCCGCGCAAAAGCTGCATAAGGAAGCTCTTTCCGCTTCCGTAGCGTCCGATGAGGAAGCGCATCGATCCGCCGCCCTCGTTGACCAGCTCAAGGTCGGAGAGCAGTGCGGCGATCTCGTCCTCGCGGCCGATGGCGATATAGGGTGCGCCGCTTCTCGGCACCACGCCCGCCGAAACAGATGAGAGCAGCGAGGTCAGCACGCGCTTCGGAACCTTTTGTATATTCATCTCACTCATTTTCAAAAATCCCCCTGTAATCTTCGATAACGGCGTAGGCACCGCCTGCGTCCTCAAGGATTATGTCGCCCATAATATCGGCGGCAATATCGTTTATCTCGTCGGCCAAGGCATCGACCATCAGCCCCAGCTCTCTTGCTATTCTTCCCTCTTCCGCCGCGTTTTCTTCAAGGGCGGCGCGAACGAAGGCCATTTTTTCCTCGCCCAGCGCGGCGGCAAGGCTGCTGTCCTCGGGCTCGGAGGGCGCGGCGGGCTCGGGCTTGACCTCGACGGTCTCCTCGGAAGGCTCGTCAAAGGCCTCCACAAGCATTTCGGTCACGCGCCAGGATGCGTCCTCGATCTTTGCGGCGTTGGTCACCGAAAGCTCGGTCTGCGGCGCGTCGTAGAGCTTTTCGTAGGCCTCGTCGGTGCGCTCCTTTTTGCGCGGGCGCGGGACCGACGGCATGGCCTCGGCAAAATATGCGTCGATGGCCGACTGAATATTGTCGGGCAGAGAGTAGACCCCAAGCCTTGACTTGACGCCGATGGCGGCGCGGAGCTTGTTTTCCGTGTATTTTATAACGTCGGCCACGATAAAGCGGAGCTCGTGGGAGCGCGAGAAGGAGAAATACGAGATCTCCAGCCGCCTCCGCACCGCCGAGGCGCAGAGCGCGCCGTTGTAGGCGTCGCGGGTGATGAGATTGTCGTCAAGCCCCGCCGCCGACAGAATATGCCCCGGCTCGGAGCAGACCTTCAGCACGTGGGCGAGCGCACCCGGCACGTGGCGGTCGAAAAGAGGCAGCGCGTCGCCCTTGGCAAACTTGCTCTTTCGGTAATCGTAGGCCGAGCAGTAGCGGATCAGTGCGTTTGCGTAGCCGCAGCTGTCGTTCTCGTCGTAGTAGACGTAAAACTCCTTGAGGGTGCTGTACTCGGCAATGCCGAGATCGCAAAAGCCCACGGGCGGCGGCAGGCGGTGAATTAGCGAGTAATCGCAGATCCACTCGCCGAGGTGGCGGTCAAGCCGCGAATATTCCTCGCGGTAGTGAAGCCACAGCTCGCAAAGCACGCGCTGACCCTCGGTCACGTCGACACGGTCGCCCAGATTGATTATCTCAAAGATCAGAAGCAGAATGTAGCTGAAATCGGTCTTCGGGTACTGCCCCGCCAGCACGCAAGAGCGGAAATAAACGTACCAGCGAAGCTGTGAGGGCGAGAGCTGAACGAACTGCGGAACGTAGGAAAAATAGGCCTCGTGCTCGCAGGGCTCGGGCGTGAGCTCGCGTATGCGCAGAGCGTCGGTGCAGAATTGCTCGTAATAATTGAAGTTGTTGTGACGACCGAAAACACGAACGCTCGAGATCAGCGGACTTGCGGGGCTGTACTCAAAAAGCGGCTCCTCGGGCTTTTCCGTCGGACATGAGGGCGGCACGGCGCGGTAGATGAAGGTCGGGGGCTCGTCGGTGACGGCGGGCGGGTCCGATATGATCTCCACAGCCTCGGTATCGTGGCGCGGCGGAATATATTTCGGCTTTTCTTTTTTCGGCACCAGCTTGTCAATATCCCAAAAATCGTCCTTAATATCGGCCATAAGCACACCTCCTTTTCGGTCTTTCGTAATATATCATTATATCATACATAAGTTCACTTGTCAATCGGCACGGATAAATTTGAGGTTAGGACAAAAATATTTATTTTGAGCGGACGGGTCCTGATCATTCGGATCTTCTCAAACAAATATCCCGCGGCGGAACCGCCGCGGGAATACTTATGAAATATTCAAATCAGCTTGCCTTGTAGTCAAAAACCGTTTCGGTTTTCACCGTTACCTCACAGCTGTAGGTTTTGCCGCCGTCTGTCACGTTGACGTTTACCGTGATCTCGCTTTCAACAGACATCAGCTTTCCGTCCTTCACCGTGAGCTTGAGTCCCTGAACCGCTGACTTCAAATTACCTCCGAGACCGGCGGCGATCGATTGCACCATATCAGAGTCTATAGCGTTATCACACCTCACCGTGTAGACACCGTCGGCAAACTCCACCGACGACACGCGATCTGAGGAATAATCCACCGAGCCCGAGATAAATTCGGCAACCGCCCTCTTTGCCTGAAGATCCGTCATATCGACGCTCTGCTCCTGCCCCAAGGCCTTCGAGGTCTGCTTGCCGTTATAGTACTCAACGGTAGCTGTAGAACCTGATGCAGCCATGTTAATGATATACGCATAGGTGCCGTCCTTCAGACCGTATTTGAGCTCATAAACCTGCTCGTCCTTGTCGGAGTCGCCGTTCAGATTGAAAGTCTGCTCCATCCTTACGTAAACCGAGCCGCTTTCCTCTTTTCTTCTTTCGTCGACAAGATCGCGAATCTGATTCAGCACTCGCACGTCCTCAATCTCAGTATACTCCTCGGCTTTAATATGATCGGTTATGCGCTCGGCGCAGTTGTGGTCGACGTAATCATACCTGACATTTACCACGTCCTTCGAGCCGCTCGAATTCTCGGTATCGGAAGTAAGCTTGAAATCCATACTCTTTATACGGAAGCCTTCGTCGGTGACGATTGTCAGCTCTATACCCGAAAGCTCTCTGCCTACGTCATCCTCAGTGGCATTGCAAACGTCTTCCAAAATCGTCTGCAAGCTGCCGACGTAACCCGAATACACACATTCCCACGTTCCGTCCTCGCAGTGTGTGAGCTTACCGTCGGTGAAATTCTTGATCACCTTACTTCTGATGCTGAAGCCATTCTCCTTCTGATATGCATCGTAATCCTCAAAGGAGATGCTTGAATAAAGCTTCTGAATATCCTTGCCGCTTACGGTCGAATGAATGAACAACCGCCCACCGTAATAAGTATGAACACTGCCCGAAATGTCATGGAGAGTAATTCCTCCCGATTTCAAAGAGCCCTTATTGCTTGAATATGAATAAGGATCGTCCCCCGACATTCCGTCCATTATGCCCACAGCATCGGTAATAAGCAAGGTGTCCACACCGTCAACCGTAAAGGCAACCTCAACGTGCACGTCGTACCTGTAGGAGTCGAGGGCATCCATTGCCCGGTCAATGCGGTCAGTAAATTCGGCCGCAGTCTTCGGCTCGGTCGGAGGCTCAACGGTAGGTTCCGCAGTACACGCGCAGATCAGAACAGCCAAAACGGATGCAAAAATAATTGCAAATATCCTCAATGTTTTTTTCATAAGCGTCATCCTTTCCTTTTCTTTACGAATCCATTATACCATACGCAAGTTCGCTTGTCAATCGGCACACAAAAAAACAGAAAGCGGAACGCTATTTTTTCTACAAATGCAACAGAACGATAAATCGGAGTTTATTTGAAAGAGTTTGAAAAATTTAGACCGCTAAATAGTCGAACCGCGACTCACTCAATGCCTCCCCCTTTGGGGGAGGTGGCGCGGCTTGCCGTGCCGGAGAGGGCTTTTTTACCCTCTCAGTCGCTTCGCGCCAGCTCTCCCAAAGGGAGAGCCATTGTCTTAACCGCTTTTGAGGCTGGTTTCAGCAAAATCTGTTT
>JAFTOB010000051.1 GCA_017451545.1 Clostridia bacterium | reverse complement strand
TGCCTTCAAACTCCGATTTATCGGCGACTTCCCCGTCGGGTGATCAAAAGACAAGGGCTGATCCCGTGGGATCAGCCCTTTATTTTAAAGAAAATTGATCATCAGAAGTGCGCCGAAGGAAAGGCAGATTCCGATTATGCATCTGGCGTTGATCCGCTCCTTGAAGAAGATTGCGGCCATAAGAAGCGACAGGATCACCGCGCCGCCGTTATTCAGCGGATAAAGCTGAACGGCGTCCAGATGCTCGGCCGCCAGAGTTTTGAAAAACGAGTTGGCAAACAGGCACACCGCCATTATGATCACGTAATACCATATGGGCCTTATGACCTCAAGCGGGCGGCGAGGTCGGGTCTCTCCCTTTTTGTCGCGCTCGCGGAAGGCAAAATACGCAACGAGCAATACCGCCGCCGCAAAAACGTAGGTGTAAAAGTTAAATGCCGCCGCCGAGCCCTCGGGGCGCAGCTTTACGAAAAGCTTTTGTGAAAAGTCGGACACGCCGTTTGAAAGTCCGCAAAGGAGCAGGAGCAAAAGCGAGCCGAGGCTCATCCTTCCCTTCACCGACGTGTTGTAGGTACACATGATAAACACGGCGACAAGAAGGATACCAACGCCGACGAGCTGCCACGGCCCTATCTCCTCCGCGAAGAACACGCGGCAAAGAACAAGCGGAACGGCCACGCCGATAAGCAGGAAGACCTCCACCATCATATACGCGCCGCTTTTGACCGACAAAAGCCAGCTCACCACGAAGACCGCCGACGTGATGCCCGACAGAGCCGCAACGAGAAGCTCGGTGCTGTCAGCGCCCAGCGCGGGCAGGTCGCCTCCCGCCAGCATCAGAAGAAATCCGATAATGATGCAAAGCATCATACGGAAAACGTTTATGAGCATGGAATCGGAATTCGTGACGATGGACGAGCCCGTCTTTTTGCCGCAAAAGCCCTTGGTCGCGCCGGTGATCAGCACCAGCGAGAGAAAGAAATATCCCATATTTTAAACTGTCACCCAAGTTCTCTTTTCTGCCGATTCGATGATGGCATCGACCACCCGCTGACTCTGTGCGCCGTCGGATATGGTGGGAAAAAGCTCGGCTCGCTCGCCGAGGACGGCGTTGACGAAGGTCTGCTCCTGGCTTACGTAAAATTCCTCGGGAACCTTGACGGTCTCGCTCCTCAGGTACTTGGGGTCACCCTCGCCGCGGGCGATAATGAGAACCGTGGGATCGTCGAGATCGAAGGAAATGGCGCCGCGGTCGCCGTAAACGTCATAGCGGATAGTGTTCGCGTGGCCGATGGCACAGCGCGTGATGTGGAAGCAGCCCTCGGCTCCGCACTTAAAGTGTGCGACAAAGCTGCAGGAGTCCTCGGTTGTGACCTGTCCTATGCCCTGCCCGTCGAGAGTCGGCCTTTCCTTGACTGCGATCTGCCGCGTGGCCGAAAGCTCGACTATATTGCCCGCGAGGAGCTGGGCGAGGTCGATGAGATGCACACCGAGGTCGCCGATAACGCCCGAGCCTGCCTTTTCCTTTTCGAATCTCCACTCAAGGGGGCGACCCTGCCAATACGCGCTGCTTTTGAGGTAGGCCACGTTGATGCCCACGATATTTCCGATAGCCCCTCCATCCACCAGCGACTTTGCATAGCGCACGGCGGGCATAAAGCGGTAAGAAAAGCAGGTCATACCGAAGGTGCCGCTCCGGCTCTCGGCCTCAACGACAGAAAGCGCCTGGCCGTGATCCATGGCTATGGGCTTTTCGAGGTTAACGGGCTTGCCCGCCGCGAGGGCGGCGCGCGCCATCTCGGCGTGGAGATAGTTTGGAGTGCAGATCTCCACCGCCTCGACCTCGGGGTCGGCTATAAGATCTCTGTAATCTGTGTAGCGCTTATCTTCGGGAACGCCCGCGCGCTCGCCTCCCTTGGTCAGAGCCGAGGGGTCGACGTCGCAGACTGCCGCGATCTCGGCATTCTCGCAGGAAAGAAGCTCCCTTACGTGCTTGTTGCTGATGCCGCCAAGTCCTATTATTCCTATTTTAACCTTTTTCATAACGTCCTCCGATCAAGGGTGATATTCGTCCGAATGGTCGGCCGAAGCCACGTTTTCATAGGGCTGCGGCACGTGGCCGAGGGTGGGGCGCGGGCCGCAGGAGGGCTTTGCCCACTCGGCGGCGTTGGCGAGGATCTGTCTCACGTCGTCGCGATAATAGGTGGGGTAGGCCTCGTGACCCGGGCGGAAATAAAAGACCTTGCCGAGGCCGCGCTTCCAGCAGGAGCCCGAGCGGAAGACCTCGCCGCCCGAAAACCAGCTTATGAACACAAGCTCGTCGGGAGTGGGGATCTCAAAGCGCTCGCCGTAGGTCTCCTCCGCCGGCAGCTCGATATATTCGGGGAGTCCGCGGGCGATGGGATGTGCGGGCTCGATGACCCAGATGCGCTCCTTTTCGTCGTTTTCGCGCCACTTGGAGCGACAGCAGGTGCCCATCAGCCTGACGAAGGGCTTGCAAAGGTGGGAGGAATGGAGCACGATGAAGCCCATGCCGTCCAGCACGCGCTGACGCACACGCTCGGCAACGTCATCCGAAACCTCGGCGTGCTGACAGTGCGACCACCAGATAAGCACGTCGGTTTTGGCCAACACCTCCTCGGTGAGCCCGTGCTCGGGCATATCGAGTGTGGCGGTGCTGACCTCAAAGATATCGTATTTACGAAGCCCCTCGGCAATGGCACCGTGAATGCCGTCGGGATAGACGGCGCGTATTTTTTCGCTTCTTCTTTCGTGATAATTTTCATTCCAAACAAGAACTCTGATCTTTTCCATAACTCGCTCCTATTATTGCTTTGATATTTTCTTTTGGTATTCCGACGGGCTCATTCCCGTCTCTTTTTTGAACACCCGGCAAAAATACGAGGGGTCGCTATACCCGAGAAGCTCGGAGAGTGACTCAACCGAGAGCTCGGTGCGTTCCATCATATCCTTGGCGCGCTCGATTCGGCGGCGCGTGCGGTATTCACGGGGCGACATTCCCGAATATTCACGGAACAGGCGGCGGAAATACGCGGGGGTGACGAAGCACATCCGCGCGATCTCGTCGACCGAAAGCTCCTGCCCCTCGTCCTTTTCGAGATATTCGATCCCCTTCTCCACCGTCCTAAAGCCGCGGCGGCTCATATTTGCCTGCCGCTCGGCCTCGCAGATCAAATTGAGAAGGTCGTAAGCATCCCGCCTCAGCTTGAGCATAGGCCTTGAGGGAGTGGCATATTCCGATACAAGGCGACCGAGCAAGGCAATGATCCTCGGGTTCTCGAGGCAGGGGTCAAGAACCTTTACGCGGTTGGACAAAACGAATTTTTCTCCGTCGCTGAGGCAGAGCTCGACGAGTATATTTGTGGGCACGGCCTCGCAGTCGAAGAAGCTCAGCTTATACTGCGCGCCCTCGGGAATGTAGACCAGCGCGCCCCGTAGCACGGGGACGGCCTCGCCGTCCTCGGTCAGAAAGCGACCCGAGCAGCCGCAAAACCAAAGAAATGCGCTCTGCTCGCGGGGATGATCCATATGGAAGGTGTAGCCCTCGCGCCAGGTCTGATTCATGGCAAAAAGCGAGCTGACGTCCAGTCGGTCAAGCTCCGACAGCTCGGATATTTCGACGATCTTCAAAGTCTGTCACCGCCTTTCTTTGACTTCATTATAGCATTTTTCGCGCCCCTTGTAAACCCACAAAGCGCAAAAACATCTGCACTTTTCGATACAATCACAGGAGTGGGTTAAGTCCCCAATAAATCGGAGTTTATTTGAAAGAGTTTTTTCGAGAACCTTCTTGCAAGAAGGTTCTCGAGCTCTCCAAGAAACTTTAATGCATTGGTTAATTTAAGTGGGCTGTTTATCCTTCAAAATTCGCTCGGTCGCGAATTTTGAGTG
>JAFTOB010000050.1 GCA_017451545.1 Clostridia bacterium | reverse complement strand
GGTGGGTGGCGCAAGATCGCGCCACCCGATCATTGCCCGCCTGGCTCCGTCCGATGCCGGCGATTTATCGGCAAAATACAGCGAAATACGTAGCAATTCCCTGCTTTTTACGAAAGGATCGGTATTAAAAAATGAAATAAGTTGTTCTTTTAGGCGACTCCGTGCGTCTTTTCGGCTACGCGCCCCGCCTCCCTGCCCTTCTGGGCGACGGATACACCGTCTATCACCCCGCGCACAACGGCCGCTTCTCCTCTTACACTCTTCAGCAGATCTTCGAGGAGCACGAAAATATCAAGGATGCCGACGTGATCCATTGGAACAACGGGCTTTGGGACGTCTGCAACCGCTTTGGAAACGGCCTGCTGGTCAGCCGTGAGGAATATCTGCGCAATCTTTCCATGATCGCCGACGTACTTCTGAAGATCACGCCCCGCGTGATCTTTGCCACCACAACGCCCGTGACGACCTACGTAGGCATCGACAACGCCGACATTGAGGCCAACAATGCCGCCGCTGTGGAGCTTCTGAGTGCGCGAGGCATCGTGATAAACGACCTCCATTCTCTGCTGGCCGACGATCCCGCACGTCACATAAGCCCCGACGGCATTCATCCCACCGATGCCGCCGCCGATCTTCTTGCCGCTCAGGTGGCAGAATATATACGAAGCTGCTACCCGGAGGGCAAATAAGCAGAAAGGACGAGCGATAAATCGGAGTTTGAAGTTTATTTTTGTTCGAGAAACTTTTTGCAAAAAGTTTCTCGAGCTCTTCAAAAAACTTTGAAAAAGGGCTTGCTTTAAGATGACAACACCTTTTCAACCCTCCCTCGGACGGTCGGGTTGAGACAATGTGTCGGCCAACTTTTACGCGCTCCCGCCGGCCTTAGTCCGGCGTTGCCGCCTCCTCACGGCCACGACGGTGATATTACAATCAATTTCTGATCGTAATATTTAGAAAGGGCGCGCCAGGAGGAGTTTTCACCGGACTGCGCGCCTGCGAGAGCGCAATGAATTTAGCCGATATTATCACTCAAAATTTGCGACCGAGCGAATTTTGAAGGATAAACTGCCCACTTAAATTAACCAATGCATTAAAGTTTCTTGGAGAGCTCGAGAACCTTCTTGCAAGAAGGTTCTCGAAAAAAATCTTTCAAATAAACTCCGATTTGTCGGTCCGTTTGATTCAAGCCCAAAGGAACGTGGAGATGATCCTCTGCGTTCCTTTTTATATGCTCCGGTGGTGGATTATCCCTATAATCTAATTGATTAATATTATTATTTAATATCTGATTTTAAAAAAGAGCGTCAAAAAAGCCGTGAATGTGGGGATTCACGGCTTTTATCTGTTTTCCTTGATTATTTCTCGGGGTCGATGTACGCGCTGCATTTCTTGAAGTAATTGATGCCCGAAAGCACGGTGAAGACCAGCGCGCAGGCCATTGTGGCCAGCGTGAGGATCGGGTATTCCGCGAGGAACATATTGACCTCGGTGGGCAGCGGAACGATAAGATTTACAACGTAATAGAGGATGGGCTCGAGCAGGGCGGTCATAATAAAGACCATCTGCATCACAGTCTTGATCTTGCCGAGAATATCGGCGGCCAGCACCACGCCGCTCTTGCTGATGACGAGGCGGAGTGCGGTGACGGCCAGCTCGCGCATTACCACGATAGCGAAGACCCAAAGGTAGTAAGGTCTGATGGCCCAAAACTCGGGGAGATAGAGGAGCATGAGCATTGAGAAGATCACGAGGAATTTATCGGCCAGCGGGTCGATAAACTTGCCGAAGTCGGTGATCAGGTTATGCTTGCGCGCGATCTTACCGTCGATGGCGTCGGTGATGGCCGTTCCGAGGAAGAGCGCGGCCACGAGGGCGTTACGCAATATCCAGAGCTCGGAGGGCACGAAGAATGCCACCAGCATTATTACGGGCACGAGGCAGAGCCGCATCAAGCTCAGCTTGTTTGGCAGATTGAGTTTTTTCATCTGTTTTCTCCTTATTTTAGTGCTTGCCGCGGGTGACTATCACGCCGATGAGGTCGTAATCGAGAACCTTGCGCACCTTGACGTCCACGAAGGAGCCGGGCATGATGCGATTCTCGGAGCGGAAGTAGACCTTACCGTCGATCTCGGGAGCATCGGCGGCGGTGCGGCCGTAATGCATCTCGCTGACGGTGTCAAAATCCTCGCAGAGCACGCGGATGGTCTTACCGATCATTGCGCGGTTGCGCTCCTCGTTGATCTCGAGCTGGCGGCGCATAATGATGTCCATTCGGTCAGCCTTGAGCTGCTCGTCGATCTGGTCCTCAAAATCGTAGGCGGGGGTGTCCTCCTCGCGGGAGTAGGTGAAGACGCCAAGATGCTCGAAGCGTGCCTCGTCCACGTACTCGCAAAGCTCGGTGAAGTCCTCCTCGGTCTCGCCGGGGAAGCCCACGATGAGGGTGGTGCGGACGGTAATATCGGGGATCTCACGGCGGAGCTTTGCCACCACCTCGCGGATCATCTTTCCGTCTCCGTGACGGTTCATGGCGCGGAGCATATTGTCCGAAATGTGCTGAATGGGCAGGTCTATGTACTTGACCACGCGGTCGTTGTCGCGCATCTCAGCGATCAGGGCATCTGTGATCTTGTCGGGATAGCAGTACATCAGGCGGATCCACGGGATCGAGGTGTTCTCGGTAATGGCGCGGATCAACTTATCAAGGGCGTACTCGCCGTATATGTCGAGGCCGTATCGGGTGGTGTCCTGAGCCACGATGTTGAGCTCGCGGACACCCAGCGCGTCGAGCTGCTTGGCCTCGGCCACGATATCCTCAACGGTACGGCTTCTGAAGCGGCCGCGGATGGCGGGAATGGCGCAGTAGGCGCAGCGGTTGTCACAGCCCTCGGCAATCTTAATATATGCGGAATAGTCGGGAGTTATGAGCACGCGGTCGCCGCCCAGCTTGACCTCGTCGTTGGGCAAAAATGAGGTGTAGCGGCACTTTTTCTTGGTCTCCAGCTCGCGGACGGCGTCCACGATGCTGTGGATGCTGCCGACACCGAGGACGGCGTCGACCTCGGGCAGCTCCTCGAAAATGCTTTCGCGGTAGCGTTCGGCAAGACAGCCGGTGACTATGATATATTTGAGGCTCTTGTTCTCCTTGAGCCAGGCGATATCGAGGATCGAGTCGATTGACTCGCGCTTTGCGCTCTCGATGAAGGCGCAGGTGTTGATTATAACGGCGTCTGCTTGAGTCTCGTCGGCGGTGATCTCGTAGCCGGCGGCCAGCAGCTCGTGAAGCATTACCTCGGCGTCAAGCTGATTTTTGGGGCAGCCGAGGGAAACAAATCCGATTTTCATTGTATCTCCAAAAATTATTTTCCATATTATTATGTATATGATACCACAAAAATGCCGTTCTGTCAACCGCAACGCGGCAACTGAAAAAATTTTCTTTTTGCCGCTCGCGGTATAACAGCTTCTATCTAAAAGAAAAAGCCCCTTTCGGGGCTTTTTCCTTTAGCTTTGTCAGAATCTGTCGAAATTCCAAATATTGACCACCTTGCCGTCCTCGGTGATAACGGCGAGAACGCAACCGGCATAGTAGCTCTTGTCGTTCCAGTTGCAGGCGGCGATCTCAATGGTGATCTCCTGTCCGACAAAATCCGCAAGGAATGCGTACTGACTCTTGTCGGAGCAGTAAAGCGAGATCTTCTTGTCGCCGTCGGTGAACTTATAGTTGGTATAGAAGCCGTTTCCTTCCTCGACCACGGTTCCCTTGAGCAGGTAAGCAGTGGTGGAGTAGTCCTTTGCGGCGTCAAGATCGTAAAATTCCGCAACGGTCATATTTTTCACGAAGAAATCGGTCTTGTACTCGTTATTTCCGTAATAGTTGACCTTTACGATGCAGCCCGTGATGCAGGTCTGACCGTATTCGGAGCCGCCCTTGGTAGGATTGTTATACAGGTCGCGCTTGCCCTCAAGAATAACCTCGTGGCCAAGCTCAAGAGTTGCAAGAACGTCGGTTGTGGTCGTGACGGCGATAAAGCTGTCGTCATTGAAGAGATAAAATCCTTCCTTGTTTATAAGGGAGGGGCCGACGATTCCCTTGACGGTCACGGTCTCTCCGACCTGTGCGGCGATAGCGTCGCGGACGGTGATATACTCGATATCGTCGGGCTTTTCGACGGTGATCTCGATCTCGCCGGTTGCGATGTATCCTTCACCGTTCTTGCTGTACATTGCTATAACGGCAACCTTTGCAGTTCCGCTCTTCTTGCAGTGCATCACGGTCTTGCCGGGCTCTGCTACGAAATCAATAACGGATGTATCGCTGGATTTGTATGTAATGTTTACAAACTCAATGCCGAGCAGCTCGGAGGACATAGAAGTCACAAGCTCAAGGGCGGGGTCGCCGGTGTAGAGAGTCTCAAATTGGGGCAGACCGTAATAGTCAACGGCGAACTTCGGCGCATCGTTGGGATCAAACTTGTAGCCCTCGTCGATGACAGCCACGGGCAGGAAGCGATAAACGCAGCCCGAGGCGGTGGACTTTGCGTTGATGACCGACAGATAAACGGTACAGATCTTGCCGTCGAACTCATCGAGCCAAGCAAAATCGCCGCCGTTGCACTGGGAGTAGGTGTAGCTTCCCGTCTTACCGTCGAGATCGTTGAAGTAGTAGTTGGTGAAGCCGCTTCCGGGGACTTTCTTCACGAGAGCGTTTACCTTAAAAATGGTGGTGGTAATGTTCTTCTCGTCAACGGGAGTCTCCATAATGTCCTTGACGGTGGACTCGGTGATCCAGCTCTTGTCAAAGTCCGCGTTGGTGTTCTCGATCTTAATGTCGACCACAGACTCAAGCTGGCAGCAGCCCTCGTAGCCGAACTTCTCGGCGTTTGCCTGCTCGGACTCGAGGATCCAATAGGTCTTGGCGGCGCAGACTGTGACGGTGTCGCCGATCTTTACGCGGCCTGCGGCGTCTCTGTCGTAAACGTAGATGCAGTTGGTGTTATCAACAAGATAAAAGCCGCTGGGGATCATACCGTTTGCGTAGGTAATGCGTGCAACAACGCCGTCCAGCTTGATCTGTGCGCCGAGCTGTGCCTCGCGGGCCTCGGCGGCGGTCATATCCTTGTAATTTGTCAGGTCGGTGTCGGGAGTGGCGGGGGCGAACTCAATGATCCACGCGCTCTTGACTTCGGCCTTGCCGTTATAGTTCTGGAGAATGCAGGAAACCAGCACCTCGTCGCCCTTGTAGGGCTTCTCGGCCATCTCGCCGTAACGCTTTTCTCCGTCGGCATCGTAGGAGCCGTAGACCTCGATGCTTCCCGTGGCATCGGTCAGCACCATTGCGCCGTAGGTGGGATTGGTGATAGAGGTGACCTTTGCACGGATATAGTAGCGCTCGGTGCTCAGGTAGCCGTCGGGCTTACAAAGCTCAATAGCTTCAGCAACGGTAATAGTGTTGTAAATGGGCTTTTCGGGATCCTCGGGAGTTTCGGTGGTTCCGGGAGTCTCGGTAGTGCCAGGGGTCTCGGTGGTGCCGGGAGTCTCGGTGGTGCCGGGAGCCTCGGTTGTGCCGGGAGCTACGGTGGTATCGGTGCTCTCCGAGCCATCGCCGCAAGCGACCAGCAGGCTTGCCGACAGCATCAGCAGTGCGAGCATAAGGGATACGATCTTTTTCATGGCTTCTCTCCTAATATTATAAATATTTCGACCATAATTATAGCACCGAAGGCGACAAAAAGCAACAGCTTTTGCGTTTTTTTCAAAAAACAGTCAAAAAACTTCAGCAGAAGCACAAAGGGACGCTTCTATATATCATTTTTAAGCACTGAACCTTTTGTGATCTTCGAACGTAGAGAACCGCCCCGCTATATTCCGCAGTTGCGCTTTATGCGCCACCGGCGAAATTTTACTTGACTCGGGGCAACAAAAAGAGCCCTCTCGGGCTCTCTTTGGAGTTTTATTTTTTGGCGAGGGCGAGGGCGCACCAGCCGTTATCGGTCAGGTTCTCGACCACACGGAAGCCGTTGGCCTCCAGCACCTCGATGACCTCGTCGGCGCGCTCGGTGATGATTCCCGAGGCCAGCAGAATGGCATCGTCGGTCATATATTCGCCCACGTCGGGGGCGAGGCGGATGATGATATCTGCCACGATATTGGCGGTGACAAGCTGATAGGGCCCTGCGGCCTTATCCACCTGACGGAGCAGGTCGGACTGCTCGCAGGTTATGTTTGTCATACCCGAATTTTCTATGTTCTCGTTAGCCACGCGAACGGCCACGGGGTCGATATCGTAAGCCTTGCAGACGCCCGCGCCTAGCTTTGCGGCGCAGATGGCGAGGATGCCGCTTCCGCAGCCCACGTCGAGCATGGTGCAGCCGGGGGTCACGTACTTTTCAAGCAGCTCGATGACGAGGCGTGTGGTCTCGTGAGTGCCCGTACCGAAGGCCATACCGGGGTCCATATTAATGACCACGTCCTCGGGCTTCGGCTCGTAGGTCTCCCAAGCGGGGACGATGACCATATTTTTGCCGATACGGGTGGTTTTATAATAGGCCTTCCAGGTGTTCGCCCAGTCCTCCTCGTTGACACCCACAAGCTCCAGCTTGCCGTCGATGCCCGACTCGTTCAGGCGATCCTTGATAAAGGCCAGCGCGTCGGTACAGCTCCGCTCGGCGGGAATGTAGACCGAGATTGAGGCCACCGTCTTGTCCGCGTTGAGGATCGACTCGTCGATGAGGTCGCCGTAGCAGGTCTTGAGGTCAATGTCCGAGTAGTCCTCGATCTGCAGATTGAGATCGATCATACCCATAATTGCGGTGGCGGTGGTCAGATCGGCCTGCTTGACGGTCAGCTTTATTTGTGTCCAGTCCTTGATATCCATAGCTTTTTCTCTCATTTCTTGAATTTTTTGAAGAAGCCCGTGCGCTTGGCGTAGTTGCCGTCGTCACAGCTCTCGGCAAACTTGCGGAGCAGCTCCTTTTGCTTGCCGCTGAGCTTCTGGGGGATCTCCACCTTGACGGTGAAGATGATGTCGCCGCGGCGGTCGAGGTTGCCCACATAAGGCACGCCCTTGCCGCGCAGGGTAAAACTGGTGTCGGGCTGTGTGCCCTCGGGGATGGTGTATTTTGCGTTGCCGTCGAGGGTCGGGACCTCTATCTCGGCGCCGAGGGTGGCGTCGGTGACAGAGACGGGAACGTCGCAGTAAAGGTGAACGCCGTCGCGCTCGAACACACGGCTGGGCTTGACGCTGACGATGAGGATCAGGTCGCCCGCAGGGCCGCCGTTGCGACCGTCGTTACCCATTCCGCGAAGGGCAACGCGACCGCCGTCGTCAATTCCGGCGGGAATGTTGACATCGATCTTCTTTGTGACCTTGACGTAGCCCGTGCCGCGGCAATTCTGGCAGGGCTTTTTGATGATCTTACCGCTTCCGCGGCACTCGGAGCAGGTGACGGTGCTCTGGAAGGCCATGCCGCCGATGCGCTGGGTCACGCGGCGCTGACCGCTTCCGCCGCAGGCGTGGCAGGTCTCGGCGGTTGTGCCCTTCTCTGCGCCGCTGCCGTCGCAATCGGCGCATTTCTGCACGCGGTTATAGCTGACCTCGCGCTTGACACCGAAGACGGCCTCCTCAAAGGTGAGGGTCACGCGGACGCCGATATCGTCGCCTCTGACGGGTGCGTTTCGCCGCGCGGAGGACGATCCGCCGCCGAAGCCGCCGCCGAAGCCGCCGCCGAAGAAGCTGCCGAAGATATCGCCGAGGTCGCCGAAATCAAAGCCGCCGCCGAAGCCGCCCGCGCCGTTCTGTGCGCCGGTGCCGTCAAAGGCGGCGTGACCGTAGCTGTCGTAAGCGGCGCGCTTGTCGGCATCGGACAGTATAGCGTAGGCCTCGTTGACCTCCTTGAATTTCTCCTCAGCCGCGGCGTCGCCGGGGTTGACGTCGGGGTGATATTTTTTGGCGAGTGAGCGGTAAGCCTTTTTGATCTCACCGTCATCCGCCGTCTTGGATATACCAAGCACCTCGTAATAATCTCTTTTTTCTGACATATATTTTATCCTTTAAATCATAATGTGGAAATTTGAAGGTTTTTATTCGAGAAACTTTTTGCAAAAAGTTTCTCGAGCTCTTCAAAAAACTTTGAAAGCATGGTTTGCAATAAGGTGACGGCACATTTTCACCCCTCCCTCGGCCGGTCGGGATGAGGCAATCTATCGGCCAACCTTTACGCGCTCGCGCAGACCTTAGTCCGGCGTTACCGCCTCCTAACGGTCATGACAGATATATTATGATCAAATTTTTGCTCGCAATATTTAGAAAGGGCGCGCCAGGAGGAGTTTTCACCGGAATGTGACCTGGCGGGCAAGGATCGGATGGGGTGACCTTTTCTCGCCCGCGATCACCCGATGGTGAAGTGACCGATCAATCGGAGTTTGAAGGGTTTAAACAGATTTTGCTGAAACCAGCCTCAAAAGCGGTTAAGACAATGGCTCTCCCTTTGGGAGAGCTGGCGCGAAGCGACTGAGAGGGTAACAAAGCTCTCTCCGGCTCGGCAAGCCGCGCCACCTCCCCCAACGGGGGAGGCATTGAGTGAGTCGCTGTTCGATTATTTAGTGGCCTAAATTTTGCCAACCATTTCAAACAAAGT
>JAFTOB010000049.1 GCA_017451545.1 Clostridia bacterium | reverse complement strand
TAAAATCTGTTTCGAGCTTTGTCTTTGCTCTTTTACTTTTGTTTGAGTAGTATTCTCTCAGAAATTAACGAGATAAATCTTCACACAATTTTTTGCTTTGTACTTATCTCTTGTTGTTCAATTTTCAATGACCGTTTGCTGTGCTTGCGCGACAGCTCAAACATTATATCACAACGTTTCCCTTTTGTCAAGCCTTTTTTCAAATTTTTTTAAAAATTTTTTCAGGCTTCCGGGATCCGCTCCGAATGTCGGGCTCTCGCAGACAGCTTGAATATTATATCATTTCCTGCAGGAAATGTCAATTGTGAGTTTTTCCAAAAATCGGCGAATTATACATACTGTAAACCGATATTTTGCACAAAACGCACAAAAATTCGGCCAAAAGAGTCGGGCGACCTGCATCCGCAGATCGCCCGATATGGTCTTATTTAAAAAACGCAGAAACCTCATCGGCAGTAGGTATGGAAGGCATCGCTCCGGGTCGCCCGACCACGATGGATCCGACAGCGTTGGCATAGCGTGCAGCCTTCTCCATATCTCCGCTCCGCAGATACTCAAGTGTCAAAGCGGCTGTGAATGAATCCCCTGCCGCCGTAGTATCCACGGCACGAGTTTTGAATGACGGCGAGAAGAACTCCCTGTCAAGGTCGGTCACGTAGCAACCTCGCGAGCCAAGCTTGATCACGTAATACCTCGCAGCAACCAACTTCGCCAGCTTTTTCGCGGCATTGGTGCAGTCCTCGGGGCTTTCGGGGAAAATACCCGTCAGTATCTCGGTCTCGCTCTCGTTGGGAGAAAAGACCTCAAGCTCCGGCAGCCTATCAAAAGGAAATTCAGGATCGGCAGGTCCTGCATCGATAAACACCGGGATACCGGCCTCGTGGGCGGCATTTGCAGCAAAGACCACCGCCTCCCGGGAGATCTCAAGCTGCATATAAAGCGCGTCCGGCTTTTCTGCGACAGCTTCCAAGATCTGCTCGTTATCAATTCTCATATTCGCACCGGGATAGACCATTATCCTGTTGTTCCCGTCATCCCCCACCATAATAGCGGCAAGGCCGGTCGGTGCCTCGGGATCACGCCGAATGTGGCTCACATCGATCCCTTCATTATTATATACATCATACAGCGCGTTCCCATTCCCGTCCGCGCCCAGCCTTGTGCAAAAAGCGCAATCGGCCCCGAGGCGCGCAAAGGCTACAGCGGAATTAGCACCCTTGCCGCCGGGAACATACTTGTACGACCCACGGCAAATGACTGTCTCGCCTGCCGCCGGAATATACGGCGCGTCCATAACAAAATCCATATTTGCCGAGCTGACCACCAAAATCTTCTTTTTCATACTCATATTTTAAACATAATATCTCCGTAGCTGGGGAAGGGCCAGTCGGATGCAGGCATCAGCTTTTCAGCCTCGTCCACCGTCTCACGCAGGGTATCCATCAGCGGGATGACCTTATCGCAGAGTTTACGGGCAAGCTCCTCGGAATCGGCAACGTTTACAGCAGTATAATCGGCAACGGCGGCCTCAAGGGCCGTGACCGTATCGAAAGCGCTGTCCTCAAGGGCGATGAGCCTGTCAAAGGTTGCGCGCTTGGCGCGGCCGCCCGAAAGCTGGAGCGCGCGGTCAAGCTCGGCCGTGTAACGTCCGATGGCCGGCAGATAGTTGCGGCGCACCATGTCCACCATGGTCTTGGCCTCAATGCGCACGTTGCTCGCGTAGGTGGCCAGCGAGATCTCGCGGCGGGAATTCATCTCCTGCACCGTGTAAATTCCGTGGCGCGTGAAGAGCTCCACGTTCTTTTCGTCGGTGAAATGGGGCAGAACGTCGGCCGTGGTGGCGTAGTTCGAAAGTCCGCGACGCTTGGCCTCCTCGACCCACTCCTTGGAATAGCCGTTTCCGCCGAAAATGATGCGTTTATGGTCGCGCAGAGTGTGACGGATCAGGCGGTTGAGTGCCACGTCGAAATCCTCGGCGGCCTCCAGCTTGTCGGCAAACTTGCGAAGCTCCTCGGCGACGATGGTGTTCAGCGTAGCCGTGGGATTGGCCACGTTCAGTGACGAGCCCAGCATACGGAACTCGAACTTGTTACCCGTAAAAGCAAAGGGTGAGGTGCGGTTTCGGTCGCTGGAATCGCGTGGGAAGGACGGCAAGGCCGATACTCCGAGCTTGATATCGTGCTCTTCATCAGGCTCGTATTCCTCCTTGGCCACCAGCTTTTCGATAATATGCTCAAGAACCTCGCCAACGTAGATCGAAATGATCGCGGGAGGTGCCTCGTTGCCACCCAGACGCAGGTCATTACTGCGAGTGGCGACCGAAAGGCGGAGCAGATCCTGATACTCATCCACAGCCTTGATAACCGCCGAGAAAAAGAGCAAGAACTGCGCGTTTTCGGCGGGCGTGTTACCGGGATCAAGCAGATTTACCCCCGTATCGGTGCAGATCGACCAGTTATCGTGCTTGCCCGAGCCGTTGACCGAGGCAAAGGGCTTCTCGTGAAGCAGGCAGACCAGCCCGTGCTTTTCGGCAGTCTTGCGCAGATACTCCATTGTAATATGATTGTGGTCAACAGCGGCGTTTGCGTTTTCAAAGAAGGGCGCAAGCTCGTGCTGCGCAGGGGCGGCCTCGTTGTGCTTGGTCTGGGAAAAAACGCCCAGCTTCCAGAGCTCGGTGTCAAGCTCCTGCATAAAGGCCATAATTCGGGGCTTGATAGCTCCGTAATAGTGATGATCGCTCTTCTGACCCTTGGGTGAGGGCGCGCCGAAAAGGGTGCGACCCGTGTAGATCAGATCGGGGCGACGGTCGTACATCTCTTTATCTATGAGGAAGTATTCCTGCTCGGCACCCACCATGGGAACCACACGGTTCACGTCGCGGTTGCCGCAAATGCGCATAAGGCGCACCGCCTGCTCGGAGAGAGCCTGCATCGAGCGAAGAAGCGGAGTCTTTGCGTCCAGCGTGTCACCCGAGAAGGAGCAAAAGACCGTGGGAATATAAAGGGATCCGTCCTTGACGAAAGCATATGAGGTGGGGTCCCAGGCCGTGTAGCCGCGAGCCTCAAAGGTGGCGCGCAGACCTCCCGACGGAAAGGATGAGGCATCCGACTCGCCCTTGATGAGCCCCTTGCCCGAGAAGGACATAATGGGATGCCCGTTTTTGTCGGGGCGTAGGAAGCTGTCGTGCTTTTCGGCGGTGATGCCCGTCATAGGCTGGAACCAGTGAGTATAGTGGGTCGCGCCCTTCTCTATCGCCCAATCCTTCATGACCGCGGCCACGGCGTTGGCGATGTCGATGGTCAAGCCGCCGCCCGTCTCCATTGCCACGTGCAGGGCATCGTAGACCTCGGGCGTCAGACGCTCGCGCATCACGTCCTCATTAAAAACCATACTTCCGAAATATTCGGGTACATTGCTGTTCATTCTTATCTCCAATTCTGCCGCCCTGCGGCATAAATAGTTTTAAAGCGCATTTGTTCGGACGAATAATCCGCCAACACCGGAAAATAAATTTCCGCGCAATCTAAGTTTAATTGAGAAAATACATAATAATTATATAGCAAATCAAGCCGGTTGTCAAGCACAATCTATCGACCGCTCAATCAAAAAACGAATCCCACCGCATTTCACGGTGGGATTCGTTCAAATATAACTTATTTCTTGGTGAATACGAGGGTCTCGCCATCAGCAGTGAGAGAAAGCTTATCGCCCTCGATCTTGTAAGTAAACTCGGTGGTCTCGGTCTCGCCCATCATATTCATGGTAATTTCAACAGTGTCACCGTCTACAACCTTATAGGTGGTTTCAAAGTTTACACCCATAGATCCCATTGTTCCGGTTCCGTCCTCGTTGAACGCGAAGGTCATCTCCATACCTTCAACCTCTGCGACCCATTCACCGACAAGAGAAGGATCGTTGCCTCCGCCGCAGCTTACCATAACGGTAAGAAAGAGTGCAGCAAGAAGAACGCAAGCTGTGATTCTGATAGTCTTCATATTTTCCTCCATAAATTTTCCCTCACGGGATTTGTATACACAATTATATCACACAACCAACACATTGTCAAGACTTTTTTTGCAAAAATGTCAATTAAAATTGTAAAATCCAACTGCGCTTCAGAAGGCAAAAAGCACGAGCGAACAAAGTTCGCTCGTGCTTTTTATTACTTGCGACGGCTTTCGCAAAGAAAGCATTGCAAGACAAGATTCCGACTTATTTATACTTGCGTTTTCTCGCAGCCTCGGACTTCTTTTTGCGCTTTACGCTGGGCTTCTCGTAATGCTCTCTCTTGCGAAGCTCGGTGAGTGTGCCGTCTCTGGCGGTCTGACGCTTAAAGCGACGCAGAGCGCTGTCAAGGGACTCGCCCTCTCTGACCTTAATTTCTGCCATTTTCTGTTTCCCTCCCCTCGCATTTGAAGATGTATTCGGACGAATACACTATATTATACTACAAAAATTTTCCCTTGTCAATAGTATTTTGCAAATTTATCTTACAACAATATTGACAATGCGGTTAGGCACGGAAATTTCCTTTACGATAGTCTTGCCCTCGATAAGGGGTGCGACGCGCTCGTCGGCCTTCGCGGTGGCAATGGCAACATCCTTGTCGCAGTTGAGGGGCAGCTCGACGGTGGCGCGGAGCTTGCCGTTGATCTGAACGGCAACCTCAACGGTGTTGTCCACGGTCTTGGTCTCATCGTACTCGGGCCACTGTGCCAGCGAGCAGAGATCCTTGTGTCCGAGCATCTCCCAGATCTCCTCCGAAATATGGGGAGCGAAGGGGCAAAGCATACGTGCAACCACGCCAAGCTCGTCGTTCGTCAGCTTGCCGCAATCGTAAATATCGTTGATCAGAGTCATCATGGCGGCAATGGCCGTGTTGAACTTCATGTTCTCAATGTCCTCTGTGACCTTCTTCAGGGTCTTGTGAATGCTCTTGGTAATGGCGGGAGTCTCGCCCTTGCCGCTTGCCATGTCGGTCAGGCCGGCAATACGGTCGAGGAAGCGCTTGCATCCGCGCATGGAGCTCTCGTTCCAGGGAGCGGCCTTCTCGTAATCACCCATAAAGAGGATGTAAACGCGAAGCACGTCGGCACCGAACTCGTCAACAACCACGTTAGGGTCAACCACGTTGCCCTTGGACTTTGACATCTTCTCACCGTCGGGTCCGAGGATCAGACCCTGAGCGGTACGCTTCTTGTAGGGCTCGGCAACGGGAACGACGCCCAGATCGTAAAGGAAGCGGTACCAGAAACGTGAGTAGATCATATGTCTCGTAACGTGCTCCATACCGCCGTTGTACCAGTCGACCGCCATCCAATACTTCAGCTTGTCGGGATCGGCCAGGCACTCGGTGTTGTGGGGATCGATATAGCGCAGGAAGTACCAGGACGAGCCTGCCCACTGGGGCATGGTGTCGGTCTCGCGCTTTGCGTCCTTGCCGCAAACGGGGCACTTGCAGTTGACGAAGGACTCGATCTTCGCAAGGGGGCTCTCGCCGTCCGAGCCGGGCTCAAAGTTCTCGACCTTGGGCAGGCGCAGGGGCAGCTCCTCGTAGGGAACGCCGACCATGCCGCAATGCGGGCAGTGCACGATTGGAATCGGCTCGCCCCAGTAACGCTGACGGTTGAACGCCCAGTCCTTCATCTTATACTGAACACCCATCTCGCCGCAACCGAGCTTGGTCAATTCCTCGATGGCGCGGGCGATGCTGTCCTTTTTGTTGGTGTAACCGTTGAGGAAACCGGAATTGACCATCTCACCGTCGCCGGCGTAGGCCTCTTCTTCAATATTTCCGCCCTTGATGACCTCGATAATATCAACGCCGAACTTCTTTGCAAACTCCCAGTCGCGCTGATCGTGGGCGGGAACGGCCATAATAGCACCCGTTCCGTAGCCCATCATAACGTAGTCGGAAATAAAGATCGGGATCTCCTTGCCGGTCAGAGGGTTCTTTGCGGTCAGACCGTCGAGCTTCACGCCGGTCTTTTCCTTGACGAGCTGAGTACGCTCAAACTCGGTCTTCTTGGCGCAGACGGTGCGGTAATCAAGCACCTCCTGCATATTTGCGATCCTGTCGGCGTACTTATCGAGCATGGGATGCTCGGGAGCCATAACCATAAAGGTAACGCCGAAGAGAGTGTCGGGACGGGTGGTGTAGATGCGGAGCTTCTCATCGGTTCCGGGAACCTCAAAGTTGACGAATGCACCGGTGGACTTGCCGATCCAGTTGACCTGCTGCTGCTTGACAGTGGGGAGATAATCCACCTCCTCAAGTCCCTCAAGGAGCTTGTCGGCATACTCGGTTATGCGCAGATACCAAACGTCCTTGGACTTCTGCACAACGTCGGAGTGGCAGATATCGCACTTACCGCCCTGGGAGTCCTCGTTGGAGAGAACGACCTTGCAGTGGGGGCAGTAGTTGACAAGTGTCTTGTCGCGGAAGGCGAGGCCCTTCTCAAAGAGCTTGAGGAAGATCCACTGGGTCCATTTGTAGTAATCCTCCTCGGTGGTGTCGATCACGCGATCCCAGTCAAAGGAAAAGCCGACGCGGCGAAGCTGGGAGCTGAACTTTTCGATGTTCTTGTCGGTGACGGTGCGGGGGTGCATACCCGTTTTGATAGCGTAGTTCTCGGTGGGCAGACCGAAGGCGTCAAAGCCTATGGGGAACAGGACGTTGTAGCCCTGCATGCGGCGCTTGCGCGAGACGACCTCAAGGCCCGAATAAGCCTTGATGTGACCGACGTGCATACCTGCGCCCGAGGGATAGGGGAACTCAACGAGGGCATAGAACTTCTCCTTGTCGGAGCCGTCCACGGCGGCAAATGCCTTTTCGGCATCCCACCGATCCTGCCATTTTTTCTCAATGGTTCTAAAATCGTGTTTCATGTCTTTCTCCATTTATATACTTATTTTATTTTTGAAAAGTTTTTGCCAAGCTTTTTCCAAAAAGCTTGCGCGGATCCAACGCGCGGTGCGTTGGTCGCTCTCCGCAGAGAGCGAAATCCCCTGATGCCTCAAAGCGCCACGAGGGGGGTGAATGACAAGCGCAGCTTGGCAGAGGGGGAACACACAAGTGGGGGTTCCCCCTAAACACAAGCTCAATTTATATGCAAAAATCTCAGCGCGTTATTGCAGAAAATGTCCTCGCGCTCCTTTTCGGTAAGGTCGATGGCCAAAAGCCTCTCGATCTCGTGCTCGGGAAGCATAACGGGATAATCTGTTCCAAACATCACCCGCTCGGTGCCCAGCATATGGATAAGCTCGCCCGCGTACTCGGGTGTGATAGCCCAGATCGCGCTTGACGTGTCAAACCAGATGCCGTCGAGATCCGCGAGCTTGTGCGCCTCCTCCCAAGCCTTGTAGCCGCCAAGATGAGCCGCCACCACCTCAAGCTTCGGGAACATCTTTTTCACACGAACCAGCTTGTCGGTCTCGGAAAAACGGTACTGCGGACGGTTGTCGCCCATATGGAAATAGACGGGCATCCGACCCTCAAGTATCTCGTAAAGCCTCAGAAGTCGCGGGTCGTCAATATCCACGCCCTGAATGTCGGGATGGATCTTTACGCCCTGAAGCCCTATCTGCTCGGCGCGGTCGATCTCGGCCTCAAAATCGGGAAAATCCTGATGCATTCCCGCAAAGCCGCGGGTCAGAAAGCCGTTTTCTTTTGAATGCTTGACCAAGGCGGCTATGCCGTCGTTGACCTTCTGCACCTGATGAGGGTTGGTGGCCACCGAGAAAAGCAGCATACCGACGCCGCCGTGCTTTTTCCACTCGGCCTCAAGCTCATCGTAAATTCCCTGCCCCTCGGACACAAACTCGTAAAAAGCGTTGAGATTGGTCACCGCCTTTTGCGCGATCACCGGAGGATAGGTGTGCGTGTGAATATCAAAGATCCTGTACATTTGATTTTTTCCTCTGTTTCGGTTGACTTTACCGCCCTCCCGTGGTAAAATATAAATACATAAACCACGAAAGGAAAATAAAAAATGGATTGCTTGTTTTGTAAAATAATTGCAGGGGACATCCCCTCGGCCAAGGTCTACGAGGACGAAAACGTCTACGCCTTCAAGGATATCAACCCCCAGGCTCCCGTCCACGTGCTCGTCGTACCCAAGACCCACATCTGCTGTGCCGATAAGATCGACGCACAAAACAGCGTGTACGTCGCAAAGATCTTCGAGGCCATCCCCGAGATCGCCGCGCAGATGGGACTGACAAACGGCTACCGCATAATCAACAACTGCGGCGAGGACGGCTGTCAGACCGTCAAGCACCTGCACTTCCACATTCTCGGCGGCAAAAAGCTCCCCGAAAATATGGGTTAATAAATAACGGCACCTGCACCCGCAGGTGCCGTTATTTATTGATGATCTCTCGGTAAATCGGAAATCAATTAAGTTTTACCATAAAATATAGCAAAGCAAAATATCCGTCACGGCGCGTCGGGAGGAGTTTTCACCCGACCGCATCTGCGAGAGCGCGATAAAATTAGCTGATATGACCACTCAAAATTTGCGACCGAGCAAATTTTGAAGGATAAACTACCCATTTAAATTAATCAATGCATAAAAGTTTTTTGAAGAGTTTGAGAAGCTTTTTGCAAAAAGTTTCTCGAACAAAAATATCATCAACTCAACCGCAATCCCAATTATAAAGGATATCGGAAAAATCACGGTTGCGCAGCTTCTCACGGGGGATGAAGAATTGGCATCCGCCCTCGTCGCCGAACATAATAATATATTTTTCGTGACCGTTCTCGTCGGGAATGGCGTGACTCACGATCTGCAAAAGCAGAACGTCATACTTTTTAAGCTCGTCGTCGCACTCGCGGGGATCGGCCTGCTCAAAGCAGGGATAACCGCCCACGCGGTGACCGCCGTAGCTGTTTTTCTCATATATGAGATCGCTGTCCTCATCGGAAAGTCCGTCAAGCCCCTCCTCAATACCCGCCTTTCGCAAAGCAGCGTTAACGGCATCCTCAAATCCGTAGTCCATGCAAAGCATACTGCTCATGGTCGGTGTAAGTCTGACGTGCAGACCGGCGGAAACGGGGAAATTCTCCGATATTTCGGGATCGTCGGCGACACACTCGTCAAATTTGTCCTCATCCTCATCGTAGAGAACGCGGAAATCCTTCTGCGCGGTGGGATTGTCGAAATCAAGACCGTAGCAATCGTTGTCGGCAATATAAAAGCGCAGAACTCCCTTTTCGGGAAAATCGGGAATGCCGTGGATCTCCGAGCACCAGATGGCCGCCAGAAGATGCATCTTTTTGCCGTTGCTGTCAAGAGGAACGTTCTCATCAACGGGCGCGCCGCCAAAACGGGATTTGTTGCCGTCCTCGGGCGCGGGAAGGCTGATCCGAACCATAGGACGGGCCGTGTCGCGCTGAATAAACCCAATGGCCCGATCGATATCGCTTTTTACCGCAGTGCTGCCAAAGGGATTCTTACCCTCGTCAATGCTGCGCATGGCATAAATAATATTGTCAGCCTTCGAGCCGCCCATGACCGCGCGGTCGAAATGCCGCTTGCTCTTTTCAGAGTTTCCGAGTGCGTGATAGGCAATGGCCAATGCCGAATCCGCGGGATAAAGATTATCTTTAAGCTCCAGCGCGCGCTCGGCAGGGGCAATAACCTTCAGCCACTCGCCGTCCGCAAGATACGCCTGAGCAAGATTATTGTGGGCGTAAGCGTTTTCAGGATCATACCGAAGCGCATTTTCATAGCACTCCAGAGCTTCTTTTCTTTTTCCGAGCTTGGTTTTCAAATTTCCGAGATTCGACCAGGCGGTGGCCTGCTTTTCGTTATACCGAAGCAGGGACTCATATTCCTTAACAGCCACCTCAAGGTGACCGATCTCGGCGTAGCAAATGGCACGGAACAAAAGCACAGCGCAGTAATCGTCGCGGGTGTCACAATGCCCCTCAAGCTCATCAAGCAGCTTCAGCGCCGCGTCGTACTTGTTTTCGTTGTAAAGCGCCAGCGCACGAAGCAGCTGCTTTCGGTGCTTTTTGCTGTCGGAGCGGGCAAAAGCATTGCCGATCTCCTTTGCGTAAGACCTCTCATAAAGCTTCAATGACCGAGAATTTCCCATTCCCATCAAAAGCTTAACGAGAGTAATGAGCAGACCCGCAAAAATAACGCCTGCCTTCGCAAGATTTCCGGAATCCACCTTCCATCCTCTTTGCGCCATATCAAATACAACAAGACCGATAACTCCAAGCATAGCCGCAACGACGATAGCAACGGCAACTGCAACGGGTATACCTTTCTTTTTCATATCTTCAGATCAGGCTCTTTATATAGCTGATATACTGGTAGAGCGCCACGCCGGGCTCGGCCAGCTCGCGGGACCAACGCTTGACCCACTCGTAGGAGAGATATCCGTCGTAGCCCAGCCGCTTCAGCTCGTCGATGACCTCCTCAAAGGGGAAATCTCCGTAGCCCGTCAGCATATAGGTCACGCGGCCGTTACTTCCCTTCACCGAATCCTTGAAATGCACGTGCTTGACGTAGGCGCCGATGTTTGCGGCCGTCTGCGCGGGCGTCTCGCCGAAAAATCTGTAAGGATGGTGAACGTCCCAGATCAGACCTGCGTTTTCCGCGCCCACCGACTTCATAAAGCGTGCGCAAACCGCACTTTCGGCCAAAAAGCCGTTTGTCTCGGTCAGAAGGGTCACGCTATACTCAGCGGCCACAGCGCACAGCTCGCGGTATTTCTTCACCGCGTAATCAAAATCGGGCGCAATAACGGGACCGGGAGTCTTTTCCATCAAAACGCGCACGTAGGGAACGCCCAGCTTTTGAGCCAGCTCGCAATAATCGCGGATCTCCTTTTTGCAGGCCTCAAAATCGCCGCCGTCAAGCACCGATGCGTTGCTGGTCAGCATGGGGATCTCAAGCCCGCGCTTGGTCAGGTGAGCCTTGGCTCTCTCTATTTTTTCATCGGAAAAATTAACAATATGGGGCGCATAGATCTCGTCGGCAATGCCGCGGATCTCTATTCCGTCGTAGCCCAGATCGGCCGCGGCGGCATAAACCTCGCGAAAGCTCCAATCGGGGCACGCGAGTGTTGAAAACGAAAGCTTCATATCAAATTCCCTTCCGCCGCCCGTACAGCGGCAAAAATATTTTTTCGAAAAACTCGGCCGCCTCGCGGATCGGATCTTTAATCCGAAAGCGTTTTTACCTTGCGTGAGCAGATCTCCTCAACCGCAGGAAGGCAACGTCTCACGCTTAAGCGGTTTCAATGGATGCCGCATCGTGGAGATTCTTTTCCTCAATAGCCATCTCGCGCAGCTTGTATTTCAGTATCTTTCCCGCGCCGTTCATTGGGAACTCGCTGATGAACGAAACGAAGGAAGGAACCTTATGCTTGGCCATGGAAGCCAGCACGTAATCCTTGATCTCCTTTTCGGTCAGCTCCTCACCCTCCTTGGGAATAACGAAGGCCATGATCTCCTCGCCGTAGGCCTTGCTGGGCACGCCGACGACCTGCACGTCGCTGACCTTCGGATGAGTGTAAATAAAGTCCTCGATCTCCTTGGGGTAAATGTTCTCGCCGCCGCGGATGATCATATCCTTGATTCGACCCGTGATCTTGTAGTAGCCCTCGGCGTCAACCGTGGCAAGGTCGCCGGTATGAAGCCAGCCGTCCTTGTCGATTGCCTGCGCCGTGGCCTCGGGCATCTTGTAATAGCCCTTCATAACGTTGTATCCGCGGGCGCAGAACTCGCCCACCTGACCGGGACCCAGAGTCTCGCCCGTCTCGGGATCGACGATCTTGGTCTCAACTCCCGGGAAGGAGCGGCCAACGGTGCTTACGCGGCGCTCGAGGCTATCGTCGGTAGTGGTCTGAGTGCAACCGGGCGACGCCTCGGTCTGACCGTAAACGATGGTGATCTCGCGCATTCCCATATCGTCCACCACCTGCTGCATAACCTTAATGGGGCAGGGTGAGCCCGCCATAATTCCGGTGCGCAGGCAGAACTTGAACTCGGAAAATCTCGGATGCTCAAGCATCGCTATAAACATAGTGGGAACGCCGTGAACTGCGGTGCATTTCGCATTCTGCAGAGCCTCCAGCACCTTGATGGGACTGTAATACTTCACGGGCACCATAGTGGTGGCGTGGGTAATGCTGGCCATAGTAGCAAGCACGAGCCCGAAGCAATGATAAAGCGGAACCGTAATGCAAAGGCGGTCCTTTTCGCTGAACTTCATACGGTCGCCAATGGTCTTTCCGTTGTTCAGAATATTATAATGAGTCAGCATAACGCCCTTGGGGAAGCCGGTGGTTCCCGAGGTATACTGCATATTGACAACGTCGTGGGGATCCTGACCCTTTCGCGCCTCGGTGTACTCCTCGTCGCTGACCTGATCGGCCATGGCGTAAAGCTCTCGCCAATTGTACATTCCCGCGTGGCTCTCCTCGTCGATGGTCACGATCTTCTTGAGCACGGGCAGACGCTTCGACTCTATATTCGCCCGATCGCCGGTCTCGATTCCGGGGCAAAGGCGGTTCATAATATCAACGTAGCTCGTATCCTTGAAGCCGTCGCACATAACGAGCATCTTGGTATCCGACTGCTTGAGCAGATACTCGGCCTCGTGGATCTTGTAGCCCGTGTTCACGGTAACAAGCACCGCACCGATCTTGGCGCAGGCAAAAAGCGTCAGCTGCCACTGGGGATAGTTGGTCGCCCAGATCGCAACGTGGTCTCCCTTCCTGATTCCCATAGCAAGAAACGCCTTGGCAATTGTGTGGGCCTCGTCGTTGAATTCACGGTATGTGCGCTTGTAGTCAAAATCGTGTGTAAAAATGACCGCAGGCTGGTCGGGGTGTTCATCGGCGATCTTATCCATCCATTCGCCGATAGTCATGTTGATAAATTCCATAGTGCATGGTCCTTTCGTTGAGTGCTCTCCGAAAAAAAGTCCCGGAGGCAATGCCTCCGGGACGAAAAATTTCGCGGTACCACCCGGTTTCATACACGCCAAACACAGCGCGTATGCTCTCGATCCCCATAACGCGGGGCAAACGTGCCGTTCTAATCACCGACTCGCGGCTTTCTTCGGCAAGCGTGGGCCGAGCCCTGACGGAAATGAGCTGCCGAACACGCTCCGCAAGGTCTCGCACCAACCGACCTCTCTCTGTCGCGTCACGCAAACGGCTATTTTCCGTATCGCCAATAAAAATATAAGAGAATTATACAATAAAACCTTGATTTTGTCAAGTAAAAATTACTGATATCCTATTATTTTCCGTAAAATTCGTTGTAGATCGCGCGGATCGTGTCCTTATAATGATCCTCGTCCACACCGAGAATAATGTTAAGCTCGCTGGAGCCTTGGTCGATCATACGAATATTGATGTCCGCGGAAGAAACGGCGTCAAACACTCTGGCAGCAGTTCCCTTCGCATTGACCATACCGCGTCCGACGACCGCGATCAGCGCAAGTCCGTCCTCAATGGTCAGCATATTGGGCTTGACCGCTCGGTTGAGCGAGTTGAACAGCTTTTCGCGGCAGCCCTCAAGCTCCTCGGTGCGAACCACAACACCCATAGTGTCGATTCCCGTCGGAATATGCTCAACGTTGATATTAAAGTCCTCAAGCACCTCAAGCACGCGGCGGGAGAAGCCGATAGTGGTATTCATTCTCTCGGCCTCAATGGTAATGACCGAGAATCCGCACTTTCCGGCAATACCGGTAATGATGCGATCTTTATCGTAATCGGTAGTCGTCTCAACGATCATAGTACCGGGAGCGGCGGGATCGTTGGTGTTCTTGATGTTGATCGGAATTGATGCGGCACGCACGGGGAAGATGGACTCATCGTGCAGAACGGTCGCGCCCATATAAGAAAGCTCGCGGAGCTCGTGATAAGTAACGGTTCTGATGGAAACAGGATCAGTTACGATGCGAGGATCAGCCGTCATAAAGCCCGAAACGTCGGTCCAGTTTTCGTAGAGTGTGGCGTCAGCCGCACCCGCGACGATGGAGCCGGTAATATCGGAGCCTCCGCGCGAAAATGTCTTGATGGTTCCGTTGGGCATAATTCCGTAAAATCCGGGAATGACCGCGTACTCGTGACGGTCAAGCTCGGAGCTCAGCTCCTGACGGGTCAGCTCGGCATCAAAGGTGCCATCGTCCTTGAAATAAATAACGTTTTCGGCATCAATAAAATCAAAACCGAGATACTTTGCAAGGATCAGACCGTTCAGATATTCGCCGCGGCTGGCGGCATAATCGCGGCCCGAGTGACCGCCGAGAATAGTATTCTTAACGTAGTTCAGCTCACCCGAAATATCGAAATCAAGCCCAAGACCTTCTATAATGGAATTATATCTGTCGCAAATCTTTCCGTAAAGCTCATCGATATTTTCGCCCGCTCGAACAGCATTATAGCAGGCATAAAGCATATCGGTCACCTTCTCGTCTCCCGAAAAACGCTTGCCGGGAGCAGAAGGAACAACGTATCTTCTGTCCTTGTCCGCTTTGATTATTGAAGCGACCTGCTTGAAATGCTCGGCATCAGCCAAAGAGCTTCCGCCGAATTTAACTACCTTGAGTGCCATGGTGTTCTCCTTGTACATGTGAAAGTTAAAATCTAAACTTATAATACTATATTATATGCTATTTTTCTTATTCTGTCAAGGTTTTTTGCAATAAAAGCCCTATAGACAAATCAAAAAACGGGGACAGCCTTGCGGCTGTCCCCTAAGTAATTTAATTTATTACTTTAAAATTTCCGATCCGATTAGGGATTGGTTCCCTCGGGATAGATGTCAGGATCTGTGTCATCGGGATCGGGAGCTTCGCTTCCGCCGATATTGCCGGCCTCCTTGACGATGGTGTCAAGCTCGGATGCGAGACGGTCGGTAGCTGCCTGAACAGTGGTGTCAGCAGCGCCGGAAGCTACAAGACCCTTAATGTTGGCAATGGTAGCCTCAAGCTCAACCTTGAACTCATCCTCAAGATCAAGTCCCTGGTCAGCAATGTACTTACCGTATGCCTCGTTATATGCCTCGTATGCCTTGCAGAGATAACCGTAGGAGTCGATCTCAACCTTTGCGTTAGCGATGATAGCCTGCTCTGCCTCGGTAATTCTGTACTCGTCAGCAAGAGTGGTGGTACCAAGGCTGCCGTTTGCGGTCTTGAATGCCTCAACTGCTGCTACAGCTGCATCGTAGAGTGCCTTGTAAGCATCAAGAGCAGTCTTGTCGGTGTAGTTGATAGCGGGAGACTCGGCTGCGCCGAGATCTGCGATAGCATCCTTAGCGGTCTCGAGAAGATCCATGATCTCATCGATAGAAGCCTTAGCGTCAACGAGGTCGCCGTTTGCGCCGAGAAGCTCACCGGTCAGATAGATACCGTCGAACATGGTCTCGTAAGTGGTGTCGATGTTAGCGGACCACTCAGCGAACATATCGAGAGCATCAACAATTGCCTGGTAATCATCGGTAGTAACGCCACCTGCGAGAATTGCCTCAACAGCGGCAATGAACTCGTTGGCGTCAGCCTTCTTAGCATCCTCAAGGAGACGAACCTGAGCCTCAAGAGCCTCAAGTCTCTTTACGTAGATGTTAAGAGCGGTGAACTGCATGCTGTTTGCAAATGCCTCAGAGCTGTTGTTGCCCAGGAAGTACTTGTCAGCGAATGCATTGTATGCTGCGCGGAGATCTGCAAGATCGCCAACGTAGTTGCTGTAGATGGTGAGAGTGCCGGACTCGAGAGCGAGAAGCTTGTTGTCGAAGTCAAGAGCGGCAAGGTCAGCCTCGTAGGAAGCCTTGAGAGCGTTGAGCTCGGTCATAACTGCGGTGAGGTCAGCGTCGAACTGCTGCGCAAGTGCCTTGAGGTCAGCATCGGTGATGTTAGCCTCGTCGGTAACAGCGTAAGCTGCGAGCCAGCCCTCAGTACCGGTGTACTTGCCCTCGAGAGTCTCAAGAGGCAGAACGTCGGTGATGAGAGTGATGTTGAAGTCATATACACCCTCGGTGAGAGTGAAGTAATCGGAGAGCTCGGCAAAGAGAGTCTCAAGCTCTGCCTTTGCGGTTGCAACGTATGCAGCGTACTCCTCGTAAACAGCCTTTACGATTACGTACTCGTCCTCGGTGAAGAGACCGTCGATAGACTTGATAACGTCATTGAAGCCTCTGCCCTCGGTCTGGAAGTCGATGTGAGTCTTGACCCACAGATCAGCAACGGTCCAAGCATCAACTACCCACTCGCTACCAACGAGAGCAGGCTTGTAGTCGCCGTCAGCGAACTTAGCCATCTCAGTATTGAAGATAGCGTACTTAACACCGTTGATGGTGTCAGTCTCGATAGCAACCTTGAGCTCGTTCTCAACTGCTGTACCGACAGTGTTGAGGAACTTGAAGAGTGCGCCGATGTTATCGACCTCGCCCTGCTGTGTACCACCGTTGAAGGTCTCGAGGGTGATGTCGTTGATCTCCCATCTGTTAGCCCAAGTGGTGTACAGGTTTCTGGCGGTTACGTAGTCGTTGTAGTAGTAGAGCTGGTAATCATCCTCGAACCAGGTCTCCTGGAGAGCCGCGATCATACCGCTGAATGCGATTACGTCGGGATCAGCAAGGATCTCGCCGATGACGTTCTGGCAAGCCTCGAGAGCTGCAATGAGCTTGTCGTGGTCTACCATATTGTAGTTAGAAGCAAAGTATCCGTTTGCTCTGGGATCAGAAGGAATATCAAAGATCTGGAGCCATCCCTTGACAGCAGGCTCGGTCTCGGTAGCGGGCTTGCCGTTGATGGAGTACCAGAGTGCCTCGAGAGCGTCCATGTCCTTATAAGTAACCTTTACGTTACCTTCAGCATCGTAGAATGCATCGATAGCGGGGTTGATGATCTCCTCTGCCATCTCAGCAGCCTGCTTGAGCTGTACAAAGCGTGCGGAAGCAGCTGCAACCTCGTTGTCGAGATCAGGAGTTGCCTCATTGGAGTTGACGATAGCAAGTCTGTTAGCCTCGTCGGTGTTGGGATATCCGGTGGTAGCGTCGAAGAACCATGCATTGTATGTCTCCATGCAAATGCCATACTGCTTGTAGTTGGTGATCTCGCGATCAAGTGCTACGAGGTCAACAAGGTAGCCGTAAACCGACTTGCCGCTGGTCTCGTCGATAAATGCAAGATAGAGATCATTTGCAGCATCTGCATACTCCTCGGCAGCAAGCAGGTCCTCGTATCTGGTCTTGAGATCAGGATATACGCTGATGAAACCGTAGGTATCATCGTCAGCCTCAAGCTCGGTTACGAGAGCGGTAATGGTCTCGAGCCAAGTGTAAAGAACGGTATCGTTCTTGTCCCAACCGGTCTTGGACTCGCCGAGAAGATCGTTGATCTTTGCGAGGTAGTCCTCGATCAGCTCGTCGATGCCGGCAAGAACAGCCCAGTGGTTGGAAGCATCCTTATAAGTAGTAGCCCAACCGGGAATGAGACGAGCGATGTTGGGGTTAGCCTCATCCTCGTAAGCCTCGAAGTACTCATCCATCCAAGCATAGTAAGCAACCTCTGCGGCGCTGAGCTTTGCATAGAGAGCCTCAACGGTCTTAACGGTCTCTTCCTTCTTGTACTCAGCCCAATCCTCGAGGGCGTTTACAAGATTGTTGACAGCGGTCTTCTCAACAACGTAGTAGTTGCTGTAGTTGGTGTCGTTTACCTCGGCTGCAGCAACAGCAGTGTAAACACCACCCTCAAGCTTGTAGTAGGTGCGGTTTGCATCGTATACAACAGCCTGAGCGTATACGCTGTTATCGGCAGCGTACTTAGCGTTCTCGAGTCTGGTGTACTCGGCATCGTATGCCTTGGTAGCAGTCTCAAGTGCCATCTCGGGATATGCGTTCAGCTCCTCAACGGTGATACCGTTTGCAAGAGCCTTGTCGAGGAGTGCGAGGCACTCGTCGATAGCAGCACCGGAATCCTCGGTGAAGGTACCGGTAGCGATAGCGATGTACTTCTCACCGTTGATACCCTCGATCTTGGTAGCCTCAACAGCAACGAGTGCGTCGTAGAGCTGATCAAGAATGGTGTCGACACCGTCGACGGACTCCTTAACGATATCCATAACAGCGTCAATAGCCTCCTGGCTGGTGGCTCTGATAAGAAGAACGGTTGCGTAGTTGTACTTGTTGTAAACAGCCTTCAGACCCTCTGCATCGTAGAGGTAGCCGTTCGCATCGATGTATGCCTCCTGGTGTGCAAGAAGCTCAAGATACTTCTCAGCAACAACGGGAGTGAGATCATTGTAAGCCTCCACAAGAGATCTTGCATAAGCCTCTGCATCGGCAAGAGTCTTATCTGCAGTCTCAATGAGCTTGCTCTGGAGCTGTCTGAGCTGACCGCCGAGAGCGTTGAGCTCACCGGAGAGGAACTGAAGCTCGCCTGCGAGCTCATCCTTGGTGACGTAAGACTTCAGCTGCTCCTCAACGAATTCCTTCATAGCCTCTTCGTTGGCAAGGAACTTTGCGTCGATCTCGGTCTTGGTGTAGTACTTAGCAAGCTCGGTTGCGAGCTCGGTAGGATCTACATATGTAGCGATAAGCTCCTTAACCTCCTCCTCGCTGGTGCCGATAGCAGCAGCAAGCTCAGTGGGATCAATAGCACCGGCAACAAGCTCGTCAACCTTAGACTTTACATAGTAATCGGCGAGAGCAGTGTCGATTTCCTCGGAGGTGTAGTACTTTGCAAGAAATGCATCAATAGCGCTCTTGTTGTAGTAGCCCTCGAGGTTGGTGACGATCTTGGAAACCTCGTCAAGGATCTCCTCCTTTGCGGCATCAAGGTCATCCTTGCTTGCTGCGGCGGCAGAAATGAGAGCCTTAACGGCATCCTCGGTGAGATAGTTGGCGAGCTGCTTGGAAACGTCCTCCAGCTCAGCCTTGGTAGCGGCATCTTCAGCCTTCACGTAGTCCTTGAGGATCTCCAAAATGGCAGCCTCAACCTGGGCCTCGGTGAATTTGGAATTTGCGTTCGAATTTGCAGATGCGGCATCCTTAATAGCCTGATCTGCGGTTCCCTGGGCCTGCTTTGCAGCCTCCTGTGCCTGTTTTGCGGCTTCGGCGGCCTGATCAGCTGCAGTCTGCGCAGCATTAGCAAGGCTCTGGGCATGCTCATCGGAACAACCTGCCGCAAATGCAACGAGCATTACGACACAGATAGCGAGAGCTATGGCTCTGACTATACCGGTTTTTCCGTTTTTAGTGGAAATAAGCATTCTTAACCCTCCATTTAATAAGAATTGTGCTATCATTTTACACCAGTACATATATTTTTTCAACAGTTTTTTATGAACGGGTCTTATTTGCTACCAACGGGTCAGAGTTTTTCCTCGTTTGCTGTATTTTTCCTATTTTGGGCATTCTTTCGGTATTTTTTGCCCCGTTCACGCGACATCGGTCGACACACAGCATTTTTAACCGACAAAATCGGTCAGAATACTCTTTGCCTCGGCGTATCTGTTCTTCGCAATGGTCACCTTGTCGCCGTTATCCATCACAAAATAGTATTTCGCGGCGCGCACCACGTAATTGAGATTGACAATAAAGCTTCGGTGAGAGCGGTAGAACTGCTTCTGAGGCAGATCCAGATAAGTCTCTGACAGCGAGCCAACGCATTTGGACACACCGGTACGACAGTGAATGTCAAGCTCGTTACCTATTACTTCTATATAGAGCAGATCCTCCAGCGACACCGTGATCTTCTCGCCATTCATTCCCCTTAATATTAATGTAGGCTTTTTAACGTACTTCTCGGCAGCTCTTCGGAAGGGTGCGCGAAGTCTTCTTCTTTGGAAAGGCTTGAGAATGTAGCCTATGGGAAAAACGCTGTAGGCAGGAAGGGCGTGCTCGGCGCTTGCGCTGACGAAGATTATGTCCGCCTCGCAATGCGAAAGCCGCAGATTTCGCGCGAAATCTATACCGCTGACGCCGCGTATTACCGTTTCGAGCAGCAAAAGATCGTATTTTTTACTTTTCATAGCCGTTTGCAGATAAGAGTAGCTCTTAAAAACGTCCACGGAGACGTCCACGCCTGCCTCCTCGGCCAAAAACCTCAGCTCCTCGGCAAAAAACACGGCGTATCTGCTGTCATCACATACGGCGACGGTCATCATAGCGAAAATTCCCTTCCTTAATTATATATAGAATATATATCCCTTTCCTCGGGCATACTTATACGGAGTAAAATCACAGGAGAATACCCGTGTCAGTTATCAAAAAATCCGTTCTTTTTCCGATAATCCTTATACTTGCTCTTCTTCTCGCAGTTTTTGCCCCGATCAACGCACGAGCGGAAGCCGCAGAAAGCGCACCGCCCGACGCAGCGGAAGGCGAGACCGATTCCGACACGACCTCTTCGGTCATTGCGGTGATCATAGCGATCGTAACAGTCACCTCGGTGATCATGCTGGTCAAGATAATTGATCCAAATGACAAGAACAAATATTGATTTTGAATAATACTATTATTTAATAATTATTTTCCGACGCAGAAGTTTGCGAAAATAGCGCCGACAATGTCCTCACCGACCTCGCGTCCGTCGACTCCGGCCACCGCCGACATAGCCCGTTCGATATCGGAGCAGACCGCATCCACGGGAACGCCGATCTCCAGCGCCTCAAGGGCACCCCGCAAAAGTCGGGCGGCGAGAGTCAAGGCACCGTACTGTCTTTCGTTGGTAACTATTGCATCTCCGGCCAGGTCAAGGCTTCGGTCAATGAAAGCGTCTCCGATACGCGCGGCCAACTTTTCAAGTCCTTCGCCGCTCAACGTGCTGATCTCGATGGCATCGGGGAAGGCCTCGTATATGGGTCGCAGATCGCACCCCTTCGGCAGATCGCTTTTGTTTATCACCGCCACGGTGCCGGCAGAGATTTTTTTGATTTCATTAATACTATTCAGATCCTCCTCGTCAAGCTCGCGGGAGCCATCGAAAAGCGCTATGATAAGCTCGGCCTTTTCCATTGCGGCACGGGCGCGCTCAATTCCGATCTTCTCAACGGGATCGTCGGTCTTGCGGAGTCCCGCGGTATCGTAGAGCCGCAGAGTCACGCCGCCGAAGGATACCGTCTCGCTTATTACGTCTCTGGTGGTTCCCTCAATATCGGTAACGATGGCGGCATCCTCGCCCACCATACGATTGTACAGCGAGCTCTTGCCCGCATTTGTCCGTCCGCAGATCACAGTAGGTATTCCCTGCGCCACAGCCTTACCGGTTCGGTAGGTTCCCGCGAGCTTAGTAATGAGAGCAAGCGTCTCTTCAATAGAGACACGGATCTCCTCGTCTGTCAGCTCAGCCAGATCCTCCTCGGGAAAATCTATTTTCGCGCGGACGGCGGTGCTTACCGCCAAAAGCGACGCATAGATCTCCTCAATGCCGCGCGCCAGCGCGCCCGACATACCGCCCCGCGCAAGATCGAGCTGATCCTGCGTGCCCGCGACGAGAAGGGAGCCCAAAGCCTCGGCCTCGGTCAGGCCAAGCTTGCCGTTTACGAAGGCTCGGCGGGTGAACTCCCCCGCCTCGGCGGGTCTTGCCCCGGCGGCGAAGGCGGCAGTCAGTACGGTCTCGGTAACCAGCACTCCGCCGTGGCAGGTGATCTCCACCGTATCCTCGCCCGTGAAGGAGCGGGGCGCACGGAAGACCACGGCAATGCCGTCGTCCACGCAGCGGCGCGAGCCGTCGACGTTTTCAAGATAAATTTTTCCGTAGACCGCGCGGTTGGACTCCACACCCGAAAGAGGCAGAGAGCCGACAAACATCCGCTCGCCCACGGCAATGGCATCGGGGCCCGAGATTCTGATCATGGCCACGCCCCCAAACCCGCGCGGGGTGGAAACAGCGGCTATCGTATCGTAATAAGACATTTTTTCCTCGTTAAATCAGTAATCACAAGCGGCTCACGCGTTCAACGCCCGCTCGTATATATTTTTCATATAGGCCGCATCCTCGGCCATAGTCCCCGCCGACTCGCAGATAATGCATGGGCAAAGGCCCTCACGCGCAATGGCGGCCGCAAGGGGCTCGGGCGGAGGGCCAAAAGCACAGTCCTCAAAGGTCAGGTGCTTCTTCTCGCCTGCCGACGTGTATTCGATCTTTGAAAAATGGCAGTGGAGATATCTCGCATAGCTGTCCCCCAGCCTCTCGCCGATCACGTCGAACACTCGGCGGTAATCGTCCTCGGTGGCAAACAGACCGCCCACGTTTCGGGCGTTCAGGTGACCGAAATCCACTACGGGGGCAAAAAGCGGCGAGATGCGACAAAGCTCGATGACCTCGTCAAGAGTGCCGAGCTGATTATGCTTGCCCATAGTCTCAAGACCCAGAGTCACTCCACAGCCGTCAAATTTTTCGGCGGCGCGGCTCAGCGTGTCGGCGGCAAGAGACATAGCCTCCTCGCGGCTTATCTTGGCCGCGCTACCCGTGTGAACCACCACCGTGGTGGCACCGAGACAGATGGCGGCGGCAATGCTTTTTTCAATATAATCAAGGCTTTTCAGCCTTTTTTCTGGATCGGTTCCCGACAGCGATATAAAATACGGCGCGTGGAGCGACATGGCAATTCCCTGCTCCCTTGCCCTCTCACCGATGGCGGTCAAGGTGGCCGCCGAAGCCGTGATGCCGTTGCCGCCCTGATACTCGTAGGCATCAAGACCGCGCGCGGCTATCCACGCAGGGGCATCAAGCGAGCTTTTGTGTCCTTCTGCGGCAAAGGAATCGCTGTTGCCGCCCGGGCCGAACAGAGCTCGGTCTCTCATCGGATCTCACCGTCGCCCTCGATCAGATATTTCTGCGAGGTCAGCGCCATCAAGCCCATGGGGCCGCGCGCGTGCATCTTCTGGGTTGAAATTCCGATCTCGGCACCGAAGCCGAACTCGCCGCCGTCTGTAAATCGGGTGGAGGCGTTGATATATACCGCCGCCGCGTCGATCTCCTGCTGGAATCGGCGACCGTTCTCGTAAGAACGTGTGATAATAGCCTCGCTGTGGCCGGTATTGTACTTATTTATGTGGTCAATGGCCTCGTCAAGAGACGAGACCGCCTTGACCGCCAGAATATAATCGTCGTATTCGGTTCCCCAATCGCTCTCGGCGGCATCCACCGCACCGGGGATATAGGGCTTCGTGGCCGCGTCACAGCGGAACTCAACTTTAAATTCCGCCATCTTTTCGGCGATCATAGGAAGCACCTGCGCCGCCACGTTCTCGTGAACCAACAGAGTCTCAATGGCGTTGCAGACCGCAGGACGCTGGCACTTTGCATTGAGTGCGATCTTAACGGCCATATCAAGATCGGCCGACTCGTCCACGTAAAGGTGGCAGTTTCCCGCTCCGGTTTCGATAACGGGAACCTTGGAGTTTTCCTTAACGGCGCGGATAAGGCGCGCCGAGCCGCGGGGGATCAGCACGTCCACGTAATCCGTCATCTGCATCAGAAGGTTCGCGCCCTCGTGAGTAGTGTCGGTGATGAGGGACACGGCGTTTTTGTCAAGACCAACCTCGACCAGTGCCTTCTGCATCAGCGAAACCAGCGCCATATTGGTATTTATGGCCTCCTTGCCGCCGCGCAGAACGGTAGCGTTACCCGTCTTGAGGCAGAGGGCGGCGGCATCAACTGTCACGTTGGGTCTGGCCTCAAAAATAATTCCGATAACGCCGAGGGGCACGCGGACACAGCGGATCTTAATGCCCGAGGGACGGGTCCAGCACTCGCCCGAGCCGATGGGATCGGTAAGACCCACAAGCTCGCGCAGAGCATCGCAGATTCCCGAAATTCTGCCCTCGTTCAGGGCGAGTCTGTCCATCATATGAGCGGGCACGCCGTTTTCGCCGGCTCGGTCAAGATCCTGCCGATTGGCGGCAAGAATGACCTCGCGCTCAGCCCACAGAAGCTCGGCGATCTTCAGAAGTGCCGCGTTTTTTTGCTTAGCCGATGCGCGGGCAAGGACGGGAGAGGCCGCCTTCGCGCCTGCGCACAAATTCTTTATTTTATCGTAAAGTTCCATAGTTTGTTCCTTAATCAAATTTTTCGTCGCCGATATACGCCGTCTGACCGAAGATCCTGCTTATGACCTCGGCGGGGAATTTCGGCTTTCTGTCAAAGGTGTAAACACCGTTGAGCTCCTGCTCCACGTCAGTAAGCTGAGTGTAGCAGAAGGCGGAGATCTTTTTGTCCTCGCAAAGCACGCGGGTCAGCCCGTCAAGACGCTCGAGGAAAGCCTTATCGTCCTCGGGGGTCTCACCGTAGCCCCAGCCCGTGCCCTCGTTGCCGCGGCGGATACCGCCGTACTCGCTGACAAAGGTGGGATCCTTATATATCCAATGTCTGTTATGCATGGCGATAGACTCACCCGCGGCAAATCGGTCGTATCTTTCCTTCATAGTCACGGGGTTCTGATCGTAATCGTGAATATCGGTGAAATCGGTATACTCCTTTTCAACGTGCGCCCAGCCCGAGGTGTCGATGTAAGCGCGGGTGGGATCAAGCTCGCGGGTGAGCTTTGAGAGCGCGCGGAGGAAATCGGGATCCTGATCGTTCTGCGTCTCGTTGAGAGGACACCAGCCGATGATGGCGGGGTGGTTGAAATCGCGCTCCAGGGCCTCGATCCACTCGGAGGAGAAATTGATGTAACGGTCACCCTTCGAAATATCCATTCCCCAGTTGCCGTGCTCACCCCAGACTATGTAGCCGCGGCGGTCGCACTGAGAAAGGAATTGGGGCTCGAAGATCTTTTGGTGAAGTCTCGCGCCGTTGAAGCCCATAGCCATGGAAAGATCAATGTCACCGAAAAGCTCGGCCTCGGTCTGCGCCGTCAGAATACCGTCGGGGTAGAAGCCCTGATCCAGCACAAGTCGCTGAAAGACCTTTTTGCCGTTGATGTAGAGCACACCGTCCTTGGCCTCAACGCTTCTCATACCGAAATAGCTCTCAACCTCGTCGTCACCGAGTGTCAGCTTCAGATCGTAAAGCCGACCCTGACCAACCTCCCAAAGGTGAAGCTCGGAAAGAGGAAGCACAAGATGTGCCTGCCCCGCGCAAACTCTGCCCTCGGCAGAGCCCATAGGCTTGCCGTCATAATTGGCCTCGGCACGAAGGATCTGACCCTCACCGCCGATAACGCGAGCCACAACGGTCAGGCTCTGCGAATTTATGTTAGGATAATATTTTGCGCTTTTGATATAGCCCTGCGGCACGCGCTCCAACCAAACGCTCTGCCAGATACCGGTAGTGCGGCGGTAGTCACAGCCGTGGGACTCATATCTGCGGCTCTGCTTGCCGCCCGCCTGCTTCATGGAGCGGCAGGCATCGTATGCGCGGATGACGACTACGTCCTTTTCGTAATTCAGCGCATCGGTCACGTCGAAGGAGAAAGACACGAAACCGCCCACGTGCTCGCCGATCTTTTTGCCGTTGACCCAAACGGTGGTGCGGTAATCGCAGGCACCGATATTGAGGATCACACGGTCGCCCTGCCATTCCTTCGGAATGCAGAGCTCGCGACGGTACCAGCAGCACTCGCAGAAATCGAGGTCTCCGATGCCCGAAAGCTTGCTCTCGCGGCAGAAGGGGACAATGATGCGCTCGGGCAGGGACTCTGCGTTCTGCAGGCCGCGCTCGTGACCGCTGGCGGCGCGGTCGGTGGCGTATTCCCACTCACCGTTCAAGGTGAGCCAATCTTTTCTTACAAACTGAGGGCGCGGATATTCTGCGCGCGGGATCTTGATGTCAGACATTTTAATCTCCTTAAAAAATTATTTTATCGACGTTTTTCTCTTGACTTTTGAGAAAGAAAGCTTTATAATATCATTGTTCGCGGGTATAGTCTAATGGTAAAACTCCGGCTTCCCAAGCCGGCCACGCGGGTTCGATTCCCGTTACCCGCTCCAGCGGCGTTGGCGTCTTTATGGCGTCAACGCTTTTTATATATGCATAAATAAATTCGTCAAGCTTATTTGAAGCAGCAAAAGCGAAAGCAAAACGGCGTTTGTCACAATAAGCGGCGCACGTGCCTGTCGCACGATCGAAATGACGAACAGCGTAAGCCCGGCCAAAACAAACGGAATACAAAGAAATTCCGCAAGCCAGACAAACAAAGCCCCCATTTCAATATTGGTACCGAAGCCGAAGCCGGTTTGCGCCTGTTCCGAAAAAAGCCATATACTGAACGGCAAATGCAAAACGTTGCCAAGGGCCAGAACAGGAACAGCCACAACGCCGCAAACGCTGATCTTTTTCATTTTAATCTCCATTCCACCGCCTCGCGGCGGTACAAAATCTGTTGAAAAAACGTAGCCGCCTCGAGGATCTGATCTTTGATCCGAAAGCGTTTTTACCTTGCGTGAACGGGTGAACCATCGGCAACGGCGGTGAACTTTAACGCCGTTTAACTCCTCGAGCAAAATTTGAGATCAACCAAGCATCGCCAGCAGCCCGGCCTCGTCAATAATATTGATGCCGAGATTCTGCGCCTTTGTCAGCTTGCTGCCCGCCGCCTCGCCGGCCACCACGTAGGAGGTCTTTGAGGAAACCGAGCCCACGACCTTGCCGCCCGCCGCCTTGATGAGAGCCGAGGCCTCATCGCGGGACATTGTGGGCAGAGTTCCCGTCAGAACGAAGCTCAGTCCGCGGAGCTTGTCGCCTGTGGGAGCCGCCACCGCGCAGGTGTGAAGCCCCGCCGCCTTCAAACGGTCACAAAGGGCACGGTTCTGCGGGTGTGAGAACCAGTTGACCACGCACTCGGCGGTTATCTTGCCGAAATCGTCAATATCGCAAATATCCTCGACGGTGGCCGAGAAAAGTGCGTCAAGCTCGCCGTAGCGCGCCGCCAGCGCCGTCGCCGCCACCTGACCCACGTTGCGGATGCCGAGAGCATAGATCAAACGCTCAAGCCCCGCCGCCTTCGAGCCCTCAATGGCCGTCAGCAGATTCTGCGCCGACTTTTCGCCCATTCGCTCAAGTGCGGCCACGTCCTCAACCTTCAAGCCGTAAAGATCGGCAGGGTCGGAGATCAGACCGCTGTCAATAAGCAGCTCTACGATCTGCGGTCCGAGACCCTCAATGTCCATGGCTCCCTTTGACGCAAAATGCTCAATGGAGCGCGCCACCTGGGCGGGACAGGCGGAATTGGTGCAGCGCACCGCCGCTTCGTCGTCGCGGTAGACGGGCTCACCGCAGGAGGGACAGACCGACGGCATATCGAAGACCCGTTCGTCGCCCGTTCTCCACTCGGGATGAGCGCAGACCACCTCGGGAATAATATCCCCCGCCTTGCGCAAGGTCACTGTGTCGCCAAGCATTATGCCGCGCTCGCGGATAAAATCAAGATTGTGCAGAGTGGCGCGGCTTACCGTGGTTCCCGCAAGTCTCACGGGCTCAAGCTCGGCCGTGGGCGTCAGCACACCCGTCCGCCCGACGGCAATGCTGATGTCAAGGAGCCTTGTCTGCTTTTCCTCGGGCGGGAATTTGTAGGCCACCGCCCACTTGGGGGTCTTGGTTCCCTCTCCAAGCCGCGCGCGGTCGGTAAAGAGATCGGCCTTAATGACCACCCCGTCAATATCGTATTCAAGCGAATCGCGCTTCTTGCCCAGCGCAAGAATATAGTCCTCGATCTCGCTCTGCCCGGAGAGCCGAGCCCTCTCACCGATGACCTTGAAGCCAAGCTCGGCAAGACGGTCAAGGGTCTCGGTGTGGGACGTGGCCTCGCGCCCGTCGGCGTAGAGACTGCCCGACTGCAGATTAAAAACGAAAATGTCAAGTCCGCGCGATGCCGTAATCTTCGGGTCGAGCTGACGGAGCGAGCCCGCCGCCGCGTTTCGCGGATTGGCCATCAGAGCCTTGCCCTCGGCCTCGCGGGTGCGGTTGATGCGCTCAAATACCGCGCGGGGCATATAGACCTCGCCGCGCACGCAGAGATCCAGCGGCTCCGCAAGCTTCATGGGGATGGAAAACACGGTCTTCAGATTCTGCGTCACGTCCTCGCCCACCGTTCCGTTTCCACGGGTGGCACCCTTGACGAAAATTCCCTTTTCATAGGTCAAGGCCACCGAAAGTCCGTCGATCTTGGGCTCTACCGAGTAGACCATCTCCCCGTTTTTGGAGGTAAAATCGGCAAGCTCCTCAAAGGAAAACACGTCGGACAGAGAGTCCATGCGCGAGGTGTGAACCACCTCGTCAAACTTGTCGAGAGGCGCGCCGCCCACACGCTGAGTGGGGGACTCGGGATCGTAAAGCTCGGGATGCTCGGCCTCAAGACGGAGCAGCTCCGCATACATCATATCGTACTCGTAGTCCGAGATCTCGGGCGCATCGTATACGTAATAAAGCCGCGCGTGGTGCGAAAGCTCGCGCCGCAGGCTCGTGATTTTTTCCTCAAAATTCATAATTTTCTCCATTCGGGGATATCTTTTATATTATTGTACCACATTTTGCCGAAAAGTCAATCTCGACTTTGCTTTTTTATAATCTTTTTTGAAATTTATTTGTACAAATTACACAAAATTTTGAAATTTTTCTTAATTTTTTATTTGACTATTTACAAGAAAGCAAAAAAATGATATAATGTATTTACAGGGAGGCGCCTCCCGCCTCCCAAAACACCTAAAGGAGGTAGAACTATGAAGATCACAACAGTTGGCAGACAGATGACCGTTCCGCAGGACCTCAAGGAGCTTGTGGCCAAAAAACTCGAAAAGCTGGATAAGTATTTTTACGAGGAAGCGGATACGACGGTAACCTTCAGCCGCCGCCACAATAAAGAAAGGCTCGAGGTAACCATCAACGTCGCAAGCACGCTTTTCCGTAGCGAGGCCGAGGAAGCCACCTTCCGCGACGCGCTGGATAGGGATATAGATTCAATTGAGCGCCAGATCAGAAAATTCAAGACCAAGCTCGGCAAGCGCGTCCGCGCCGCACAGATCGAGGCCGCAGCCGCACCCGCACCCGAAACAGTGGAGGAGGACGAGGAATTTGTGATCCACAAGAAATCCTTCTACTTCAAGCCTATGTCGGCCGAGGAAGCCATACTGCAGATGAACCTGCTGGGTCACAGCTTCTTCGTATTTGAGGACGCCGCAAGTGGCGACACCTGCGTGGTCTACGCCAGAACCGACGGTGAGTACGGACTCATCACACCCACACACGAGGAATAAAAAATTCACGGGGCTGATCCTTCAGCCCCGTTTTTATTATTCTACTCATCACTCAAGAGAGTTCAGATATACCTCCAAAAGCTTCATCGCCGTTTGTTGCTCCTTCGGAGACCGAGCCGCCAGCTTGCCCAAAATTCCGTTTACGTCTACGGAGGCATCTCCTTCCTCTGTAAGGATCTCGTTGGGCGTAACGTGCAGAACGTTGCATATTTTGAGGAACGATTCGATCCTCATATTGACGCTTCCGCGCTCAATGTCCGCATATGTCCGATCGGAAAGACCGGCGGCTTCGGCCACCTGAGCCTGCGTCATTCCGGTTTTCTTTCGAATCGAATATAATTTATTTCCGATGGCGATAAAATCAAAAACAAGCATCATAATTCCTCCAAACATATTTATATAGGAATTATACCTCTAATTTCTATTGACAAAAAGGAGCTTTGATGCTATAATACAGGAAGAATAATTCCTATTATTCTGATTTTATCGTTAAAGGAGAAAAAAACAAATGAAAAAACTGCTTTTGGCAATCGTAGCTCTGCTTCTGTGCATCTCTATTGTGGCCTGCGACTCCGGCAAAAATGCAGACAGCAACCGCAATGACGGAAACGAAAGCGAAACGAACGAAGCAACGAAGGAAACAACGAAAGAAAACGGCGACGTCAGCGATCCCCCTGTCAGCGGAGGCAACGGCGAGAACAAAGGTAACGAAGGAGAAAGCAGCGGCAGCAACAGTACCTCCAATCTTGCTGAAGTTTATAACATACCCGGCTTTGAATCAATAGGCCCCTTTAATAACGGAGTGGCTCCGTTCACAGTTCGCGGTCAATCTCCTTCTTCTTGGAGAGGATATAAACAAACATACGGCTATATAGATATTAACGGAAATGTCATCGCTACTCCGGAGGTCTCCGTTCCCTTGTCACTATCAAACCGTGGAGAATGGTCTGATATCCCCTCGTTTGCCGAATATAATTATGTTGCCTTCGGTTCAAAAATAATCGATAAGACCGGCAAAATACTGTTTGAAATAGGAAAAGACGGTGTTTCCGCCATCGGCGAAATAAGCAACGGATATTTCGCGGTAGAAACACGTATAGAAGAATTCACCGGTTACGTTTACACTCTGACGTATTATTCGGCCAAAGATGCAAGGAAAATTGCGGAAATTCCGGATGTATCTTATAATGAAAATTTAGCGGTACAGCCCGACGGCTCGGTAAAGAACTACTTCACACATTACTTCAACGTATCCGAATACGATCCCTCTTTCACCCCAAAAACCGATACCTGGACAGTAGACGTAAAGAAAATAGAGTCCTTCCAAGGGGTTAACTGCTATTATCAAGTTTCATCATCCAACAACTCTTTGGGCCAGATCGCAACGGTCGTTTTGAAAAACAAAGACAATATATACTATTACGCAACGGTTGACAGTAAGGGCAACGTCCTTATGGCTCCTCAAAAAAACATATCCTTTAAAACAAATAGCAGTAATTATGTTGATCCCCTCTGCACATTCTCAAACGATCTTTGTGCTGCGCAGGATGCATCAACTTATCTTTGGGGATTTATTGATCCGCACGGTGAATGGGTAATAGAGCCTCAGTATACCGAGGTGACTGCATTGGGGTCTAACGGCCTTTGCGCGGTACAAGTGGAAGATACGATGTGGGGATGCATTAACAAGCGCGGCGAATTGGTGGCACAGCCCAAATACGAAAATATACTTACTACGGGAAATGACGGATATGCTATAATCGATTACACCACAGTAATTGACACAACCGGCAAGACCGTGCTTGCTCCCAAGACGATGGAGATATCCGAATTGGTCGGGCGCTATTCCGTGGAAGTAGATTGGTATGGAAACATAGATAAACTTGAATTCTACTCCAACGGAAGTGTAAAATACATTGAAAATTACGGTCAGGATTACGGAGAAAACTCCTTCAGCGGAGAATATTACATTAATGAAAAAGGAAGACTTGTTTTGGATATGTGGCGTTATCACGGTTTGATTGCAAGCGACAGAAACGGCGAACACACGATCCAAAAGGACGGCGACGATTTAATAATCGACGGTGTAAGATGGACTAAAGAATAACATCAAAAATTTAGCGGGGCTGATCATCAGCCCCGCTGTGCTATTCATATTGTCAGATCACATATGCCCCGAAAGCTCCCTCAGTATCCCCGTCAGCTTTTCGTCGGGGGTGATGATCACGCGGACGCGCGCATCCTCCTCGGGAAGCTCCATTATAAGATACCTGCGGCAGAAAAGCTCGGAAAAATACTTGTAAGTCACGCACTTTGGTGCGGACTTTTTTCTTTTATTCTTCTTTCGCTTGCCCTCGACCGCCTCAAGACTTTCTATATCCTCGATGGCAATTCGGCAAAGTGTGCGCCGCCGCTTAACGAAGATCTGCTCAACTGTCAGGTCATACCCGAACCCGTCGCGCTCCTCGACTCTGTAAACGTAGGACGTAAGGAGATATCGGCAGGCCAGCAAAAATGCGCAGAAGAGTGCAAGCGCGCCGCACGCGATGCAGACAGACCGCCAAAAGCTGTCGATGTCCGTCGGCCACAGCAGCATCAAAGCCGCGCTGAGGCAGAGAATGATCAAACTGTGCGCCCCGCGCCTGTCGGGCTTCGGCTCGTAAACGTACATACCGCGCCCTCAGTGTCTCTTCCAGGTGGTGGGAGAGAAAAGAATGAGCAGTGGCATAAATTCAAGCCTGCCCACAAGCATAACAAGGGACAGCACCAGCTTTGACAGCATTGAAAAATCGGCAAAATTACCGGTAGGGCCGACAGCGCCGAGACCGGGGCCTATGTTATTAAGGCAGGCAAGAGTGGCCGTTACGTTGGTTTCGAAATTGAAGCCGTCAACAGAAATTACCAGCACGCAGAGAACGATAGCCGCAAAATATACCGACACGTATGACGCCGTAGACTGCAACGTCGAATCGGGAACCGTTTCACCGTCCATTCTCACGGGATTAACGGACTTTGGACGTATGACCTGCTTTATGCTGCGAAAAATATTTTTAACGGAAAGAATAACACGCGATACTTTCATACCGCCCGCTGTCTAACCCGCGCAGGCTCCCGTGATCATAAGAAGCACCAACACGGTTTTTGACAAAGACGGCCAAAGCGCGTAGTCGGCGGTTGAAAATCCGGTAGTCGAAATGATCGTAGCCACCTGGAAGAAGGCATTCCTGATTCCGTCGGCTATGCCAAGCCCCGCTATGGAGGAGATGGTATTTATGCTAATCACGGCGGCCGCCGCGGTGCAGATAATAAAGTATATTCTCAGCTCCTCGTTTCTCACAATGTTTTTAAGCTTTTTTACGAGAATCAGAAAATATATATTGAAATTTACTCCGAACATTACCATAAATACGGCGATGATCCACTCGGCCGCGGGGTTATTGTAGCCCGCAATGGAGGCATTCTTGACCGAAAAGCCGCCCGTTCCCGCCGTGGCAAAGGAATTGACCAGCGAATCATAAAGATCCATACCCGTAAAGAGCAGGGCCACCACCATAATGACCGTCAATATAACGTAAATGCCGTAAAGTATGAGAGCCGACTGCCGCATCTTCGGAACCAGCTTGTCCTTTGTGGGGCCGGGAACCTCGGCGCGGAGCAGATACATGGCCCGCCCGTTGTCCGAGGGCATAATGGCCAGCATAAATACAAGCACTCCCATGCCGCCTACCCAGTGGGTAAAGCTGCGCCAGAAAAGAATGCCCATGGGCAGACCCTCCACAGCACGCAAAATAGACGAGCCCGTGGTGGTAAAGCCCGAAACGGTCTCAAAAAACGCATCTATATAATTGGGGATCGCGCCGCTGATAACGAAGGGCAGCGCACCGAAGGCAGACATAAGTATCCACGCCGCACCGACGCAGACAAAGCCCTCTCGGGCATAGATGCCCGTGTCCTTCGGCTTGAATATAACGAAGGGCGCGGCTATTACTATCAGCGCGGCCATGGTCACGAGGAAGGGCCAGACGGCTTCGCCGTATATGGCCGAGACCACGGTCGGCAACGCCATCAGTGCTGCCTCGATCAGAAGAATGATACCGAGAAGGTATCCGAGCATACGGTAATTCATATCAGATAATGTCCTTCAGACTGTTTATACGGTTGCCCGTACTCATAATTATGACCGAGTCACCCTTAGTGATGCAATCGTCACCGCCGGGGATGATCACGTCACCGCCGCGCACTATGCAGGCGATAAGCACGCCGGCGCGGGGGCGAAGCCGCTTCAGCGGAAGGTTGGTAAGCTCGGGGATATCGTCCTTGACCGAAAGCTCTAACGCCTCGATCCTGTCGTTCATTATTTTGTGGAGCGACTCGATGGCCGAGGAATCGGCGGAGTTCGCCATTGATCGGACGTAGCGCAGAATGTAGGAGGCCGTGGAGGAACGGGGCGAAACGATACTTTCAAGTCCCGCGCTCTTAAAGAAATCAACGTAGGAAATGCGGCTGATCATAGTGATGATCTTGCTCACCTCGCGGGTCTTGGCGTACATCGAAATGATGGCGTTCTCCTCGTCCACGTCCGAAAGCGCGAGGAAGGCGTCGGCTCTGTCGATGCCCGCCTCAAGGAGAGTCTCCTGACGGGTACCGTTGTCGCAGATGACGGTGCAATCACGGTAATCGTTGGCCAGCTCCTCGCAAAGCTCGGCGTCGCGCTCGACCACGGTGGACTTGATCTTACCCTCCTTGAGCATCTGCTCAAGATAGTAGGTGGTTCGGCCGCCGCCGACGATGAGCACGTTTTTGATGGGGTTTTTGTAAACGCCGATCTCCTTGAAGAACTTGGCGATTTCCTTGTCGGGAGCCGTGACGCCGATGGTGTCTCCCGCGCGGATCAGAAAGTCACCGGCGGGTATATAGGCCTCGCCGTCGCGCAGAACGCCGCAGACAAGAAAACGGGTGCTCAGCTTTTTGCGCAGATCGATGAGGGTCAGACCGCAAAGGGGCGAATCGGCCGCCACCGTAATCTCGGCAAGCTCTACCTTTCCGTGGCAGAAGGTGTCGATCTTTGCCGCCGACGGGAAACGAAGCAGACGGTATATCTCCTTTGCCGCCGCCAGCTCGGGGTTTATGGTAAAGGACAGGTTCATCTCGCTCTGCAAAAGGCGCATAAGCTCGGTGTATTCGGGGTTTCGGACGCGCGCCACCGTGTGGCTCGTGCCCAGCTTCTTGGCCGCGGCACAGCAAAGAATGTTGATCTCGTCATCGGGGGACACGGCGATCAGCAGCTCGGCATTCTCTGCCCCCGCCTTGCGCAGGACCGAAAGCTCGGCTCCGTTGCCCACGACTCCGAAAACGTCACAGCTGTTGGCAATCTCGGCCAGAGAATCGGGGTCGGCGTCCACTATGGTCACGTCGTGGTCCTCAAGCGCAAGCTGTGCGCAGATGGCAGAGCCAACGGTTCCGCCACCGACAATAACTATATTCATAAGCATTACCTTTCAAACTAAATATACATATTCATTATAACACTACGCGGCGAATTTTTCAAGAGCAAACGAAAAATAACCGCCGGGCTTCTTCCAAAATCCGATTTGTATGCATTTTTTCGAATTTTATTCACGCATTTTTGAAAATATACACATTTTTAACGCATCATTGCAAAAATATGCAAAAATAATTTATATTTTTTTCAAAAACCTATTGACAAAAACGAAAAGCGGGTATATAATATCGGGGTATTATTTGATAAACACTTTTTTCGGAGGCTATTATGATCACTAACAAAGAAAATATTAAAAAAGTCGTCCTTGCCTATTCGGGCGGACTTGATACGTCCATCATCATCCCGTGGCTCAAGGAAAATTACAATAATTGCGAGGTAATTGCCGTTTCGGGTAACGTCGGTCAGGCCGACGAGCTTGAGGGACTTGAAGAGAAGGCTCTCAAAACCGGAGCGTCCAAGCTCTACGTCCTCGATCTTACCGACGAGTACGTAGACGAATACATCATCCCCTGCGTAAAGGCCGGCGCTATCTACGAGGAGTACCTGCTCGGTACCTCCCACGCACGTCCCTGCATCGCAAAGGGTCTTGCCGAGATCGCTATCAAGGAGGGCGCCGACGCTATCTGCCACGGCTGCACCGGTAAGGGTAACGACCAGGTCCGCTTTGAGCTGACCCTCAAGTACTTCGCTCCCAATATTCCGATCATTGCCCCCTGGCGTGAGTGGGATATCAAGTCCCGTGACGAGGAGATCGACTACGCTGAGGCCCACAATGTGCCCCTGAAGATCAGCCGTGAGACCAACTACTCCAAGGATAAGAACCTGTGGCATCTGAGCCACGAGGGCCTGGATCTGGAGGATCCCGCCAACGAGCCCC
>JAFTOB010000048.1 GCA_017451545.1 Clostridia bacterium | reverse complement strand
CACTACCGTAATTTTTTCTCAAAATGCTTGACTAAATGAAAAAAACATGATAATATTATGATAATAAAACAAAAATGATAGGAACCAGCTGACTGTAGATGACCTTGGTTCCTTTATGCTTTTCAGAGGAAAATCTTATGGTTAGAAAAAAGAAATTTGCACTTTCAACCACGCAGATCATATTGCTCAGTTTCCTTGTGACTATACTTGCGGGAAGCGGGCTTCTGGCTCTACCGATAAGCTCCGCAAGCGGTAAAGCCGTTCCATATCTCGACGCACTTTTCACGGCAACGACATCGACCTGTGTGACCGGACTTGTCACACTCCCCACAGTATCCACGTGGAGCGTATTCGGTCAGGTAGTCATTTTGCTTCTGATACAGATCGGCGGTCTTGGTATCATTACCATCATGTCAGGTCTGATGCTTCTTCTCAACAGAAAAATGGGCATCAGCGACCGTTTACTCATTCAGGATGCATTTAATCTGAATACTATGTCAGGGCTTGCAAAGTTCGTTAAGAACGTGCTGCTCGGCACGCTTATTATCGAAGGTATCGGTGCGGCTCTCTATATGTTCGTGTTCGTTCCCGAATTTGGAGCAAAAGGCATTTGGATATCGGTATTCAATTCGGTTTCCGCCTTCTGCAATGCAGGTATTGATATTATTGCAGAAAACAGCCTTTGCAATTACGCCACAAATCCCTTGATTAACACCGTAACCTCCGCGCTCATCATTCTCGGCGGTCTCGGTTATATCGTGTGGTGGGACGTGCTCCGTGTTGTTCGAAGCAGATCTCAAAAAAACCGCAGGATATTCAGACATCTGACCTTGCACTCAAAGATCGCGATCACCGTTACCGCATCTCTCATTCTCGTCGGGGCAATTCTCATATTTATTTTTGAATACACAAACCCGTTGACTATTGGAGATATGTCTCTCTTCGATAAAATTCAAGTGTCATTCTTCCAATCCGTCACCACGAGAACCGCAGGCTTTGCTTCGGTTCCTCAAGAAGATCTGACGAACGCTTCTGCCGCAGTATCGATCCTGCTGATGATCGTCGGAGGATCGCCCGTGGGCACTGCGGGCGGCATGAAAACAGTAACCGTTGCCGTTCTTGCTTGCTCGGCGTTCGCTACCATTCGCAATAAAAACAGCCCTGCTCTGTTCGGCCGCCGAATTTCCGAGGGCTCAATCAAAAAAGCAGTGGCCGTAGCGGTAGCCTTTTTTGCTATATGTGCAGCATCAACCGTGCTTTTGATGGCAACGAGCAACGCATCCGCTCTTGATGCGATCTATGAAACGGTCAGCGCGACCGCAACCGTCGGTCTTTCAAGGAATCTTACGGCAACGCTGAACACCTTTGGAAAGCTCATTATCATCGTGACCATGTATTTCGGCAGAGTCGGCCCTATCTCACTTGCAGTAGCGCTTGGCAGTAAAAACGAAAGTCAGAACGTCATTTCCGAGCCGACGGAAGATATAAGTATAGGATAAGGAGAAAAGCAATGAAAGCAAAGAAAACATACGCAGTCTTCGGACTTGGAAGATACGGCACGGCCGTAGCAAAAGAGCTTGTAGAGCACGGCATGGAGGTCATTGCCGTCGATACTGATGAAAGGATCGTCAACGATGCGGCGGCATATCTGCCCGTGTGCAAGTGTGCCGACGTGACCGACGCGGAGGTCATATCCCGTCTTGGAATCGGCAATATCGATACCGTTATCGTTTGTATGGCAGGCAATCTTGAGGCAAGCGTAATGGCGATCACACTTTGCAAGGAGGCAGGCGCTCGAACCGTTATTGCAAAGTGTTCCAACGAGATGCAACAAAAGATATTGCTTCGTGTGGGCGCGGATCAGGTGGTCTTTCCCGAGAACGAGTCGGGTATCCGCCTTGCGAAAAATCTGCTCAGCTCGGGCTTTATTGATATGATCTCTCTATCGCGCGACGTCTCCATGGTAGAGATCGACGTGAAGGACGAGTGGTGCGGCAAAAATCTGATAGAGCTTAATCTTCGTAAAAAATACGGCTTCAATATCGTCGCTATCAAAAAGGGCGATAAGGTCAACGTAAATATCAATCCGGAGCAAGTGCTTGATGCAGAAAGCTCGCTTATCGTTATTGCAAACACGGCAAAGCTCGGAAAACTAAAGTAAAAGTCTATCTTTTGCTTCTCTCAAAAGCAAAAGCTTATTCTTTTCGGAGGAATTTATGAAGGATCTGTCTGCGCTTCTCGCGCAAATGACTATAGAAGAAAAGGTGGGGCAGCTTATGCTGCTCAGCGCCAACTTTTTCGGCACGGAAGTAGAGCTTACGGGGCCCGCGCAGGAATGGGGGCTCTCGCTCGAGGAGCTCTCAAGAGTTGGCGGCTGTCTTGGCGGCAAGGATGCATCTACCGTCCGCAAAATCCAAGAAAAGCATCTCGCCTCTGACCGAAACAAGATCCCGCTGATGTTTATGAACGACGTTATCCACGGCTTTCGCACGATATATCCGATAAATCTCGGGCTTTCCTGCTCGTTTGACCCCGAGCTTGTCGGCGAATGCACGAGGATGTCGGCAAAAGAGGCGGCGGCAGGCGGCGTTCATCTCTCGTTCGCGCCTATGATAGACCTCGCGCGCGACGCGCGCTGGGGGCGAGTAATGGAGAGTAGCGGCGAAGATAAAATTCTCGCCTCGGCGCTCGGCGCGGCACAGGTCAAGGCTTATCAGGGCGAGGATCTCACCTCAAGCGAGCATATCGCCGCGTGCGTAAAGCATTTCGCGGCTTACGGCGCGGGGGAATCGGGCAGAGACTACAACACGGTGGATATGTCCGAGCGCACTCTGCGCGAGTTTTACCTCCCTGCCTACAAGGCTTGCATAGATGCAGGCGTGAAGATGCTGATGACAGCCTTCAACTCGCTCAACGGTCTGCCTGCAACGGTAAATCCGCTTCTTATGAAGCAGATACTGCGCGAGGAATGGGGTTATGACGGAGTGGTAGTCAGCGACTGGGGCGCGATATACGAGCTTACCGTCCACGGTGTCGCGGGAGATCTGCGCGACGCCGCAAGACTCGCGTTTGACAACGGATGTCATATAGAT
>JAFTOB010000047.1 GCA_017451545.1 Clostridia bacterium | reverse complement strand
GCCGCTCCCCTTGCCGACGCGCTCTGCCGCGGCGGCCTGCCCGTGGCCGAGGTCACCTTCCGCGCCGCGGGAGCCGACACCGCCATCCGCCTTATGCGCGAGGCTCACCCCGAGATGCTCGTGGGTGCCGGCACCGTTATGACCACCGATCAGGTGGACAAGGCCGCCGCCGCTGGCGCACACTTCGTAGTCACCCCCGGCTTCGATCCCGAGATCGTCGCATACTGCGTGAAGATCGGTATGCCCATCTTCCCCGGCTGCACCACCCCCACCGACTACCACGCCGCTTATAAATTCGGCCTTGAGGTCCTCAAGTTCTTCCCTGCCGAGCAGTCGGGCGGACTTGCCAAGATCAAGGCAATGAGCGCACCCTTCCCCATGTTCAAGGTCATGCCCACAGGCGGCATTTCCCTCAAAAATCTTAAAGAATACATCTCCTGCCCCGTCATCTGCGCCTGCGGCGGCTCTTATATGGTCACCGCCGACCTTATCGAGGGCGGCAAGTGGGATGAGATCACCGCGCTCTGCGAGGCGTCGGTGGCTATCGTAAAGGAGGCACGTTCCAATGGCTAAAGTTATCACATTCGGCGAGCTGATGCTCCGCCTCGCACCCAACGGCTACTACCGTTTCTTCCAGAATGACCAGATGCAGGCCACCTTCGGCGGCGGCGAGGCAAACGTTGCCGTCTCCCTCGCAAACTACGGCCTTGAGAGCACCTACGTCACAAAGCTCCCCCGTCACGCCATCGGTCAGGCAGCCGTCGATTCCCTCCGCTATTTCGGAGTCGACACCTCAAAGATCGTCCGCGGCGGCGACCGCGTGGGCATCTACTTCCTTGAGAAGGGCGCATCCCAGCGCGGCTCGGTCTGCATTTACGACCGCGCACACTCGGCCATCGCCGAGGCCAAGCCCGAGGACTTTGATTGGGACGCCATCTTCGACGGCGCCGATTGGTTCCACTTCACGGGCATCACCCCCGCTCTGGGTCAGAACGTGGCAGACATCTGCCTCGACGCCTGCAAAGCCGCAAAGGCACACGGCGTCAAGATCTCCTGCGACCTGAACTACCGCGGCAAGCTCTGGACCCGCGAGCAGGCACGGGAGACCATGACCAAGCTCTGCGAGTACGTTGACGTCTGCATCTCCAACGAGGAGGACGCCAAGGACGTATTCGGCATCGAGGCCGAGGGCACCGATATTTACGGAGGCAAGCTCAACCACGAGGGCTATAAGTCTGTGGCCAAGCAGCTGGCCGACAGGTTCGGCTTTGAGAAGGTCGCAATCACCCTCCGCTCATCCATCTCCGCTTCTGATAACGACTGGGCGGGTATGCTCTACGACGGAGAAAATTACTGCTTCTCCAAGTCCTACCACCTGCACATCGTTGACCGCGTGGGCGGCGGCGACTCCTTCGGCGGCGGACTTATCTACTCTGTCCTCACGGGCAAGACCACACAGCAGGCAATCGAGTTTGCCGTGGCCGCTTCGGCGCTCAAGCACTCTGTCGAGGGCGACTACAACCGCGTAAGCGTCGCAGAGGTCGAAAAGCTGGCAGGCGGCGACGGAAGCGGACGCGTACAGAGATAAATTCCCCGAAAGGAGAACGTAAATGCTTTCCGAAAAGACCGTAAAAACCTATACGGATATCCTCAAGGAGGAGCTGGTGCTGGCAATGGGCTGTACCGAGCCCATCGCAATTGCCTACGCCGCGGCGGTCATGGCCGACCTGCTGGGCGGCAAGCCCTCGCGCATCCGCGCAGGGCTCAGCGGCAACATAATCAAGAACGTCAAGAGCGTTATCGTCCCCGCAACGGGCGGTATGCGCGGCATTGCCGCGGCCGTGGCCGCGGGTACCGTCGCCGCCTGCCCCGAGAGGAAGCTCGAGGTGCTCTGCAGCCTCAAAAAAGAGGATATCCCCGAAATTTCCGCATACATCGAGAACACGCCCATCGAGATCTATGAGCTTGACACCGACAATCAGTTCGAGCTACTTATGGAGGCCGAGCTTGAGGGCTCGCACGGCCGCGTTCATCTGGTCAACCGCCACACGAATATTGAGCTGGTTGAGAAAAACGGCGAGGATCTCACCTCGCGCTACCGCCTCAACGAGAGCGACACGCCGAGCTACGCCGCCGACCGCGGCCTGCTCAACGTCCACGATATCATCGAGTTTGCCGAGACCGTTGACCTTGCCGAGCTTGAGCCCACGTTGCGCCGTCAGATCGACCTGAATATGGCCATCGCCCAGGAGGGTCTTTCCGAAAGCTACGGCGCGTCCATCGGCCGACTGATATACAGCAACGGCCGTTGCGGCATCCGCGACAGCGCGCGGGCATACGCCGCCGCAGGCTCGGACGCCCGAATGAGCGGCTGTGAAATGCCCGTCTGCATCATTTCGGGAAGCGGAAATCAGGGCATCACCGCCTCGGTTCCCGTGGTGGTCTACGCGCAGATATGGGGTTCCGAGCAGGAAACTCTGCTCCGCGCGCTCATCGTGTCGGATCTCATTACCGTCCACTTAAAGTCGGGAATCGGTTGCCTTTCGGCCTACTGCGGTGCCATTTCGGCGGGCTGCGGAAGCGGCTGCGGCATCTGCTATCTGGGTGGCGGACGCTACTACGAGATCGCCCACACCCTCGTCAACTCCATCGCCATCCTTTCGGGCACCATCTGCGACGGAGCCAAGGCCTCCTGCGCGGCGAAGATCGCCATGGCCGTTAAGGCGGGCGTTATGGGCTACGAGATGATGAAATCGGGCCGACAGTTCTACGGCGGCGACGGAATCGTCACCAAGGGCGTGGAAAACACCATCAAAAACGTGGGCAAGCTGGCCCGCGACGGCATGAGCGAGACCGACCGCGAGATCATCCGCATCATGCTCGAAAAGAATTAAGTCAAATCAAAAGGACAGAAAATCTTGATTTTCTGTCCTTGTTTTTTGCGGCGCACGATCTCCCGACGGTGAGAAGACCGACAAATCGGAGTGTATTTGAAAGAGTTTGAAAAATTTAGACCACTAAATAATCGAACCGCGACTCACTCAATGCCTCCCCCCAGGGGGGAGGTGGCGCGGCTTGC
>JAFTOB010000046.1 GCA_017451545.1 Clostridia bacterium | reverse complement strand
GATGTCCCTGAATTATCACGCACATAGTCGAGACCATATCGCCGATGGGTGTGAAGTCGATGCTGTCGGTGTGGAAGGTTGCCGTGACCGTCGTCCCGCAGGACTCGGGGCTCTCTTCCCTTGTGACCGACTCGATCTTCAGCTCTCCGCCCGTCTGCTCCGCCGCCAGCTTGAGGAGAGGAATACCCAGACCCACTTTTCTTGTGGTTCTCGTGGTATAAAATGGATTCGTGAACCTTTCCACCACCTCTTGCGACATACCGCAGCCGTTGTCCTTGATAGTCAAGGTAAGGAGACGGGACTCGTCCTCAACGAGATAGATCTCGACAAGGCTCGCCCCTGCGGATATGGAATTTTGTGATATATCGAGAATATTCAGCGACAGCTCTTTCATTAGTCCTTATACTTTGCGAGGATACCGGGGATATCCTTGGTGGTAAGTCTTCCGTACACGTCACCGTTGATGGTGAGAACGGGAGCAAGACCGCAAGCACCGATGCAACGCGATGCCTCCAGCGAATACTTACCGTCTCTCGAGGTGCTTCCGTTAGGAAGATCAAGCTCCTTCGAGATCTCCTCAAGCAGATCACCCGAGCCCTTAACGTAGCAAGCGGTGCCGAGGCAGACCGAAATTGCATACTTTCCGTTGGGGTTAAGCTTGAACTGTGCATAGAAGGTTACGATACCGTAGATCTCCTCAAGGGGCGTACCGGTCTCTCTTGCGATTATCTTCTGAACCTCAATGGGCAGATAACCGTAGATCTCCTGTGCCTTCTGAAGGATGGGCATCATTGCTCCCTGCATACCTTTGTGTTCTGCGATCATGGCAAGGAGCTTTTCTTCCTGCTCCTTGGTTCCGCGGAACTCGACAGTCGTCAATGACTTTTTCATGTTTGGATTCCTCCTGAATTAGATATTTTTTTAACAATGTTAAGCATATTAAAAACATCCCGACTCGGATGTGCGTGGCAAATCTGCGGTATACCCCATTTGGCATATCGCATATTCACCTTATTATATAACAAAAACATATTTTTGTCCATAGCTTTTTTGAAATTTCCGAAATTTTAGCAAAATTTTTCCCAATTTATCGGATTTCGCCGCGAAGGGCCGCGATAATGGAAAATCTTACCATTTTTTCGTCTTCACCCTCAATTTCGACGGGAAATTCGGGGGGCTCGAGTCCCATTCCCTCAAGTCTGTGGGCATCGGAATCGACCACCGTTATCAGGCATTGCAGGATCGGATATTTCTGTTTGTATTCCTCGATCTTTGTCTGATCGTGGAACTCGGCGGCGAAAAACTGCGGTATGGGCGGCAGGTCGCCGAGTATGGCGATGATACCGTTTGACTGCTTATCCACGTGAGCGGGATAGGCCGCGCCCCCCCGCGAATAGACCTCACGCGCCGCCGTGTCGATATCGAGATCGGTGGCGGGGATCAGCAGATATTCTTCCCTGCCGATCTCCTCATCAGCGGCGTTCATAATGATCTGATCACCGAAAATATCGGGGCGGTTTGGGATCTTCATTCTGTGCCCGTCAACGAACTCATCGAACTCCATAGCCGCCTCAAGGCTCGGAAAAAGACATACCATATGTATATCCTCGGCGGTGGTCAGCTCCATACCCGCGATGGGTACGACACCCACGCTGCGGCAAGCCTCAAAAAACGCAGGACAGTTTTTGCAGGTATTGTGATCGGTAAGTGCCAGCACGCGGTATCCACCGAGCATTCCCATTCCCGCGATGTTGTTTGGGGTCATATCGTTATCCCCGCAGGGCGAGAGGCAGGAATGGATGTGAAGATCGTAGGTCAGGGGCTTCATCACAGCCCCATCTCCCGACCCACGGCAAGCACGGTCTCAAAAACAGGCTCGCGGCTTCTGAACAGGTTGATTCCCTGCTCCTTAGCCTTTTCGACTATTTCGCCGTCGATCTCTGCGCCCTCGGCAACAACGACGGCACTGACACCGGCAAGAGAGGCCACGGCAAGCACGTTTATGTTGGTCATAATCGTGACCCACACGTTGCCCTCCTCGGCGCGACCCATTACCCAGCTCAGCAGGTCGCCCGCGTAGCCGCCCTCGGCCTCAAGCTCGGGGGACGGCATAGCCAGCACCTCAAAGCCAAGCCTTTCGGCAAGTTCTTTTATCTTCATAAAATCAGTCCTCTTTACTTTCTTCGCTCTCCAGCCGCTGTAGCTTCTGCTTCAGCCTGATGATGCAATCGTCCACCGAGGCCTCGCCGTTGACCACGTCCTCGGCTAATGCGCGGCAGGTGGGCGCGCCGCAGGAGCCGCAGTCGAGATCGCAGAGAGTCTCGCTGATCTGCTGGATCTGCGCCATCTTCTTCATTGCCGTCACACGGTTCTCGTCAAGGCGCAGAACTGGCGAGTAATCCACTCCCGTTTCCCAGAGCACCTCGTCGGGCAGGCGTCCGTCGGCACCGATATCGGTGGGATGGTTGAGGGAGACGGGCAGATAGCGGCGCAGGCTTTGCAGTCGCGCCTTGGCAATGTATGCGTTCTCCACGGCCAGCGCGCCGCCGACACAGCCGCCGGGGCAGGCGTTGAGCTCAACGAACTCAAGACCGATAAAGTTTTCCTTCTCGATCTCGTCGAGCACGTGGATGATGTTCTCGATTCCGTCGGCCGCCAGATAGCGGTCGTTCATCAGCGCGGAGGACTCACCGCCGCCGCCCGCCCAGCTCATACCTATGATGCCCGACTGGGAGGCGTTTGTGGGGTTGTCTATCTTGTTCATCTCCGAAACAAGCTTGAAATAAAGCTCGCGCATGGCAAGGACGCCGTCCACGGCGCTCTTCTCCACGCCGATGGGATTTCGCACGTAAGAAACCTTTGCGGGGCAAGGAGAAATGAAGAGCACGCAGATGTCCTCGTCCTTCAAATCGGGGTGCTTTTTCTTTGCCTCCTTTTTGGCGAGGCGAGCCGCAAGCTCGATGGGGGGCATGACCGGCAGGACGTTGTCGATCAGGCTCGGAAAGCGAACGCTTATAAGTCGCACGACTGCGGGGCAGGCCGAGCTGATGACCGGCTTTGCGATGCCCTCGCGCTTCATATACTGTCTCGTGTACTCCGAGACCAGCTCGGCGGCGCGGGCGACCTCAAAAACGTCGTCGAAGCCGCAGCGGTAAAGTCCGCTGATTATGTAATCGATGTCGTCGAGCTTATCAAACTGCCCGTAGAGCGCGGGGGCGGGCAGAGCTATTTTATATTTGTAATCCTTAAAATCCTCAAGGCTGTCGTACTTCGCCTGCTTGGCCTGATAGGGGCAAACGCGGATACACTCTCCGCAATCTATGCACCTCTCACTTTTGATGACCGCCTTGCCGTTGCGAACGCGAATGGCCTCGGTGGGGCATCTTTTTATGCAGTGCGTACAGCCCTTGCACAGCTCGGTCTGCAGCGTGACCGAATGATGTACCTTATTCATAACAAACCTCTGATGATGTTATAATGTGGGTCACATTCCCGTGACGTTGAAGCGCATAGTCACGGTGGTTCCCTGCCCGATGACGGTGCTTATATTCATATCATCGGAATAACGCTTCATATTGGGGAGACCCATGCCCGCACCGAAGCCAAGGGAGCGGATGTTATCCTTTGCCGTGGAGAAACCCTCCTGCATAGCAAGCTCTATATCGGGAATGCCGGGGCCACGGTCGGCAAGGATGACCTCTATGTAATTATCGTGCACGTTAACGTCGGCTTCTCCGCCGTCGGCGTGGATGACCATATTGATCTCGCCCTCGTACATAGCGACCGAAACGCGGCGGATGGTATCGGAGTCGAAATCGAGCTGACGGAGCAGCTTCTTGACCTGAACCGAGGCCTTACCCGCCGAGGTAAAATCGTTACCGTCTATTGCAAAATGAAAATTTATGACTTCATTCATTGCTCTGCAACGCTGCCTCCCTTCAGTCCGTTTTCGTAAAGCTGGCCGCAGGCAACGTACATTCTCTCGGCAGTTTTGAGGACGACGATGCCGCTTTCCTCGGCAAGCTCGACTACCTCTGCGGGCGGGTTCTTGCCGCGGACGAAAACGATGCACTTCATATCCATCATCTCGGCGGTACGAACCACCTGAAGATTGATAAGGCCCGTCAGAAGAACAGCCTGCTCCTTGACGAAGGCAAGCACGTCGCTCATCATATCGCTGCCGCAAGCCGAATGTACCTCGTCCTCGATACGGTCGGCACCGCAAAGCACCTCGGCATCGAGAAGTTCCATTATTGTTTTAATTTTCATAAATTTTGTGCCTTCTGCCGGTTAGAAGGTCTGCTCCTTGTAAATTTTGCCGAACACGGCATCCCGGCCGGGGATCTGCTTATTTAATTATACTATATTCAAGCGAATTTGTAAATAAGTTTGGAAAAATAAATTGGCTTTTAAACAATGCAAAGGCAAAGAGAGCGATAAATCGGAGTTTGGCCCGGGCCGCCGGGCAGCGGATGCACGGGTGGCGTGACCTTGTAACGCACACGATCACCCAATGGGGAACTAACCGATAAATCGGAGTTTATTTGAAAGAGTTTGCAAAATTTAGACCGCTAAATAATCGAACCGCGACTCACTCACAGCCTCCCCCTTTGGGGGAGTGTGGCTTGCAGTAATGCTTCGCATAACTGCGCCGGAGAGGGCTTTTTTACCCTCTCAGTCGCTTCGCGCCAGCTCTCCCAAAGGGAGAGCCATTGTCTTAACCGCTT
>JAFTOB010000045.1 GCA_017451545.1 Clostridia bacterium | reverse complement strand
TTTGACCATTTTAAGAGGGATCGGAAAATTTTCGGATATCCAAGCTATCTCTTTTTCATGCACGGCAAAATCACGGAAATACTTGTGACCGCCGATATGATCCCAATGAACATGAGTTGTTATCACGAGGACGGGCAAAGAAGTAATATTGTTAACAACGCTTTTTATATTTGCCACGCCTAAACCGGTATCTATTAAAACGGCGCGTTCTGTACCGAGCAATAAATAGCAATGTGGTTCTTCCCAGTGCTCATATTCACTTATTGCAAATGTTTCATTATCAATCTTTTCGATATGAAACCATTCCATAGCACATCCTCCCTCAAATTCCGGATTTTCGGTGAGTTTATTATATCACATAATCCATTGAAAATCAATGATTCTTTTAAGCGGATCAATAATTGAACGATACCCCATAAATTGAACGAAAGGGGTGTAAAGTGAACTATATTTTACGGTTAAAAGCAAAAAAGGCTTGCAAGGACAAAAACCATCCCGACAAGCCTCAATTTTTGCTATAAAATCTATAAAAAAGCCATAATACCGATATTTTTCGTATCAATATTATGGTTTCTTTATGGTGCGGGCGACAGGACTTGAACCTGCACGTGTAAAACACCAGATCCTAAGTCTGGCGCGTCTGCCAATTCCGCCACGCCCGCGTGTAGCGCGGGGTGGCGGAATTTTTCCGCACACGCCCGCGTTATTATTTAGTTTTTTTAATTGTTGCGCGTCTGCAAGCAACGCTCGCGGGGGCTCGCTTATGCCATCGCGCTAAACGCGCTCGTTCCGCCATACCCGCGTTATTTGACACAGAGAACCGTCCCATGTGTCTCAACCCATACATTTTACCACAGAATTTCGGTTTTGTCAACAAAAAGGTGCCGCGTTTTTCAACGCGGCACGGGAAAATATATCAGAAGGGGTAGCGCTGGGCGGTCTTTTCGGCCGTGAAGGGCAGGCGAGACTCTATTTTCGCGCAGATATCGCAGAACTTATCGTAAAGCGTATCGGATTTCTTCTCGTCGGTGTCGAAAACCAGCATGGAGGCCAGATAGTAGACCACTGCCGGTGAGAATATATCCGAGAGGCCGAGCTCGTCGTTCATATCCACGGTGCCGCCGGTCTCGGCGGTTCGTCCGCTATCTCCGTGTGCGGCTCGGTAGAGCGCGTCGGACTCCGCAAGCTCGGAGGTGACCGTAGCAAGCAGAAAGGGAGCGCGGGCGAGGTAATCCGCCGAATAGTTGCCCGAGGTGTCCTCACCCAGAAGCGCCAACGCCTGAGTAAAAACGCTCATGTGGGTCATGGTCTTATTATGCGGTCTTGATTTTGAGAACGGTCATCTCCTCGGGGTAGATGAGCAGGCCGCCGTAGAGGTGGAGGCCCTTGACGGCATCGGCGAAGCGGTTCTCGGGGCGGTATGCGTCGATCTTGGTCAGCTGCTCCACGAAGGCAACGGCTCTCTTGGTTCTCATAATGCAGGCGTGGGTCCTGTTGCCTTCGGTGTCGTATTCGTACTCGATGTTGGGGGAAACGTAGACGTCGCAGCCGCAGACCGAGCCCAGGTAGCCGTTGTTCAGCGCCTTTGTATTATCCGAGGTGCCGTACATGATCTTGGCCTTGAGAATGAGGGAGGCCACGGCGGGAGAGACCTCAAGGACGATGTCGGAATTGCCGCCTCCGCCCTCAATAATGAGCTCGCGAGCCTTGATGATATCGTCGAGAATAGTCTCGTAGGTTGCCGCCGAATCGGTGATGATGCGGTGGTCATCGATATCGTTATAGAGAGAGTAGACGAAGGAGTCTGCCTCGTTGGCCAGAGCCTCGGCGGCGCTGCGCATAGCGGCGCGCATGAGACCGGGGTGAGCCTGGGCTGTGTCGATGTCGTCGACCACGAAGTTAAAGGCCTTGGCCTTGTCGACCTTAATGGTTACCGACTGATCGTAAAGGCCCTCGGCGGGGTTGAGGTCGGTATCCTTTTTGTAATCGAAAACTGTGACGGGAAGGACGCCGCAGATCTTGACCTCGGAGCCCATCTCCTTGATGTCGACGTCAAAATCGCGGTTGCAGTTGGCAACGCCAACGTATTTATGGGAAAGCTCCTCGTAGAGGACCTCGCTCCAAACGGTAGGAATAAAATTAGTAATAGCCATAGTAATAAATCCTTTCTTTAATTAAAATTTAGTATTGTGATCAGTTCCAATGCTTCATGGAACTGAGAATATATGAGAAATTATCTTTGACCTCCGCGCGGGACATGGCTCTGACCGTGTCGGCGGAGAAGTAGGGCTCGCTATCGCCGCCTTCAACGGCGGCGGGGACGGTGCGTGAATTGCGCTTATTGTCCTGCAGGGCCTGCGACAGCTCAAGCTGTCGCAGATGTCTGTGCAGCGCGTAGGCGGCGGCCATAGGAACGCCCGACTTCACCAGCGAGATGACCTCCGTGGGGAGATCGTCGGGGTCGGCGTCGGGAAAGATCCGGCAAAATTCTTCCCGCTCGGCGAACCTTCGGTCTCGCTCGGCAAGCTCGGCCTCAAGTGAGGCGATCCTCGCCTCAAGGGCGGCTCTGCCGTCATCGACCTCGACCGCGGGCTCGGTCTGCCCGTCCTCGGAGGGAGTGAGGTCGGGGCAGGGGAGCGACTCTGCGGACTCGGAGGGCTCGTCGGCTTTAGGCTCGATCTCCTCGGGCGTTATTTCAACGGCTTTAGGCTCGATCTCCTCGGGCGTTATTTCAACGGTCTCGTTTTCATCCATTTGCGGACACCTCGCTTTCGGCGGCGTGGGCTTCAACCCTCTTCGCCAGCTCGCCCCGCTTGAGTGTCAGCCCGTCGGGCAACAGCTCAAGGTAATCGTCAGCCCCGATGTAGCCTCCCGTAAGCAGGCGGTCGAGCATTCCCTGAGTGGTGGAGATGCTGTATTCGGGGACGTTGCCGATCTCAACGTGGGCACGGATGAGGGAATCGTGGAGAGCCGAGAAGTCAGCCGCGCGGATGGCAAGCTCGCCGTTTGCGAGGACGGGGATGCGGCGGCCGTCGCTGTAGCATACGCAGAGCATATCGGCCCAGATGGCGGCCAGATCCTCAATGCACTGGCGGAAGGCCACGCGAACCTGAGTCAGGGGCACGCGGGCCGCCTCCTGCATGGCGAGGATGGCGCTGGTGTTGGTGGGGTCGGTGTTACCGAGGGCGGTCTCGGTTGCGCCCATCATTTCCTTTGTGTCGGCGATGGCGCGCTCTATAAGCTCAAGGTATCCGCTCTGGAGCTGACCCACGCCCACCACCGAGACGGCGTCGGAAATATTGCCTCCGCCCACGGCGGCGATAGCCTCGCCCACCTCGTTTGACCACTCGGGGATCTTGGTCTTGTCGTAGATTACCTTGGAAAAAGCGGTGTCGGTCATATGCTTCATGACCATGGCGTAGGCGCGGTTTATGAACTTCTGGTTGGGGATCAGACCGCTGACGGGAGCGGTGCCGTGGAAGCTGTTTTTGGTGGGGAACCAATTGAAGTAAGCCACGGGATAGAGGCGCAGATTCGTCACCTGACGGTCTATAACGCAGAGCCGTGTGGACTTTTCAAAGCACACGCGACCCTCCTCGCGCCAGAATTTGATTATATAGGTGGCCTTTTCCTCGTCGCACCCCTCGAGCTCGTAGTCGGCGTGGTCGCCCGACTGAGAGATTCGGTCGCTGTCGGGCAGGATCTTGCGCAGCTCGGACTCGCTCACCCCGTTGGCCTTCGCCTCGCGGCGCAACGATTCCACGCTCTGGCGTCCCGCGAGGATGATATAATCTTGGGACTGAAGATCGGCGCGGTTGACGTCGGCGACGAAGAGGTTTACGTTGTCGATAAGCTGAGTGCGAAGGTCGCCGGGGCTGAGAGGGGACGACCGCTTGGCGGGATCCCAGCTGCAGTAGAGCACGCCGTCGCCCGAAATGGCGGCGTCGAGCATCAATCGGTAGGTGAGGGTGTCCATATGCTCGCTCTCCCAACGGTAGGAGGCGTTTCCCGTCAGCACCTCCACCCCGCGGCGAAGCTGCTCGGCTTGCGCGCGGCTTTCGGCGTAGGGCAGGGACTCGTCGGTGTAGCGTATGGAAATATTGCCCGAAACCACGGTGCAAACGAGGTAGTCGATGATGCGCCGTATGACGTTGAAGATGGGTCGGGGCAGGTCGGCAGGGCCGCCGTACCACTGGTCGCCTCGGTAGAAGCGCTCGTTGCGGCGGACGGTATCGTAAAGCCCGATCCGTCTTTTGTAGTCCTTTCCTTTTTCGTACTGCCCCCAGGCTTTTGTAACAGATTTATCCATTTAAATCTCCTTTCGTATTTTCGTTTATTCGGTGCAGGCGTGAGCCTTGATGTTGAGCTCAAATATCCTCGGACGTGTGTCCTCGTAGCTGGTCAGCGCCACGCGGATGGCGGTGAAACGGCAACGGCTGACGCGGAGGCCCACGACGTCGGGGGACAGGGTGTCCCGACCGAGGACGGTGTGCGGCTCGGAAAAGCCGCTGTTGGTCTCGACGCCCACGTTGAAGCGGCCGCCGCCGTCGATCTTGAAGACGGTGCACACCTCGGCACCGCTTTTCTTCACCTCGGGCTCGCCGAGGCAGAGCCAACGGGTGCGGGCGTTGGCGGTGAAGTGGGTCTCGGTGGCGCCGTCCACATCAAGGAAGAGGCTGTCGTCAAAGCCCCACATATCGTACAGGTTGAAAAGCAGCACGCGACCGCCCGTGGCCAGCAAAAGGCTCGTGGGCATATTGGTGTAGGCGAAAAACCGCTTGAATTTCAGGTTGTAGATGAAGATATGCTCGGGACAGCGGAACCAGAGCTCGCCGTCCTTTTCATTGTCGAGGATCATACAGCTCTCGTCGATTCGGAAGTCCTCCTCGCCCGCAATGGGGTCGGAGATACGGGTGACGGTGGTGCGCTCGGGTGCGGCGGCATCGATATCGAAGACGTAGATGCCGTGATCGCAGGCGGTGTAGATCAGGCCGTTTTTGAAGATCACCGCGCGGCGCGCCACACAGCCGATGTTCGAGCTGATGGGCGAGCAACGAAGGCGGCCATCCTCAAAACGGGCGTAAAATGCGGCCGAATCGGTGAAGACGGCAAAGCCGCCGTTGCAGGGGCAGATCGCGGTCACCGCCCGACCGAGATTCCCGATGCGGAGAGAAAGCTCGGCAGGGAAGTAGAGGCGGGAGGTGTCGGGGAAGCCCTTGACCGAGGCCTCGAAGCTCTCCTCATCCACGGGGCGGGAGCAGTAGATCATGGGCGGGTTCTGCTTGCTGTTGAAGCAGACCATCCGCTCGCCCTCGCCGCTTCCGACCACCGCCGAGGAGTAGCAGTTGGTGAAGCCGTAATTTCGCGGAAAATCGCAATTCAGCCAGACGTCCACCTCGGAATTTTCGGGGAACGTTCCGCTGATATAGGTGCCGTCAACCGTGAAGTCGCTGTAGCTGACCCCGTTTATCTCAACACGGGTGACGCTTTTTACGGTCAGCCCCACCGACAGGGATGCGGCGGCCTCCCCGACCTTGTAGTTTATTCGGATATTGTTGCCGAGCAGGTTTGGGGACTCGCGGATCTCGCCGCGGGTCTCGGGATCCCAGCCGCGGCCGTAAAGGGGCGCGTAGCCGTGCTCGAAGAGGAAATAGCCCCGATCGGCGCGGAATCGCTTGAGGGCGTTGGCGTCGGTGAGATAGACGTCGCCGTCATAGAGGCAGGCGTTCATTTTGCGGCCGTCGTCCACAAGGTCGCGCTCGAGCTGACTGTAGCTGCCGTCCGAGCTGCTGATGGCCGTGACGTAGGGCGGCGTCAGGGCAAAAAGATCGTAGCTTTTGCCGTCCTTGCCCTGCACCTTGTGGGGGATGACGTCGACGGCGGGGTAGGGCAGAGTTGAGTATTTACGCCGACCGGGTCGCTTGATCAGCGCGCCCGACGGGTCGATACGGAAGTTTTCAATGCGCTCCCAGCCATCCTCTCCGAGGTAGGCGGAGCGGTCGATGCCGCTCGAGCCGAGAAGCCTCGCGCGGTAGGTCTTGCAGTTTTTTTGTGACATTTTGTACTCCAATTCTGTGTTAATTAAGGTAGTCCTTCAGCGCGGAGGGCCGCTCGAAGGCGAAGGCGAAGGGATCGCGCTTTTTCGGCTCCCTCGGCGGCAGGCATCGGCTCATAAGCCCGTAGCGGAGCGCCTCGGGAAAGTGGGTGACGGCGTGGGGCTCGTTCGCCGCGTCCTCGGGACGGTCGGGGTCGCAGAGCAAGGCCGACATACAGCGGATGAGCTCGGGACAGCGCCGCGAGATGAGGAGCTTCGGTGAAGCCGTTTCGGAAAGATGCTCGCGCACCACTCGCCAGCCCGCCACGCGTCGGTCGTCGGCCGAGGTCATGGGCGGCATACCCTCCACCCCTTGCATGATCTCAAAGCCGCTCCTTCCGCTGTCCTGCCGACGGTTCCAGAGGTCGGGGGAGGCCACGGCGTATTCGGCAAGCCCCGAGGAGAGGGACGCCACCCGTCGCGCCGCCTCGCTGAGGGTCAGATTCGGCGCGCCGTATTCGGCCTCGGCGTAGACGGTGCCGTCGGGGGCAACGGCAAAGAGAATGGCGGCCAGCATATCGAAGCCGTAGTCGAAGGCGATAAAATGCTTGCAGCCCCTCGGGATCGCGCTCGGCTCGCAGACCTGCTCCGAGGTGTCGAATTCCGAGAAGAACTGACCCTCGAAAACGTCCCAGCGACCCTCGAGCCAAGCCTGCCGCAGGCGGTCGGGCAGGCTTTCGAGCTGCTTGACGTACTCGGGGAAGGACTCGGTCAGGGCGCGGTTGTCGTAGACCCGGGCGGGGATGAAAAGGTAGTCTTCGGCCCGCTCGCCGTCGCGGAAGAGTCGGTCGATAAAAAGCCGCTTGACCCAGGCGTGACCGATGCCGCCGGGGTTGCAGGTCAGGTAGATCCGCTTGGGAAAGCCGTTGACGCCGCGCAGGCAGGCCTTGAACACCGAAAAGTGGTATTCGCTGAGCTGTGTGGCCTCGTCAATGGCGATGACGTCGTATTCCTGACCCTGATAGCGCAGAGCATCCCGCCGCGAGGAGCAGTAGCCGAAATTTATCCTGCTTTTGTTTGGGAAAAAGATGCAACGCTCGGACTCGCTGTAGGTCACAAAGCCGTCAAGCTCGCGCAAAATTGCGGTGAGGTGGTTGGACTTCAGCTCGGCGAGCGACCTGCGGACGAGCAGGCAGGAGATCCCGGGGTATTTCAGGCAGAGCCCGATGAGCTTGCGCCGCAGAGCCCAGGATTTTCCGCCGCCTCGCGCCCCTCCGTAGGCGGTGTAGCGGCAGCGCGAGGCGAAAAATTGCCTCTGCCGCTCGTTGGGAACGCCGCGGATGCGGAGAACGCTCCCGTTTTTCTTGTCAGAGGCCGTCCTTGTCGATGTCGTGCTCAAAGATCAACCTCATTTCTCCGCCGTCGTATCCGCTTGAGGGCTCGGGATCTTTTTCCCCGTAGCCCAAGCGCTTTTTGAAGTAGGCGGCCATGATCGTGGGCGAGAGGCTGAAATTCAGCGCCTCGTCCTCGAAGGTGAGACACAGTGTGTCGTATAGCTCGGTGTGTTCGCTCTTTAGTCTTGCAAGCTCGGTGCTTCTGATCCCGAAGTGACGGCAGAAACCGGCAAGATTGGGTAAGCGATCGCGTGGTTTGGCCGCGCCCGAGCTGTCGCGGCAGGATGAAATATATTCCTCGGCCATGGCGAAAAGTGTCTCGCCTCGGCTGAGGTCATCAAATCGGTCGCCGTTCATCGGCATCACCTCCTTTGCACCGTGATTATACCACAAAGGTGGGATGACATGTAATGACTTTACCTGACACAGTCTGCCACGAATTTTTAAAAAAGTCTCGGAAGCCTTGATTTTATTAGAAAAAAAAGAGCAGAGAAAATGAAAATTTTTTCTCTGCCCTATGGCTTTTTATTAAATTTTCGGCCGATTTAACCGTTCACGAGCATTAATTTGACCATCATTCCGCTAAAATTTTAAATATGATTTTACAGTTGGCGTATAATTTTGAGCAAAAAAACGAGTTGACAAAATCCAATAACGGTGATATAATTGTAGTGCGACATAATTCCATACACTTTATCTAAAGGTAGGTATTTTTTTGATAAAAATACGTACTCTTCTTTCGTTTGCCTTTAGATAAAGGATTACGGAATTGTGTCGCAGCAATGGAAGACACGTGTTTTTTGTGCGTGGCTTCGGCTGCGCACTTTTTATTTTTCAAAAACAAGGAGGAAAAACAAAATGTTCAAATTCAAAAACCTTATTATGTGCGTGTTGGCTTTATTATTATGCTTTTCGGCACTCGCATCATGCTCGCAAGGTGATGCAAACAGCGGTGACCAAGGCACAGGTGGTCAAAATGCCGGAGATACCACCGCGGCACCGAAGGATCCGACACCGGGCGATACACCGGACGCGGGCGATGAAGTCATGGACGGAACCTTTAGCTTCAGATCTAACGGAGACGGAACGTGTTCCGTATATGCCGGAGTTGATTTTAACGAGGTTGACCTTGTAATTCCCGAGGTGTCTCCTGCGGGTGATGTTGTAGTTGAGATACCTTACAGTGGTTTTTACAATAAAAATTCAATAAAGACAGTAAAGATTCCGTCGTCTTTAAAATTGATCGGAGAAACTGCTTTTTGGGATTGTAAGAATCTTACCAAGGTTGAGATTGCAGATGGGGTTGAAATTATTGATAGTTACGCTTTCTCGGGATGCACCGAGCTTTCGGAGATAACGGTTCCCGATACTGTGCGCGAGGTTTCTCGTTCTTCCTTTGAAAATTGCGAAAAGCTTCAATATGCAAAATACGAAAACGCGCTCTACGTAGGCAACGAGGGCAATCCTTACGTTTGTCTCGTTGCGGCAAAAAGCAAGGACGTCGCTGAAATCAAAATCAATCCTTCCACCAAGGTCGTTGCCGGATACGGACTTGAGGGATGTGCCAAGCTCACGTCAATCGATATTCCCGACAGTGTGACGGAAATAGGCGCTTACGCCTTTGCCGATTGCGTGGCATTGGATACGGTAACAATGTCGGATTCGGTAAAATCAATTGGAGATTGGGTTTTCGGCGGGTGCTCGAGCCTCACAAGCGTTGAGCTTTCAAACGGATTGGAAAGCTTTGGAGACAGCGTGTTCGCAAATTGCGAAAAGTTGACGTATACCGTGTTTGAAAATGCAAAATACGTAGGCAGCACGGAAAATCCTCACATCGTGCTCGTTAAAAGAACGTTTTTTACAGATAAAAACACCATCCACGGCTCGACAAAGTTTATCTCCAACTATGCATTTAACGATCTTGGAGGCTTGACGAAGATAGTAATACCGGACGGCGTTTTGAGCATAGGGACCGGTGCATTTGAAAACTGCTACGATCTTTCGGAGATAATTCTTCCCGACAGCATTGGGGAAATAAAGCAGCAGGCATTCAGATGGTGCAAAAAGCTTAAAAGCATAACCATACCGTCAAATGTTACCGAAGTAGATTATGAACTGTTTTGCGGTTGCACAAATCTTGAAGCCGTAAAAATACAGGGCAACGTTGAAACCGTCTCGATTAATGCTTTTGATGCTTGCTTTAATTTGAAATCAATCGATGTTTCAAATGATAATAAAAATTACACGTCGGTCGACGGAGATCTTTATTCCTTTGACGGCAAGGTGCTGTTAAAATATGCAGTTGGCAAGCAAGCGGAAAGCTTTTCAATTCCCAAGTCTGTTGTGAGCATAGGAAATGGAGCTTTTTCCGGTTGCCAAGCTCTCAAAAACGTGGAAATGAACAACGATATAGCTTTTATTGATTCCAATGCGTTTGAGAACTGCGTTTCCTTGAGATCCATTAGTCTGCCTGAAAAAATAACGCAAATTTATTCTAAAACCTTCTCCGGATGCAGTGCTCTCGAAGAGGTTAGAATCTCCAAGCTTGTTTCAAATATTTCGTGGAGCGCTTTTAAAGAATGCTCGGCGTTGAAAAAGGTCTACTTTGCCGGAACAGAGGAGGAATGGAATGCAATAACGATCGATAGCACCGGAAATGATCCGCTGATCTCGGCTAAAAAAATATACTCTGTTACCGCAGTGAAATAACTTAAAATATATAAAGAACATCCGCAAATGCATTGCATCTGCGGATGTTTTTATAAATCAGTCGTTCACGAGCATCAGCTTGCCCTTGACGGCACCGGGGGTTTTGTACATCATAAAGGCCTCCTTGCCCTCGCTCATGGAGAAGGTCTTGTAGATAAGCTCGGGGACGAATCTGAGCTGTCCCGTGGCGAAATAGTGGGCGGTCAGCTCCCATTCCTTGCCGGGGAAGGGGGAGGAATAGCTCATCCAGGAGCCCGTGAGGCGGAACTCCTTGCGGTTCATAAGCTCCCACATTTTAGGGGTGAAGGTCATATCGGTGTGGGGGGTGCCGATGCAACAGTAGCTTGCCTTGTTGGCGGCAAGCTCAAAGCCCATCTTGATGGTGACGGGGTTGCCCGCCGTTTCAAAGACCATACCGTAGCCTGCGCCGCCCGTCAGCTCGCGAGCCTTCGTTAGATAATCGGGATCGGTGGTGTTGACCACCTCGTCCGCGCCCAGCTTTTTTGCGAGAGCGAGGCGGTCGTCGGAAATATCGAAGACCACGACGCGGCGCGCGCCGAAGATCTTTGCCCACTGCATTGTGAAAAGGCCGATGGTGCCGCCGCCGATGACGGCAACGTACTCGCCGCCGCGGTACTCGTTGCAGTAAAGCCCGTGGAGGGCGACGGTGGCGGGCTCGAACATTGCGGCCTGCTCGAAGGGAATGGAAGGATCGTAGGGAATGGCGTTGGCCTCGGGTATGACCACGTAGTCACCGAAGCTGCCGAAGGAGTGGGAGCCCACAAAATCGTAGTGTTTGCAAAGGGAGTAGTTGCCCCGCTGACAGTCGGCGCATTTCATACAGGGGATCAGGGGTGCGCCCGAAACGGTGTCGCCCACCTTGACGCGGGTCACGCCCTCGCCGATCTCCTCCACCACGCCCGAGAACTCGTGACCCAGCACGATGGGGTAGTAGTGTGCGCCGTTGTGGAGGACGCGCGGTACGTCCGAGCCGCAGATGCCCGTGGCCTTGATGCGTACCTTGACGTAGCCCGGAGTGACCTCGGGGGTGGCGATCTCCTCGTATCTCAGATCTTCATTTCCGTGTAAAACAAGAGCTTTCATGTCAGCCTCCTTTAATTTGCTTTTCCGTCGGCGCCGCAGACCTTGATCCTTGCGGCCACGGCCTCGCAGACCTTCGCCATTGCCGTCTTGCCGTACTTTTTGGGGTCGAATACCTGCGGGTCGCTCTCTATATACTCGCACACGCCTGCGGTGTAGGCCTGGCGGAGCTCGGTGGCGAAATTGACCTTGCAGATGCCGCGTGCGATGCAATCGCGCACCGCGCCCTCGGAAAGTCCCGACGCGCCGTGAAGCACCAGCGGAATATCAAGTCCCGCGGCCGCCAGCTTCTCGCGGATAAGGGAGAGGCGACCCGTGTCGAGGACGGGCGTGCCACTGTAGATGCCGTGTGCCGTGCCGATGCCGACGGCGAGGGAGTCACAGCCCGATTCGCGGACGAAGCGGACGGCATCGTCGGGGTCGGTGTAGGCCGTGCCCGTGGCGACGGTGGAATCCTCCTTGCCGCCCACGGTGCCGAGCTCTGCCTCAACGCAGACCTGACCGTTTACGGCGTCGACCACGCGACGGGTCAGAGTAATGTTGTCATCAAGGCTCTCCTTGGAGCCGTCTATCATAACCGAGGAATATCCCGCCTCCTTGGCCGAGACCGCCAGCTCGAAGGACGAGCCGTGGTCAAGGTGAAGGGCAACGGGAACGGTGGCCTTTTCGGCCAGAGCCTTCGCGATGCCGCAGAAGATCTCAAGGGAGGCGTACTTGACGGTGGAGGGGGTGGTCTGCAGGATCACGGGGGCGCGGAGCTCCTCGGCGGTTCTGACTATGGCCATTGCCATCTCCATATTTTCAAAATTGAATGCGCCGACGGCGTAGCCGCCGCTCTGCGCGGCTTTGAGCATTTCTTTGGTGGTTACGTACATTTTTATAGTCCTTTTCTGTTTATTTCAAGATCTCGTCCATTGCTCGGCCGTCGGCGTGAGGATAATCGAGGCCGAGAATTTTCGCGTAGGTTGGGGCTTCGTCGACCGTGCTGCGGCGGCCGATGCGCACGCCCTCGCGGATATCGGGCCCGAAGCCGAGAAAGACGGGCTGGGGGCCGCGGTCGGGATGATGACCGTGGGTGGCCTTGCCGAAGCGGTAGTCTGAGTTGGTGTTCTGCTTGATCAGAGGGCGGTTCCAATCCTCCGAGAAGGAGGTGTAGCCGTCGGTCTCGATGACGAAGGCGAAGTCGCCGTCGAGATGCTCTTCGGCGCGCGCCTCCTCGCGGGTGTAAACGCGGCTGATGCCGTAGATGCCCTCGTCGCACATATGGCGGAGCAACTCATAGACCTTCTGCCACGTGTCGCGGTCGTTGGGGTCGCGGAGCTTGATCTGCGCCGAAAGCCCCGTGGAGTGACAGTAGGCGCGCCAATCGGCGAGACTGCCGTCGGCATTGGCGTCGATCAGTCCGTGGTCGGCAAGGATCACGTTGGGCTTGATGCTCCGCACGACGTCGAGCTGACCGTGGTCGGAAATGAGGAAGAAGTTGGTCTCCTCAAACACGCCCGCCTCCTTTGTGGCCTCAATGAGGTCGAAGAGCCAACGCTCGGTGTCCTCAACGCCGCGCGTGACCTGCTCGTTGAAGAGCCCGCTTGCGTGGCGGTATGCGTCCACGTCGCCGGTGTGGAGGGCGAGGATATGGGGCTTGTAGAGCTTGATTATGTCGCGGCAGCAGTCGATGATGAACTGATCGGTCTCGGGGTGCTTTCGGATGGTCACGCCGCCGATATTGGGCTCGACCACCCGATCCCACAGCTCGCGGGAGGTGCCTGCGCGGGCAAAGCAGTCAAACTGCGTGTCGCCCTCGCCCTGAGGCCAATACTCGGGGATATTGTAATCGATGTGCGGGTGGCAGGCGGTGACGGGCCAAAAGACCGACGCGGTGGTCAGACCCTTCGCCTTGGCCGCCGTGAAGATGTCGGGGCACTTTACGGCATCGGCGAACCAATTCCAGGGAATATTCTTGAGCTGACCCGGGCGGAACTCCATATTGTTGACCACGCCGTGGTGCTCGGGGTAGCAGCCCGTGATCATGGAGGTGTGGCAGGGATATGTGACGGTAGGGTAGATGGTGCGCATTGATTCGGTCGACGCGCAACGGGCGTAAAGCTCGGCAAAGCGGGGCTTTTTGAGAAGATATTCGATATCCTCGCCCACCAAGGCGTCGCAAGAAAAAATTATAATTCTGCTTTGTGGCATAAAGATCTCCTGATTTTTACTACCGTAATTATAATACCGTTTGCCCGAAAAGTCAAGCCGAATAAAGCATTTTTCAGAATAAAAGCGAAAGGGAAGAGAAGTGAGGGATAAATCAGAGTTTATTTGATTTTTATTCGAGACCCCTTTTGGCAAAAAGGGGTCTCGAGCTCTACCAAAAGCTTTTATCACATTGATTAGCTTGATTGGGTAATTTATCCTTCAAAATTCGCTCGGTCGCGAATTTTGAGTGATTATATCGGCTAAATCGTTCGCGCTCTCGCAGGCGCGTAGTCCGGTGAAAACTCCTCCTGACGCGCCATGACAGATGTTTTGCCTTGCTAAACTTGTTCGTTTTTTAATTTGAAGGATTCAAACAGATTTTGCTGAAACCAGCCTCAAAAGCGGTTAAGACAATGGCTCTCCCTTTGGGAGAGCTGGCGCGAAGCGACTGAGAGGGTAAAAAAGCCCTCTCCGGCACG
>JAFTOB010000044.1 GCA_017451545.1 Clostridia bacterium | reverse complement strand
TTCAAACAGATTTCACCGAAAACAACCTTGGAAGCGGTTAATACAATGGCTCTCCATTTGGGAGAGCTGGCGCGAAGCGACTGAGAGGGTAAAACTGCCCTCTCCGGCACGGCAAGCCGCGCCACCTCCCCCAAAGGGGGAGGCTTTGAGTGAGTCGCGGTTCGATTATTTAGCGGTCTAAATTTTTCAAACTCTTTCAAATAAACTCCGATTTATCGGTGACATCATCGGCGGGTGATTGTGTTAGATATAAGGTCACGCCGTCCGATCCTTGCCCGCCGGGGCGCCCGGCCCGATTTATAGGTGACGCAACACAGAGAACCGTCCTTTGTGCTTGAAAATATTTTTCAAAAAACCTAAAAAAATTGCGAAAAAGGTATTTATTAATCGGGAAAAGTGTGATATAATATTAAATTGTTGAAAAATTATTGATTTGGAGATATTTCCGTGATTAGAGAAGATTTAAGAAACATTGCCATTATCGCCCACGTTGACCACGGTAAGACCACTCTGGTCGACCAGATGCTCAAGCAGGGCGGCGTTTACCGCGACAATCAGGAGACCGCCGAGCGCGTTATGGACTCCGGCGACCTCGAGCGCGAGCGCGGCATTACCATCCTTGCAAAAAACACGGCCATTCACTACAAGGACGTGAAGATCAACGTGGTCGACACGCCCGGACACGCCGACTTCGGCGGTGAGGTGGAGCGAATCCTCAAGATGGTCAACGGCGTTATTCTGCTGGTCGACGCGGCCGAGGGCCCCATGCCCCAGACCCGCTTCGTCCTTCAGCGCGCCCTTGAGCTCAACCACCGCGTTATCGTCGTCGTCAACAAAATAGACAAGCCCGACGCCCGCCTCGAGGAGGTCGAGGAGGAGGTCCTTGAGCTGCTTATCGACCTCAACGCCACCGACGAGCAGCTTGACAGCCCCATGCTCTTCTGCTCGGGTCGCGACGGCACGGCATCCTACTCTCCCTACGAAAAGGGCGAGGATCTGACCCCCCTCTTTGAGACCATCCTTCAGTATATGCCCGCTCCCGAGGGCGACGACGAGGGCGAGCTTCAGCTCCTCGTTTCCACCATCGACTACAACGATTACGTTGGCCGCATCGGTATCGGCCGCATCGAGCGCGGCGTGATCCGCCAGAATCAGGACGCGGTCATCTGCAACTACCACTCCCCCGAAAAGCACAAGCGCGCCAAGATCGTTTCTGTCTATCAGTTCGACGGTCTGGGTCGCACCCAGGTGGAGACCGCCCGCGTGGGCGACATCGTTGCCTTCTCGGGTGCCGAGGACATTACCATCGGCGACACCATAACCTCCACCGTCGCTCCCGAGCCCCTTGAGTTCGTCAAGATCAGCGAGCCCACGATGGAGATGACCTTCTCGGTCAACAACAGCCCCTTCGCGGGCAAGGAGGGCAAGTTCGTCACCTCCCGTCAGATCCGCGCGCGCCTTTACCGCGAGCTGCTCAAGGACGTGTCCCTCCGCGTGTCGGACGGCGACACCACCGACGAGTTCCGCGTTGCGGGACGCGGCGAGATGCACCTGTCCATCCTCATTGAGACCATGCGCCGCGAGGGCTACGAGCTCTGCTGCTCCAATCCCCGCGTGCTCTTCAAGGAAATCGACGGCGTCAAGTGCGAGCCTATGGAAAAGGCCACTCTCGACGTGCCCGCCGAGTTTGTGGGCGCGGTGGTGCAGAAGTTAGGTCAGCGCAAGGGCGACCTGATCGAGATGGTTCCCGTCGGCTCGCGCACCCGCATTATCTATTCCATCCCCGCCCGTTGCCTGCTGGGCTACCGCTCGGAGTTTATGACCGACACCCACGGTGAGGGCATCATCAACACGATCTTTGACGGCTACGCACCCTACCGCGGCGACGTGACCATGAGATTTACGGGCTCCCTCGTGGCCTCCGAGGACGGAGAGACCACCCGTTACGGCCTTTTCAACACCCAGGAGCGCGGCAATATGTTCGTCGGCCCCCAGACCCCCGTTTACGAGGGAATGGTTGTGGGCGAGACCCCCAAGGCCGAGGATATCGCCGTCAACCCCTGCAAGAGAAAGCAGCTCACCGCCATCCGTTCCGCGGGTGCCGACGAAAAGCTGCTGCTCACGCCCCCCATTATCTTCTCCCTTGAGGAGGCCATTGAGTTCATCAACGATGACGAGCTCATCGAGGTCACACCCAAGTCCATCCGAATCCGCAAGCGCATCCTCAACACCGAGCTCCGCCTCAAGCATCAGAGCCGCGTGAAAAAGGGAATGGCGGAGTAAAAGGACAAAAGACAGAGAACTTCGGTTCTCTGCCTTTTTTTAATGAATAATGAATAATGAAAAATGAATAATGAATAATTAAGGTAGAAAATCGTTCCGATTTTCAATTTTATTTGAATTAAACAGACCGACAAATCGGGCCCGTCGATCCTCGGATCGACATCGCCGAGGCGGCGGATGCACGGGTGGCATGACCTTGTACCGCACGCGATCACCCGACGGTGAAACGCACCGACAAATCGGAATTTGAAGGGTTCAAACAGATTTTGCTGAAACCAGCCTCAAAAGCGGTTAAGACAATGGCTCTCCCTTTGGGAGAGCTGGCGCGAAGCGACTGAGAGGGTAAAAAAGCCCTCTCCGGCGCAGTTATGCGAAGCATTACTGC
>JAFTOB010000043.1 GCA_017451545.1 Clostridia bacterium | reverse complement strand
AGTTCAGGGGAGGGGAGGGTAGGCGCGGAGGGCTCCGCCGACCCTGCGACTCCGTCGCCCACCCCTGCGGCTCCGCCGCCCCCCGAAAAAGAATTTTTTTCTTTTGATATAGCGGCTTCGCCGCAGGCCGATAGGGGCTCGGAGAGCCCGACCGACAAGCCCGAGCCCGACAGCATCGAGGCTCTTGTGGCCGAGGGCATCAGCGAATCCTACATAAACGAGCGGCGTATCCGAGCCGAGGATTTTGCCCGTGCGCACAAGCGGCGTCTGTCCTCGGTGCTCCGCGAGTGGTGGGAGCGGGACAAGGCAGAGTACCGCGACCGTTCACGGTCGGTGAAGGCCTCGCCGCCGCCCGCCGAATCGAGCTTTGACACCGACGATTTCTTCGAGGCCGCCGTGCGGAAGAGCATCCGCGAGATGGAGGAGATGTATCGTCAGGGGGGCGGCGGATAAGGGTTGCCTCTGCGCGGCAAACAAAAAAGGCCGCTTCTTCCGTCGGTCGAACAGAAAAAGCGGTTCCTTTTTATTCAATTGATACAATGCCTCGGCGGCAGGGCTCAGGGCAGAGGGCGATCGGTTACGATCGCGCCCGCCGCGCCGTTGTTGGTGGGATCCTTTTTGCCGTCGTCGCCGACGATACCCCAATCCTTCTCGTCGATGACTCCGTCGCCGTTATAATCGGTGGTGGTGTCAACGGGATCCTTCGCGCTTTCCTTGTCGGTGTGATCCTTGTCGGGCAGAATGGGCAGCGCGCCGTTCTGGTCGACCGTCTCGTGAGGAGCCTCCCCCGCGTTGTCGCCCTTGCCGGGATCATTCCACGAGTGCGTGGGCTCCTTCGTTGCGGCGACAACGTCATCGTAATCGTAATCGCTGTCGAAGGAATCGGTCTCGACGCCTTCGTACTCGATCTCCACGTGCAGATCGAGCTTTGCCCCAAGCTCAAGACCCGCCTCGGCGTCGACTCTCACGCGCAGAGCGATGCCAAAGCTGACGTAAGCGGGGTCGTCCTCGGCGAAGATCTGACCCTGACTTACCGTGCTGTCGCCGCTGAGCAGTACGTCAAGGGGCGCGAGGTAGACCCAGCCCTCTGTAGCCTCGAGGGTGGGCTCGGGAAGCTGCTCAAGTCCCGGCATGACCAGAACGTCGATATACTCGGCCAGACCGCCGAGCTCGCCGTCGGCCACCATATTTATCTTATATTTGATAGTGCCGTCGAGCTTGCGCACCACGCGCAGAAGCCTCATCTGCACGTAGCCGGGCTCCCAGAGGACGCCGTTGTCGAAGACGGTCTCGCTGTCATCGACGGGGATCCACGCGTTGTCCTTGCCGGGTCTTTCAAGGTGCTTGTGGGAAACACCGCCCTCGTCGCCCGGGTTGGCGTCGATTGTCGGGGGTTCCAGGCTCATCTGGGGGGCATCGTAGTAATCCTCAAGCTCGCTGCAGGCGACCAGCGAGAGCGCGAAGCACAGACAGAGGATCGCGATCAGTATTTTTTTCATAAACGGATCCGCGGCTTTCGTTCGGAAAGCCTTCCTTTCTTTATATTTAAGAGTGGTTTACAGGCCTATTATATCATATCCGACCCTATCTGTCAAGAACAAAGACGTCCCCTGCGTTTCCGGGCAGCGAAAAACCGACGGGAAAAGCCCGTCGATCAATCCTCTCCCTCCCAAGGGATGAGAAAGGCTTCGTCCACAAGAGACGCGTCGAAGCGGTAATGTCCCACGATCTTCTCGCGGTAGAGGTAATCCTCCTCGCGCTCCTCCTGGTCGCCGTTATGTATGACATAGGCCACGCCGTCGGCGTTGCGCTTGTCGGAGATTATGCCGATGTGGGAGGCGCGGTTCTTCAGACTGCTGAAGACCACGATGTCGCCTGCCTGCCACTCCTCGGTCTCGGCGGGGTCAAGGGTCAGGGACAGGGCGTGCCGCTTGAAAAAGATATTCAGATTCACCACGCGGCGGAAATCGATGTTGCTGTCGGGAATATCCACGTATGAGCCGTATGCGCCCTTGTTTTCGGAGATATCCTTGTCCACCATCAGCCGCAGGCTATAGCCCGCGTGGCGGAAGGCGCTCCAGATCACGTCGGTGCAAACGCCGATATCGTCGGGCGGATAGCCGCCCTCCCAATAGCGATCGTCGTAGGTGGGACGGTTCTGCGCGTCAAGCCGCGCGCCGACGAGAAAGTCGCCGTAATCGTCCACGCCGTTGCCGTTGAAGTCCACGGGGCTCTTAAGGCGGTCGCTCTCGGTGCCGGGGATGACGGCCTCGTTGCAGGCGCAGCAGCCCACGCAAAGGATCAGGGCGCAGCAGACGATGAGAGTTATGATCTTAACGTTTTTTTTCATATTTTTTACCATTCTGCAACGCAGATGACGGTTCTCTGCGTTATTTTGAAATGCTTGACTTTTGGTGATCACGAACACAGAGAACCGTCACCTGTGTTCGGATGAGTGAAATTTCGCCTGCGGCGAAGTGAAATTTTGCCTTCGGCGAAGTGAAATTTTGCCTTCGGCAAAGTGAAATGTGCGTGGCACGTGAAATACGCCTGCGGCGAAGTGAAATTTTGCCTTCGGCAAAGTGAAATGTGCGTGGCACGTGAAATACGCCTGCGGCGAAGTGAAATTTTGCCTTCGGCAAAGTGAAATGTGCTTCGCACGTGAAATACGCTTCGCGTGTGAAATATTTCCTTCGGAAATGTAAAGGAAGAAAACCTTCGGTTTTCGATTTTATTGGAATAGAACAGACCGATAAATTAGAGTTTATTTGAAAATTTAAGGCGCAAATCGAGCGACCTCGACCCAACGAAATGTAGGGACCGGCGTCCCCGACGGTCCGCGAAGATGTGCAAGGCAAAATGGCGAAAAACATTGATTTTGTTCGGGTTCGCACCTTAAATATCGCGATCCCGTAATGTGGACCGTCGAGGACGCCGGTCCCTACAGGGTTTAATTTTAACCGTCTGCGATCCGTCTTGGTGAAACCTGTTTGAACCCTTTAAATTCCGATTTATCGGTGACTTCGCCATCGGGTGATCGCGTGCGGTACAAGGTCACGCCACCCGTGCATCCGCCGCCCGGCGGCCCGGGCCCGATTTATAGGTGACGTAACACGGAGACCCGTCACCTGTGTTCCGTCATTCCTGCCACGGGATGAGAAGCTCGCCGTCGATCACCGAGGCGTCGAAGCGGTAATGCCCCACCACGTGCATGGTGTTCAGCACGTCCTCGTCGCGGTCGGGCTGCCCTGCGTTATGTATGACGTAGGCCACGCCGTCGGCGTTGCGCTTGTCGGAAATTATGCCGAAATGTGTGGGCGTGCCGTCACGCTCGCCGAAGATCACGATGTCCCCGGCCTGCCACGCGGCAATGTCCAGCGGATCGGTGGTCAGGCGGCGACCGTACTCGTCAAAAAAGACCTTCAGATTCCTCACGCGGCGAAAATCTATCTTGTCGTCGGGCTCGGTGATGCCGGGATAGGCCTCGGGGCGCAGGCGCACGTCGTAGTCCACCATGGCGCGGAGGTTGTAGCCCGCCTCGCGGAAGGCGCGCCAGCCCACGTCGGTGCAAACGCCGATAAAGGGCGGCGGGTAGGCAGACTCCCAATAGCGGCCGTTGTAGATGGGGCGGTTTTCCGCATCCCGTCGCGCGCCGATGAGCAGGTCGGTGTAATCGTCAAGCCCGTTGCCGTTCATATCGACGGCCCCGACCTCGTAGGCCAGCCCGAACTCCTCGGGGGTGTGGGGGCGGGGCTTCAGGGCGGCGCGGACAAGGCCGATGGCCAGGGCTACGGCAAAGAGCGACAGGCAGACGGCGACGTCGATCCGACGGTTTTTCATTGGGCGGTCATATAATTCGCCCACTTGACAGAGAGGTCGACCCAGCCCTGAAGGTGGGGTATGACGTGGTCGGCCTTGCCGTTGGCCGTCTCGCCGTTGGCCAGCGAGAGCCCGTGGGGGCCGAAGGGATAAACGTGGAGCTCGAAGGGAACCTTGTGCTTCGAGTAGGCCGCGGCCAGCATCAGGGAATTTTCGACGGGGACGGTCTTGTCCGTGGCCGTGTGCCAGATGAAGGCGGGGGCAGAGTCGGCGTCCACGTGGAGCTCAAGGGACCAGCGGGCAATGTCCTCGTCGGTGTAGTCCTCGCGGCCCGAAAGGTTCTTGACCGAGCCCCGATGGGTGAACTCGCCCGCCGTGATGACGGGGTAGGAGAGGATGGCGCCCGTGGGCTTCCAGCTTCCGTAGGGCTTATCAGACAGAGCCGCCAGCACGCGCTCGTGCTTCCAGAGAATGGCCGAGGAGGCGGCAAGGTGACCGCCTGCCGAGAAGCCGACGATGAAAACGCGGTCGGGGTCGACGAAATAACGCTCGGCGTTCTCGCGGACGTAGGCGATGGCGGTGGCCGCCTGGATCAGGGGCGCGTAATCGGCGGCACCCTCGAGGACGGTGTAGTGCAGAAGGAAGACGTTGAAGCCCGCGCCGAGGTAGGCCGAAACGATGGGCTCGGCCTCGCGGTCGGAGAGGAAGCGGTAGCCGCCGCCGGGGCAGACCACGATGGAGGGGCGGGTGTGGGGAGCGATGTCGGTCAGCTCCTCGAAAACGTATGCGGTGAGCGTGGCCTCGTATTCGGGGCGCAGCTTTATGGTTTCGTAGATCATGTGAGTCTCCTTGATGGTTTTTTTAAACAGAGCGATATGTTGCCGCGGAGCGGCAAGTGATATTCGTCCTTCGGACGAGTGAAATTTCGCTTCGCGAAGTGAAATGTGCGTGGCACGTGAAATACGCCTTCGGCGTGTGAAATATTTCCTGCGGAAATGTAAAGGAAGAAAACCTTCGGTTTTCGATTTTATTGTATTTTGTCAGACCTATAAATCGGAGTTTATTTGAAAGAGTTTGAAAAATTTAGACCGCTAAATAATCGAACCGCGACTCACTCAAAGCCTCCCCCATTGGGGGAGTGTGGCTTGCAGTAATGCTTCGCATAACTGCGCCGGAGAGGGCTTTTTTACCCTCTCAGTCGCTTCGCGCCAGCTCTCCCAAAGGGAGAGCCATTGTCTTAACCGCTTTTGAGGCTGGTT
>JAFTOB010000042.1 GCA_017451545.1 Clostridia bacterium | reverse complement strand
TGAAGGGTTCAAACAGATTTTGCTGAAACCAGCCTCAAAAGCGGTTAAGACAATGGCTCTCCCTTTGGGAGAGCTGGCGCGAAGCGACTGAGAGGGTAAAAAAGCCCTCTCCGGCACGGCAAGCCGCGCCACCTCCCCCACAGGGGGAGGCTTTGAGTGAGTCGCGGTTCGATTGTTTAGCGGCCTAAATTTCGCAAACCATTTCAAACAAATTCCGATTTATCGCTCACCTCACCGTCGGGTGATTGTGTACGATTAAAGGTCACGTCACCCGATCCTTGCCCGCCGGGGCGCCCGGCCACCACACGATCTCCCGCTGTCGGGCGGCCCCGACCCGATTTATCGGTGGGTTGATTTTTAGAAAATATCTTTGCCGCGCGGCACAACAAAAAGGGACTGCGAGGCAGTCCCTTATCTGTATTCTTTCGGTGGGGTCAGGTCGCCCCAAGGCTCCGGACGGTGCTTGCGCACGAAATATGCGCGGTCGGCAAGAGAGGCCATGGGCGTGTCCGACCTCGAATCCGAGTAAAATTCCTCGATTTTTGCCTCTCCGTGAAGAGCGCGAAAACGCGCTACCTTCTCGGTATCGTGGCAATTTTTGCCGAGAAATTCGCCGCTCTTTTTGTCAACGGGCGAGCCGATGGGCGCGGGCAGCGAGAGCCGACGGCAGATCTCGCCGAGCAAAAATTCCGGTGAGGCCGAGATGATCACGTCGTCGGCCTTTTTTTGATCTAAGTACCACCCGTATATCTTTTTTTGCTTTTTATCCCAAAAGAGCGAGACCTCGCGGTCAATATCGGGGATCTTTTTCACAAAGCCGAAAAAGACCTGCTTCATTGCCGTTTTGTCGCATTTTCTGCGCTTGAAGCGGAAGAAAGCCGCTATCTGCTTTGGCAAAAGCGCGAGGACCGACGGGTGTCGCCGCAGAGTGAAGAGGTAGAAGTCCACCGAGCTGTCGCCGCGGTAGACCGTTCCGTCAAAATCGTAGGCCTTCATGATCAGACGTTGACCTGAATATCGGGTACGGCGGGAAAGAATTTCTTGTACCAGACGTAAAGAACGATGAGAAGTCCGCCCTGCATAGGGGAGGATATGGCGTAAATTATGCCCAAAACTAGGAACCACACGCCGAGTCCGCGCACGCGGATGGGCTCACCGCCGTTCTTGGCACAGTTGCGGAGCGAGTCGGTGAATTTGCAGAGCTTGGAGCAGAAGGTGAAGCTGAGTACGAGCTGAAACACGCCCGAAAGAATCATAGTCACGCAGACGGTGATCAATGCTACGAGGATCAGAAATCCGAACATTTCAGCGGGGAATTCGTAAAGCGTGAAGAGCTGAACGAGAAACTCGTCGTACGCCGCGGATATTTCCAAAGCCATATTGGGGTCTCCCACAAATTCGGGAATGAGATCGTATACGTCGCCGGCATTTATGGCGAGAATAAACTCGGAATTCATAACCGTGAATACAAGAAGACCGACAAAGGTAACTATAATTATGATCGAAAAAACAAGATATACTATCTTGAGTGCCCGCGTGACTCCGTGAACCATAGAAAATCCGCTAGTCTTGATAGGCGTGCCCGGATTTTTGGCGGTATTGAAGGCCGCAGCATAAATAAGCCACGCCGCGATAGTTCCGAGGATCGAGAAAATATCGAAGGAGAAAACAGCCACGGCCGAGGTCAGCACCGCCACCGTCAGAAAGAGGGGCGACGAAAAGGCTTGAGACAGCTTATTCGGCTTATAGTAGTAGGTGTTGAAGTCGTTTTGTTGGTAATCCATTTGTACCTCCTTTTTGAATAAAGCCCGCAATATGGGAACTGCGGGCCTCAGATGGTTATATTAGTCGAAGAAGCCCTCTTTGTAGAGCAGCTCAGCGTTGAGCACCGCGCCGCCCGCCGCACCGCGAAGGGTATTGTGGGAAAGGCCGATGAACTTGTAATCATAGAGGGTGTCCTCACGCAGACGGCCTGCGGTGATGCCCATACCGCCGTAAATTCCGCGGTCAAGGTTGCACTGGGGACGGTTATCCTCCTCAAAATAGGTGATGAACTGCTCGGGTGCGCTGGGCAGACCAAGCTCCTGGGGCTTGCCCTTGAAGTTGCGCCAAAGCTCGAGGATCTCGTCCTTTTCGGGCTTGTTTTCAAATCTTACGAACACAGCGGCGGTGTGGCCGTCGGTTACGGGAACACGAATGCACTGAGTGGTGATGATGGGAGACGCGGCCTTGACGATCTGACCGTTCTCAATGTGACCCCAGATGCGGAGGGGCTCCTGCTCGCTCTTCTTCTCCTCGCCGCCTATGTAGGGAATAACGTTATCGATCATCTCGGGCCATTCCTTGAAGGTCTTGCCCGCGCCGGAGATTGCCTGATAAGTGGTGGCCACGACCTCCTTGATGCCGAACTTGCGAAGGGGAGAAAGCATAGGGACGTAGCTCTGGATGGAGCAGTTGGGCTTGACGGCGATAAAGCCGCGGGTGGTGCCGAGTCTCTTTCTCTGATAGGGGATGATATCCACGTGATCCGAGTTGATCTCGGGCATGATCATGGGGACGTCGGGCGTCCAGCGGTTTGCAGAGTTGTTGGAGACCACGGGGATTTCGGCCTTGGCATAGGCCTCCTCAAGTGCCTTGATCTCGTCCTTTTTCATATCGACGGCGCAGAAAACGAAGGAGCAGAGCTCAGCCATCTTCGCAACCTCGGCGGCATCGATGATAACCATATTTTTATATTTTTCGGGCATGGGAGTGGCCATTTTCCAGCGGCCGCCGACAGCCTCCTCGTAAGTCTTTCCCGCGCTTCTGGCAGAGGCGGCAAGAGCCGAGACCTCAAAATAGGGGTGATTCTCAAGCAGGGTCAAAAATCTCTGACCTACCATACCCGTTGCGCCAACGACGCCGACTTTCATCTTAGACATAACAAAAAACCGTTCCTTTACTGTTAAATTGCTGTATTACTTTCGTAATAATACATTATGATACCACAAAAGCCTTGATTTTTCAAGTGTTTTGCGGAAATTTTCATACGGTCGGCACTAATATTTTTGCATTTTTTCACTTTTTTTGCCGAAAAGGTGAAAAAATATTTATTATTGACAGCCGACCGCGGAGGGTATATAATAAGTATACGAGGTATTTGTATGAAAAAATTACTTATAAACGGAATTGAAATATTTGATTTTGAGGAGGCTTCGTCCACCAACACGTTGGCGCGCGAGCTCGGGGGCCACCTTTCGGCGGTGCTCGCCGAGCGGCAGAGCGGCGGACGTGGGCGGCTGTCCCGCAGCTTTTTCTCGCCCGAGGGCGGGCTTTATATGTCCGCGGTGCTCGAGCCCGAGCGCGTGAGCTGCGGACTCGGCTTTTGCACCGCCGCGGCGGCGCTCGCGGTGCGCGATGCCCTTGAGGCACACGGTGTGTGCAATCTTCGGGTCAAGTGGGTCAACGATCTGCTCCTTGACGGGCGCAAGGTCTGCGGCATTCTGACCGAGGCCGTGTCGGGCATCGGCGGTATCAGCCGAGTGATCGTGGGCATCGGGGTCAATCTGCGCGAGCCCGAGGGCGGCTTCCCACCCGAGATCGCCGACCGCGCGGGCTACGTGACGGTGGATTGCGACCGATATGTGCTTGCGGCCGACATAGCCGCGCGCCTTGGCGCGTACGTGGAGAGGGAAGGGAGCGAGATCGCGCGTCTTTACGGAGAGGCCATCGATATGATCGGCCGCCGGGTGGAGCTTTGCGATTACACCCGCCCGGGTGAGCGGATATTTGCCACCGTTCTCGGCGTGAACGAAAATTGCTTTCTCCGCGCCCGCGACGACCGAGGCGAGGAGATAACCGTTTCGTCGGGAGAGATAGTTGGTTGCCCTGCGGGCAAATGATGCTCCGTTTCGCGAAATGATGAATGATGTTGCCTTCGGCAATTATGCGTTGCCTACGGCCGTTGCCGCCAAACTCCGATTTGTCGGCGAGGCGTCGTAACGAGGTTTCGGAATCCCGTAACGAGCTTTCGGATTTCCGTAACGGGCTTTCGGAATCCCGTAACGAGGTTTCGGAATCCCGTTAACGCAGGATAGGTTAGGTAAGGATAGGTAAGATCAGGTCAGTATAGGGGAGGGTAGGGCAGTCGCGCCCGCGCGCCCCCTCTGCGCCTCCGGCGCTCCCCCGCGAAGAATCTTTTTTCTTTTTTGATATGACGGCTCCGCCGTGTCTATCGTGGCTTCACAAAACGTTTAAAACATAATTTTCAGAAAATGATTGACTTTATGGAAATAATGTGGTAAACTATTTAGGATAGATAAGATTACACAAGGAGGATAAATATGGACGAGCGCAAATTGGTTTCCGGAAAGTATCTTGAATACAAAGGCAAGCCGCTGGTTCGCGAGGGCGACACCATCTGCTACGGCGACATGGCCGAGAAGTGCATTCTCATTCTGGAAATTATGTCTTATAAGAAGTACAACGAAAACGATATTCCCGACAAGATCTTAGTTCAGATCATCGATTCGAAGGATCCGAACAAAATTCTCAAGCAGGCGACCAAGAGCGGTCTGCACGATGCCTTTACCTACGGCACCTTTATGCTTGAGCAGGAGCTTAAAAAATAATCCGTACGAAAACAACAGGGCTGATTCGCACAGCCCTGTTGTTTTTTTGTTGCGCAAGCATCCCGATCTTCTGATTTTTTGTGTTTTAACAAACCGATAAATCGGAGTTTGAAGGTTTAAGCTGAACCCCTCTTTGAAAGTTTTGATAAAACTTTTTCAAAAGTTTTTCGGGAGCCGGCGCCGAAACGCCGGTCGCGCTCCGCAGGGCGCGAAATACTCTCCGCGGCCCGTGCTTCAGTGAAAAAGAAGCGAAAAATTGGGTATGAAATACCTAATTTTTGGCTTGTTTTTCAGGCCGCGCAAACGGAACCTATTGGGCAGGGCAAAATCGCCGCCTGCGGCGGGTACCCGCCCCCTCCACCCGCCGCCGAATGGCGGCAGCACTCCTCCCCCTAACCCGGATGAGG
>JAFTOB010000041.1 GCA_017451545.1 Clostridia bacterium | reverse complement strand
TATACGAAAAATCAATGAAATCAAAGGTTTTTCGCCGTTTCGCCTTTCCCATCTTCGCGGACCGTCGAGGACGCCGGTCCCTACAATTCGTTAGGTTTGCGCCGTTCGTTTTGCACCCTGAATTTCGCAAACCGTTGGGGATAAACTCCAATTTATCGGTCTGTTAGAATACAATAAAATCGAAAATCGGAACGATTTTTTTCCTTAACATTTCCGAAGGAAATATTTCACACGCGAAGCGTATTTCACGTGCCACGCACATTTCACTTCGCCAAAGGCGAAATTTCACTTGCCGCAAAGCGGAACTCCAAGGAGGTTCCCGTGGACAAATTTATCCTGAAAAGCGAATACAAGCCTACGGGCGACCAGCCGCAGGCCATCGCGTCGCTGACCGAGGGCATTTTGCGCGGCGAGCGAATGCAGACGCTTATGGGCGTCACCGGCTCGGGTAAGACCTTCACAATGGCAAACGTTATTGCCAACGTGAACCGTCCCACCCTGATCCTTTCCCACAACAAAACGCTGGCGGCTCAGCTCTGCACCGAGATGCGCGAATTTTTCCCCGACAACGCGGTGGAATATTTCGTTTCCTACTACGACTATTACCAGCCCGAGGCCTACGTGCCGGGCAAGGATATGTATATTGAGAAGGACGCGCTGGTCAACGACGAAATCGATATGCTCCGTCACAGCGCAACCTCCTCGCTTTTCGAGCGGCGGGACGTCATAATCGTGGCCTCGGTGTCCTGCATCTTCTCTCTGGGCGACCCGCAGGAGTATAATTCGCTCCATCTGGCTCTGCGACCCGGAATGATCATGACCCGCGACGAGCTCATCCGCCGTCTCATTGCCATCAGCTATGACCGCAACGATATGAATTTTGTCCGCGACAAGTTCCGCGTTCGGGGCGACACGGTGGAAATTTTGCCCGCATCAAGCGGAGAAAAAGCCATACGTGTCGAGTTTTTCGGCGACGAGATCGAGCGGCTCTCCGAGATCAACATCGTTACGGGCGAGATGATCCGCCTGCTTTCTTACATTGCCATCTACCCCGCCACCCACTACGCGGTGTCCGACGAGAAGCGCGAGGCTGCGCTCTCCGAGATCAAGCGCGAAATGGTGGAGCGGGTGGCCGAATTTGAGGCGCAGGGCAAGCTCATCGAGGCTCAGCGCATCCGTGAGCGCACCCTTTACGATATCGAGATGCTCCGCGAGATCGGCTTTTGCTCGGGAGTTGAGAACTATTCCCGCGTGCTGTCGGGGCGCGCCCCCGGCTCCACGCCCTACACCCTTCTCGACTACCTGCCCGAGGATTTTCTCCTTTTCGTGGACGAGTCCCACGTGACCTTGCCCCAAGTTCGGGGAATGTCGGGCGGCGACCGCGCGAGAAAGAAAAATCTTATTGACTACGGCTTTCGTCTGCCCTCGGCCTACGACAACCGCCCCCTGTTTTTCGACGAGTTCGAGCAGAAGATACACCAAGCGGTCTTTGTCAGTGCCACGCCCGGCGACTACGAAAATGAGTATTCCGAGCGGACGGTGGAGCAGATCATCCGCCCCACGGGTCTTATCGACCCCGAGGTGGAGGTGCGGCCCGTTGAGGGTCAGGTGGACGATCTCATGGGCGAGATCCGCGAGCGCGCCGCCCGCGGCGAACGTGTGCTCGTCACCACTCTGACCAAAAAAATGGCCGAGGATCTGACCGATTACTTCACGTCCAACGGCATAAAGGTGAAATACATCCACTTCAACGTGGAAACTATTGAGCGAATGCAGATAATCCGCGACCTGCGCCTCGGCGTTTTCGACGTGCTGGTGGGAATCAATCTGCTCCGCGAGGGTCTGGACATCCCTGAGGTGTCGCTGGTGGCGGTGCTTGACGCCGACAAGGAGGGCTTCCTCCGCTCCGAGACCTCGCTGATACAGACAATCGGCCGAGCCGCGCGAAACGAGAGAGGCAAGGTCATAATGTATGCCGACACGGTGACGGGCTCAATGGAGCGCGCCATCGGCGAGACCAACCGCCGCCGCAGGATCCAAGCGCGCTACAACGAGGAGCACGGTATCGTGCCGAAGAGCGTGGTCAAGGGCGTGCGCGACGTTATCGAGCTTGGTGCGCCGAGTGACGGTGGCAAGAAGAAAACCGAGAAAAAGGCCAACCGTATGTCGAAAAAGGAGCGCGAGAGCACCATTGAGCGTCTTGAGCGCGAGATGCGCGATGCCGCCCGTCGGCTTGAATTTGAGCAGGCCGCGTATTTGCGGGATAAGATACGGGAGCTGAGGGAAGAGAAGTGACGCTTTGCGTCAAATGATGCTTCGCCTGCGACGAAATGAAGCGCACCTTCGGTGCATGAAGCACGCCTGCGGCGCATGATGCGTTGCCTGCGGCAACATTTAGGAAGAAAATCGTTCCGATTTTCGATTTTACCGAAATCAATTTTTCCGTGCTATCAAATTGAGAAAAATATGTCAAAAGAGATAATCATTCGCGGAGCACGCGAGAACAATTTAAAAAACATAGACCTGACCATCCCCCGCGACCGGCTGGTGGTCTTCACGGGTCTGTCGGGCTCGGGCAAGACCTCCCTCGCCTTCGACACGGTCTACGCCGAGGGGCATCGCCGCTTCGTGGAGTCGCTCTCCTCCTACGCGCGAATGTTCATCGGCCAGCTCGACAAGCCCGACGTGGACAGCATCGAGGGTCTGTCGCCCGCCATTTCCATCGACCAGAAGACCACCTCGAAGAACCCGAGGTCAACGGTGGGAACAGTCACCGAAATTTACGATTACCTGCGCCTGCTTTACGCTCGCGTGGGCGTGCCACACTGCCCCGTGTGCGGCAAGGAGATCCGTCAGCAGACCACCGACGGCATTATCGACCGCATCATGGCTCTCGGCGAGGGCGAGCGCTTTATGGTGCTGGCGCCCGTGGTGCGCGCCCAGAAGGGTATGCACGAAAAGGTGCTGTCCGACGCCAAAAAGAGCGGCTACGTGCGCGTGCGCGTGGACGGAAATATGTACGAGCTCTCGGAGGAGATCAAGCTCGACAAGAATATAAGGCATAAGATCGAGGTGGTGGTCGACCGTCTGGTCTGCCGCCCCGATATCCGCTCCCGTCTCGGCGACTCGGTGGAGACCGCGCTGAATTTAGCCGACGGGCATTTGCTCATCGTCACCGTTCCCCGCGAGGGCGAGGCGCGCGAGCTTGAGTTTTCCACCCACTACGCCTGCGAGGAGCACGGCATTTCCTTCGGAGAGCTTGAGCCCCGTATGTTTTCCTTCAACAATCCCGCGGGAGCCTGCCCCGAGTGCGCCGGTCTCGGCGTTCAGCGCCGCTTGGCCGTGGAGCGCATAATTCCCGACAAGTCGCTGACCATCCGCGAGGGAGCTATCGCCGTCAACGGCTTCAAATCCATGGACGAGGACTCCTGGAACGGCCCGCTTTTTGCCGCCGTGGGAGAAAAGCACGGCTTTGACGTGGACACGCCCATCGAGAAGTTTTCGGCACACGCCCTCGACGTTTTGATGAACGGCTCGGGCGACGAGCTTTACGACGTGACCCGCTATTTCGGCAAATCGGGCAAGCGGCAGATCACAAGGTTCGACGGAATCGTCAAGATCATCGAAAAGCGGATGCAGATGGGCATGAGCGAATATTACGAGGAGCTGATCGAGGAGGCCGACTGCCCGCGCTGTCGCGGTCGCAGGCTGTCCGACACCATCCTTGCCGTCACCGTGGGCGGCAAGAATATACACGAATTTTGCGAGATGTCGGTCATCTCAGCCCTTGAATTTACCGAGCGGCTCAACGAGGGCCTCACCGAGAACGAGCGGCTTATCGCCAAGGAGATCATCAAGGAGCTGCGCTCGCGGCTGGGATTTCTCAAGAGCGTGGGTCTGAGCTACCTGACCCTGACCCGCCGCGCAGGCACCCTTTCGGGCGGCGAGGCGCAGAGGATTCGGCTTGCGACCCAGATCGGAAGCTCGCTGGTCGGCGTCCTTTATATCCTCGACGAGCCCAGCATCGGCCTCCATCAGCGCGATAACGGCCTGCTCATCAACACTCTGCGCTCGCTCCGCGATCTCGGCAACAGCGTTATCGTGGTGGAGCACGACGAGGAAATGATGGAAAGCGCCGATTTTCTCGTGGACATCGGCCCGGGCGCGGGCATCCACGGCGGCCGCGTTGTGGCCGCGGGCACGCCTGCCGAGGTGGCAGAGTGCCAGGAATCGCTGACCGGCGACTATCTTTCGGGGCGCAAGACCATCCCCGTGCCGTCCGAGCGACGCCCCGGCAACGGCGAGTTTCTCCGCGTCTTCGGCGCGCGCGAGCATAATCTGAAGAATATAGACGTGGAGATCCCCCTCGGCACCTTCGTTTGCGTGACCGGCGTGTCGGGCTCGGGCAAATCCTCCCTCGTCAACGGCATAATCTATCCCCATCTCGCCCACAAGCTCAACCGCGCAGGGGCGAGAGCGGGAAAATTCGACCGAATGGAGGGGCTTGAGCAGCTTGACAAGGTCATCGGCATCGATCAGAGCCCCATCGGCAGAACGCCGCGCTCCAATCCCGCCACCTATACCGGTCTTTTCGGGGACATCCGCGCCCTGTTTGCCAAAACGCCCGACGCCAAGGCGAGGGGCTACTCGGCGGGTCGCTTCTCCTTCAACGTCCGCGGCGGTCGCTGTGAGGCCTGCGAGGGCGACGGCGTAAAGTGCATCGAGATGCATTTCCTGCCCGACGTTTACGTCACCTGCGACGTCTGCCACGGCCGCCGCTACAACCGCGACACACTTGACGTTAAATATAAAGGAAAGAATATTTACGAGGTGCTTGAAATGACGGTGGAGGAGGGTATCGCCTTCTTTGCCGACCACCCGAAGATCGCCCGAAAGCTGCAGACCCTCTACGACGTGGGACTTGGCTATATTAAGATCGGTCAGTCCTCCACCACCCTGTCGGGGGGCGAGGCACAGCGCATAAAGCTGGCCACCGAGCTTGCAAAACGCGACACGGGTCGCACCTTCTATATCCTCGACGAGCCGACGACGGGTCTGCACACCGCAGACGTGGCCAAGCTCATCGGCGTGCTCCAGCGGCTTTGCGACGCGGGCAACACCGTCCTCGTCATCGAGCATAACCTCGACGTCATCAAGACCGCCGACTATATAGTCGACCTGGGCCCCGAGGGCGGCGACGGCGGCGGAACGTTGGTGGCCACGGGCACACCCGAGCAGGTCTCGGAGTGCGAAAACTCGCATACGGGTATATATTTAAGGAAAAAACTCGCAAAAAAGTGAAAAATATTTGCAAATATGCTTGACAAATGCATATTTATGCGCTATAATGTACAGGCTTAAAACAAAATACCAATTTTTAAAGGAGAAAAAATCATGAAAAAGATTCTTTCGTTCGCACTTGCTGCGATCATGCTCCTCTCGGTCGCGCTCCTTTGCGTATCCTGCACCGAGCCCGAGATCGAAGAGGAAAAGCCTATTCTCAAGATGGGTACCAACGCGTACTTCAAGCCCTATGAGTACTACGACGGCGAAAAGATCGTCGGTATCGATGCCGAGATCGCAGCCGCTATCGCCGATTACCTCGGCTACAAGCTCGAGATCGTCGATATGGAGTTCGATTCCATCATCACCGCAGTTAAGGGCGGTGAGGTAGATTTCGGTATGGCAGGTATGACCATCACCCCTGACAGACTCCTCGAGGTCGACTTCTCCTCCAGCTACGCCACCGGCGTTCAGTCCATCATCGTTCCCGCAGGCTCGCCCATCAAGACCGCTGACGACCTCTTCGCTGAGGGCGCAACCTACAAGGTAGGCGTTCAGCTCGGCACCACCGGCGACATCTACGCCACCGAAGACCTCGGCGCTGACCGCGTTACCGCTTATCCCAACGCAAACAACGCCGTTATCGCTCTGAAGAACAAGGACATCGACTGCGTTATCATCGACAACGAGCCCGCAAAGGCTCTGGTCAAGGACAACGAGGGCCTGCAGATCCTTGATACCGCTTACGCAAACGAGAGCTATGCTATCTGCGTAAAGAAGGGCAACACCGAGCTTCTTGACAAGATCAACGAGGCTATCGTAGCTCTGACCAAGGATGGCACCATCAAGACCATCGTCGGCAAGTATATCAAGTAATCGGATAATCGTAATATTTTCGCAAAAAAACGGGAAAGCTTGGTTTTCCTGTTTTTTTGCGGAAGGAAGGCATTGATCTTATGAAGAAAAAAAACAAGCATTTGCGCAGTCTCATCTGCACGGTCATAGTTATCGCCATTTTGGTGGGCGGTCTCTTTGCCGCTCTTGGCATCGAGTCTCTGATCGTCCCCTCAAGGGCCGAGGAGCTGACCGCCGAGGAGGCGCATAAAATCATAACCGACGAGCTGTCGGCTCTGCCGAAGAAGATCTCGGGCGCGTCGCTGGCTCTTGCCGAGCGGATCGAGGTCACGGTGAAAGAGATCGAGTACGGCGACGAGCGCGACGTGCGCGTTCTTTGCTCCTACAAGACCGTGGACTTTCTCTCGGTAATTGAGGAAAATATAAACGGTCTTCTCAACGTGAGACTTGAGGACCCATCAACGGGTCGCCCCAAGTCCTCGGTGGAATTTATGCTGGAGATAGAGCCCAAAATGATCGCGCTTGTGGACACGGCCGCCACCGTTGAGGGAGAGGTAGAGGTCACTCTCTACCAGAGCCTTGAGGGTGAGTATAAGCTCGAGCCCTCTGACAAGACGGTCAACGCCCTTTTCGGCAACGTTCTCAAGGCACGCGACCTTGTAAAGAAGACCGAGAAGATCGACGTCAACGGCACCGAGGTGGACATTAAGGCCGAGAACAGCCTGCGCGACGGCTGCGCCGATTGCTTTGCGCTGGTCAATTACGATTCGGCCGCGCTCGGTATCAAGGGACCCGTTCACGGCTTCGTGGACGATTTCAAGTCCGAGTTCTATAACAACTTTATCAAGGACAGCCGCTGGATGTACCTGGTCAAGGGTCTCGGAACCACTTTGGCCATCACCGCCCTCGCACTTGTGCTGGGTCTGATCATCGGCTTTATCGTGGCCGCCGTCCGTTGCACCAACGCAAAGACAGGCAAGCTCGGCATTCTCGATGCCATCTGCAAGGTCTACCTTGCCGTAATGCGCGGAACGCCGGTTATGGTACAGCTTCTGATCATCTATTTTGTCATTCTGCTGCCGTTGGGTATTCCGAAGTTCCTGGCCGCCGTGCTCTGCTTCGGTATCAACTCGGGTGCCTACGTGTCGGAGATCGTCCGCGGCGGTATTATGTCCATTGACGAGGGACAGACCGAGGCGGGTCGAAGCCTCGGCCTCGGCTACGTTGCCACCATGTGGTACATAGTTATCCCCCAGGCCTTCAAGGCCATCCTGCCCTCGCTGGCAAACGAGTTCATCACCCTGCTCAAGGAGACCTCCGTGGCCTTCTATATCGGCGTCGCTGACCTGACTCTCGGCGGTCTGAAGATCAGATCTCTGACCTACAGCGACTTTATGCCCCTGCTGGCCGTGGCCGTCATCTATCTGATCCTGGTGCTTGGACTGTCCTATCTCGTATCCCTGCTCGAAAGGAGGCTGCGTAAGAGTGAAAGATAAGAAGAAAAAGCTCGACGTCGAGGCTTATCAGCCCGACCCCGACGCCCTTATTGAGGTGCGCAACCTGCACAAGTTTTTCGGCGACAATGACGAGATCCGCGTTCTGCTGGGCATCGATTACAAGATCAAGCGAGGCGAAAAGATCGTTATTATAGGCCCGTCGGGCGGCGGAAAGAGTACCTTTCTCCGTTGCCTCAACCTGCTGGAGCAGCCCTCGGAGGGCGAGATCTACTTCGGCGGCGAGTGCATCACGTCTCCCGGCTGCAACGTCAACCGCGTAAGACAGAAGATGGGAATGGTGTTTCAGCATTTTAACCTTTTCCCCCACAAATCCATCCTTGAAAATATCACTCTCGCGCCCATAAAGCTCAAGCTCAAGACCCGCGAGGAGGCCGAAGCCCGCGCACGCGAGCTGCTTCAGATGGTCGGTCTGCCCGATAAGGCAGATGCATACCCCGCCCAGCTTTCGGGCGGTCAGAAGCAGCGTGTGGCCATCGCCCGCGCGCTGGCAATGGAGCCCGAGGTCATGCTCTTCGACGAGCCCACAAGCGCCCTCGACCCCGAAATGGTCGGCGAGGTTCTGACCCTTATGAAGCATTTGGCAGAGGAGGGAATGACAATGATCGTTGTCACCCACGAAATGGGCTTTGCCCGTGAGGTGGCCGACAAGATCCTCTTCATTGCCGACGGAAATATTGCCGAGGAGGCACCCCCGAAGGAGTTCTTCGAGAACCCGAAGGAGGAGCGCACGAGGCAGTTCCTCAAGTGCGTGCTTTGATCTAATAAAGAAAGTCCCGACAGACGTCGGGACTTTTTTGGTTGCCTTGACGAGGTAAATTAAGGAGGAAATCGTTCCGATTTTGCCGCAACGGCGGCAGCGAAGGCACGGGTGGCGTGACCTTGTGCCGTACGCGATCACCCAATGGGAAACTCACCGATAAATCGGAATTTGAAGGGTTCAAACGTATTTCACCCAAAGCGGATCGCGAACGGTTAAAATTTAACCCTGTAGGGACCGGCGTCCTCGACGGTCCACGTCACGGGATTGCGATATTTAAGGCGGAAACCCCAATAAAATCAACGATTTTCGCCATTTTGCCTCGCACATCTTCGCGGACCGTCGGGGACGCCGGTCCCTACATTTCGTTAGATTTACGCCGTTCGTTTTGCACCTTGAATTTTCAAACAAACTCCGATTTATCTGCTCGGCAGTTCACCGCCCGCCGTCCATAATGTGGAGCGAGCGGAGGTAGCGATCTTCTATTTTTTTGAAGATCGAATAGGCGTGGGGTTCAAGATAATCCGAGGTTGAGTCGCTGAGGTTTTGACGGCGCAGCTCGTCGGCCACCGCTCCCGAGATCTCCTCGATAAGCTCGCGGCAGGCCGCTTCGTCGGTCGAACAGAGCAGGGCAGTGATGCTGTCGGCAAGCTCGCCGAGTCGCGGCAGCTCGCGCAGGGCGCGGAGCGCCCATTTGTAGTAGGGCGCGTAGCGGCGGTTGAGCAAAAACGCTGCCGAGATAGCCGCCTCGGCAAATTCCGAGAGGGCTAAGCGCGACGCGCCGACCTCGCCGTGGGCGAGGCAACGGGCGAAGTTGTACTGACCCGATTGCGCCATGGTGATGACCCGAGCGGCAAGCCGTTTTTTCAACACGTCCTCGGGCATTTTGTCGGTAAGCCCAGACCGTATTTCAGAAAACGCCCCTACGTTATCTAAAAATACGCGGCCGTTGGTGGCCTCGGAAAGTGCCTGCTCGGGCAGGTCGAGCCACTCGGCGGGATGCTCGGGCAGACCGCGCCGCCCGGTGTAGGGTAGGTAAAATTCACCCACCGTCACGACCCCTCTATGTCTCGGTCGGGCGCAGGTCGCCTTCGGGGGCGTTACGCATTCGCGATAGATCCGCGCAAGCTCCACCCCGTATTTTATATCGTCCTCGTCCGTCAGCCATATGTAAAAGCCGTCGCTGAAATCGTGGTCGCGGGAGATGCCGTCGTCAAAGCCGAAGCACTCCGAGCCGCCTCCCACAAGCCCCGCGGCGATGCGCCCCTCGGCCTCGGGTAGTCTTTCCCGAAGAAGGGGCAGAAATTTTTCAAAAAAGCATTTTTCCGAAAGCTCAATTCCTCGCATAAATGTCATCCGCCCTTTCGTCAAGTCTTTTGGCGTCGAAAAAGTAGCCCAACCGATCGAGCGTCGGTGCGCACTTGCGGCAGGTAAAGGCGTGGTAGCCGTCACGACGTGGCGAGCCGTCAAGCTCGGCGATGGCCGCCGATACGTGAAGGTCTACCTGCTCATCGCGGTCCTCACGCTCAAAGCTGTCGTATATCTGGGCAAGGTTGACGTGGGTCACCGCCACCTCCTCGCGGTTGTCGGTCTCCCGAAGCAGCTTCAGGGCGGCGAGATAGTAAGCGCGCGACCTCTCAAAGTCCCCGAGAGCGGCGTAGCCCGTGCCCATATTGTTGTAAAGCCCCGCAAAACGGTAGTCTTGGGGGTCGAGATTGGCCGAATAGACCCGCGATACCTGCTCGAAAAGCCCGATAGCCTCCGCAGGCTCGCCGTATGCCGCCAGCGTGGTTGCGGCGTTGAGCAGAACGGTCGCACCGCTGACGGCAGAGCCCAGCTTCAGCTCGCCGACGAGGTCGATCCCCTCGCGGCAGGCCTTTCGCGCCGCCTCGGCGTCGCCGCTTCTGCGGTGAAAGCCCATAAGCTCGCTGAGGATCGAAAGCTCACCCGAGCGGTCGCCCAGCGCACGCGCCTCCTCAAGGGAGGTCTCAAGCAAGCTCTGCGCGTCGGTAAGCCTTTCGGCGGCGAAAAGACGGTCAAGCTCGCCGATCAGAGTGGGGATATCCAGCCGCTTGGCGGCGTGGGGCACGGTCGGGCGGTCGACCGCCTCGCGACTCTTGCAATATCCGCAGTTTCCGAGAAAATCCGACTCTCTCATAGGCTCACTCCTTATATGTAAAAATTATTCTCAAAATATTTCAAAGACCAAGCAGGCCCGCCGACCCGCTTGGTCTTTCATTGCGGTGCGTAATGACACCGTCGCCGTCGGCAGACGGCGCGAGTTGCTGACTTCGGGGTGTCAGAAGCACTTGCCGCATTTGCAGTCCTGCGCGGCTCCACCGCGGTAGCAGAGCTCGTTTTCGCACATTCCGGTCTCAAAATAGGTGACGATGTTGCTCACCGTGGTCTCGGCGATGTTGGACAGCGCCTCCTCGGTCAGGAACGCCTGATGGGACGTTACGATGACGTTGGGCATGGAGATCAGGCGGGCCAAGATATCGTCCTCGATGATGTGACCCGAAAAATCCTCAAAGAAGAAATCGGACTCTTCCTCGTAAACGTCAAGGCAGGCCGCCCCGACCTTACGGGATTTGATGCCCGCAAGCAGCGCCTCGGCATCAACCAGCGCGCCGCGTGAGGTGTTGAGAATAACAACGCCCCGTCGGCACTTGGCGATGGCCTCGCTGTCGATGATATGGTAGGTATCCTCGGTCAGCGGGCAGTGAAGGGAAATGATGTCGCTCTTCTCGAAAAGCTCGTCGAGGGGGACGTATCTGACCGTGTCGCCGTTGTCAAGCCCCTCTGCGGGGAACTTGTCGTATGCCAAGACCTTCATTCCGAATCCGCGGCAGATGTCGATGAATACCCGACCGATGCGCCCGGTGCCGATAACGCCGACCGTCTTACCGTGGAGATCAAAACCGGTCATACCCGCCAGACTGAAATTGAAGTCGCGCGTGCGGATATAGGCCTTGTGGATGCGTCTGATGGAGGTCAGAAGCATGGCGACCGTATGCTCGGCAACTGCGTAGGGTGAATAGGCCGGAACGCGCAGGACGTGTATTTTTCCGAAGGCGTATTTAATATCTACGTTGTTGAAGCCGGCACAGCGAAGCGCCACTACCTTGACACCCAGCTCGCACAGGCGGTCTATGACGGAGGCGTTGACGGTATCGTTGACGAAAACGCAAACGCCGTCGTAGCCTGCGGCAAGCTCCACCGTGTCCTCATTGAGCTTGGTTTCGAAATATTTGAAGCTGACCCCCGCGGCCTCCGAAAATTTATCAAAGGAGGGGCGATCATAGGGCTTTGCATCAAAAAACGCGAATTTCATTTGTTCCATTGAACCTCCGATCTTTCTTTACGAGTATAGTATACCACATATTTTTATTAATAATTGATGCATTTGCAACAAAATTTAAACTTTAAAAGAAAATTTTACCACAAGACTTCATGCTCCTCCAAATGGCAAACTCACCGATAAATCGGAGTTTGTTTGAATGCGTTTGCGAAATTTAGACCGCTAAATAATCAAGCTGCGACTCACTCAAAGCCTCCCCCATTGGGGGAGGTGGCGCGGCTTGCCGTGCCGGAGAGGGCTTTTTTACCCTCTCAGTCGCTTCGCGCCAGCTCTCCCAAAGGGAGAGCCATTGTCTCAACCGCTTCTAAGGTTGGTTGCGGTGGAATTTGTTTGAAAGAGTTTGCAAAATTTAAGGTGCAAAACAAACAAGATGCGGCTCACAAAATGCCTCCCTCCG
>JAFTOB010000005.1 GCA_017451545.1 Clostridia bacterium | reverse complement strand
CCATCGGACGAGTGATATGCGCCTGCGGCGCGTGATATTCGCGCGATGCGCGAGTGATATGTTGCCTGCGTCAACGTTAAGGAAGAAAACCTTCGGTTTTCGATTTTTATTTAATTGGATAGACCGACACATCGGAATTTGAAGGGTTCAAACAGATTTTGATGAAACCAGCCTCAAAAGCGGTTAAGACAATGGCTCTCCCTTTGGGAGAGCTGGCGCGAAGCGACTGAGAGGGTAAAAAAGCCCTCTCCGGCACGGCAAGCCGCGCTACCTCCCCCAATGGGGGAGGCTTTGAGTGAGTCGCAGCTTGATTGTTTAGCGGTCTAAATTTTGCAAACTATTTCAAATAAATTCCGATTTATCGAACACACATTTGTCACGGTCATACTAAAACACAAGAAAGGCTGTAATATGAAAGATTTTTTTGGTGACGGGGTGCTTTTATCCTCGTCGGCGGCAGAGGAGCTTTACGCGTCGGTAAAGGATCTGCCCATAATCGATTATCACTGCCATCTCAACGAAAAGGAGATCCGCGATCGCCATCGCTTCGCGGACATCGGCGAGCTCTGGCTTTCGGGCGACCACTACAAGTGGCGCGCCATGCGTCTTTGCGGCGTTGATGAGAAATATATCACGGGCGACGCAAGCTACTATGAAAAATTCAAGAAATACGCCGAGATATTCCCGAAGCTCTGCGGCGGCCCTCTTTATTACTTTTCCCAGCTTGAGCTGAAGCTGCTCTTCGGCATCGAAAAGCCCCTCTCGGCCGACACCGCCGACGAGATCTGGGAGCGCGCCAATGCAGTGCTTTCGAGGATCGACTCAAACGATATTCTGAAACAGTTCCGCGTTGAGTACGTGGCCACCACAGACGATCCCGCGTCGCCTCTCGACGCGCACGGAAAATACGGCGACACCTCGGTCTGCCCCACCTTCCGTCCCGACAGAATGCTCCCGCCCGACGATGCGGCTCTCGCCGAGCTTGAGGCGGCGGCAGGTATGAAGATCGAGAGCCTTGCCGACCTGAAGGCGGCGCTGAAGAGCAGACTCGATTTCTTCGTCTCGAAGGGCTGTCGAATGGCCGACCACGGTATGGATCTTCCACCCGTCCGCGACTGCGGCACACCTCGCGCCGAGGGACTTTTTGCCAACCGCTCGAGTCTTGATGCCGCCGAGAAGCGCACTCTTTTCTCCCACCTGCTTTACTATCTCTGCTCGCTTTACGCCGAGCGCGGAATGGTCATGCAGCTTCATTTTGCCACCTTCCGTTGCGTAAATTCCGCCGCTCTGCCTATCACGGGTCGCGATTCGGGCTTTGACATTATGCGCGGCTCGGTCAACCCCGACGAGCTTGTCGTCTTCTTTGACACCCTCAATTCCCGCGGCCATCTGCCGAAGACCGTGCTTTATTCCCTTGACCCCTCGGTCATGCCCGCCGTGGCGACTATGTCGGGCGCCTTTCCGAACGTGCGCATCGGCGCGGCCTGGTGGTTCAACGACACCCTGCTGGGCATCCGCCGCCAGCTTGAAGTCATCGCGGAGTACGCCGCCCTCGGCACAAATCTCGGTATGCTCACCGACAGCCGCTCCTTCGCAAGCTACGCGCGATTTGATTTCTTCCGCCGCATCCTCGCCGATTTCGTCGGCGGCTACGTGGAGCGCGGCGAGTACGATATGAGCGCCGCCCGGGAGCTTATGTACGGCGTTTGCTACGGTAACGTAAAAGAATTCATAAAAATATAAAAGGAGATCGCCACAATGAAAATGACGTTTCGCTGGTACGGCGAAAAGGACAGCATTCCGCTTTCCTATATCCGACAGATTCCCGGTATGAGCGGCGTTGTCACCGCCGTTTACGATATCCCCGTGGGCGAGGTCTGGCCCATGGATCGCATTCTCCGGCTCAAGGAGTTTTGCGACCAAAACGGACTTGAGATGGAGGTCATCGAGAGCGTTCCCGTGCACGAGGACATCAAGCTCGGCCGTCCCACCCGTGACCGCTATATCGCGAATTACGCGCAGACAATTGAAAATCTCGGCCGAGTCGGCGTAAAATGCATCTGCTACAACTTTATGCCCGTATTCGATTGGCTCCGCACCAACCTGAAGACCGAGGCCGAGGACGGCTCAAACTCGCTTTCCTACCGCCACGATGAGCTGATGGCGCTGGATCCCCACGATCTGCACCTGCCGGGCTGGGACGAGAGCTACACACCGGGCGAGCTGAACGCCCTGCTCGACGCTTACGCGGGAATGACCCACGAGAAGCTCTTCGAGAACCTCGTTTACTTCCTTGAGGGCATTATGCCCGCCTGCGATGCCGCAGGAATCAACATGGCCATCCACCCCGACGATCCGCCGTGGGATATGTTCGGTCTGCCCAGGATCATCACCTGCGATGAGAGCTACGACAAGCTCTTTTCTGCCGTGCCCAACCCCCACAACGGCATCACCCTCTGCACCGGCTCGCTCGGCGCGGGACGTGACAACGATCTTGTGGCAATGGCGAAAAAGCTGGCCCCCCGCTCCTATTTTGTCCACCTGCGCCAGATCAAGCTCTCGGGCGAGCTGGACTTCTGCGAGTGCGGTCACCTGACCGAAAAGGGAAGCCTTGATATGTACGGCATCGTCCGCGCGCTGGTGGAGGCCGGCTTTGAGGGCTACGTGCGCCCCGACCACGGCAGAAACATCTGGGGCGAGGACGGCAAGCCCGGCTACGGACTTTACGACCGCGCCCTCGGCGCTTGCTACCTCTACGGTCTTTTCGAGGCTGTGGAAAAATCGACAAAATAAGGTAAAATAAAATGCTGTATTCTGACTCTAACGGATCCCGCGAGAATTTCGCAAAGGATCCCGCCGTCGTTCGACTTGGCGACACATATTTTCTTTATTACACGGCATATGAAGCCGACGGCGACCGCTTCGTCATCGGCATTGCCACCTCTGACGATATGGAAGGCTGGAAATATTGCGGCTTCGTTCCGATCACTCAGGAATGTGAGCAGAAGGGCATCGCCGCCCCCGCCGCCTATCTTGAGAACGGGAAGATCCATCTTTTCTATCAGACCTACGGCAATCGCAGGCTGGATGCCATCTGCCACGCGGTGTCGGAGGACGGTCTGAATTTTACGAAGGACGGGACGAATCCCATCTTCCGCCCCACCGACGATTGGTGCTGCGGACGTGCCATAGACGCCGACGTTGTAGCCCATGGAGGCAAGCTCTTTCTCTATTTTGCCACCCGCGATCACGGAATGAAGATCCAAAAGCAGGGCGTGGCCTACGCCCCCCTCGGCTCGGATTATTCACGCGACACTTGGACACAGCCGATCCGTGGCTCGATCCTCGCGCCCGAATTTGTTTGGGAGGGCGAGTGCATCGAGGCGGCCGCCACGCTTACGCAGGACGGAAAGGTCTATATGTTCTACGGCGGCTCGTATAACTGCACACCCCAGCAGATAGGCTGTGCCGTGTCGGAGGACGGTGTGTTCTTCAAAAAGCTCTTCACCGAGCCGCTGATCAGATGCGGCCGCGAGGGCGAGTGGAACGCAAGCGAGTCGGGTCATCCTTATGCCTTTACCGATGATGACGGCAGGCATTATCTGTTTTATCAGGGCTCGCCCGACGGCGGAAAGACCTGGTATCTGTCACGTTGCCGTCTGGGATTCCGCAACGGTCTGCCTTACGTGGACGAATTTTTCAACTGAAAATGGATATTGAACGTAAATTCAAAGGAAAATGGATAAGCTCACCCGAGTTTGCCGATCTCGAGCCCGTGAACGTGTTTCACCGTCAGCTTGACAAAAGGGAGATCGTGTCCTACGGTCGGCAGAACGCCCACCTGCTTTTCCGCCGCCGCTTTTCGGCGCGAGGGGGCAGGGCGACGGTCTATATCTCGGCCGACGATTACTATAAGCTGTGGATAAACGGTGAGTTCGTGGCGCAGGGGCCCGCGCCGGGCTATCCCTTCCATTATTACTACAATAAAATCGAGGTGGAGCTCTGCGAGGGTGAGAATATCATCGCCGTCCACACTCTTTATCAAGGGCTGATTAACCGCGTCTGGGTCAGCGGCGACGATCGCCACGGGCTGATACTCGACGTGGAGCAGGGCGGGGAGGTCATTCTTTCAACCGATGAGGATTTCCTCTGCGCCGATCACAGGGGCTTTGAGACCATGGCCACCGTGGGATACAAAACGCAGTTTTGCGAGCGGTATATCAGCGGCTCACCCGAGGAGGGCTTCTTCCTTCCGGGCTACGATGACCGCGGGTGGGTCCGCGCCACGGCGCGCCGATACGTTGACTACGCGCTCTTTGAGCAGCCCACGAAAATGCTTGATTTTGAGGTCATTGAGCCTCGCGTGACTGCCGACCGTGGCAGTGTTACCGTCGATCTCGGCGGCATATACGTGGGCTATCTGTCACTCAAGGCGCGCGGAAATCGGGGCGACGTGATCTCTGTCACCTGCGCCCAGGAGCTCGACGAAAATGGCGAATTATTACACCCCCTTCGCGCATTTTGGCGGGGAAATGACAAAAATCAGCCGGGTTACTTTGAGGAATGGGTGCTGTCGGGCGGGTGTGACAGCCTCGATCAGTTCGATTACAAGGCCATCCGCTATGCGCACCTTGAGCTGCCCGAGGGCTGTCGGGTCGAGGATATAAGATTCATTGCCCGTCACTATCCCTTCGAGCTGAAGGCCGAGCCCGCCTTCGACGATCCCGAGCTTGCCCCCATCTGGGAGCTTTGCGTCAACTCCGTAAAATACGGTGTTCAGGAGGTCATTCAGGACTGTATGGAGCGCGAAAAGGGCAATTATCTGGGTGACGGCTGTTACAGTGCCTTGACCCACGCCATTCTGACCCGTGATCCCTCCATGTTCAAAAAGCTCATTGACGACAGCCTGCGGAGTGCGTTTGTCAATCGCGGTCTTATGACCTGCGCCGCCTGCTCATTTATGCAGGAGATCGCCGAATACCCTTTGATGATGTATTTTGCCCTGTATCAGTATTATAAGCTGACGGGCGACCGCGATTATCTTGAGGAGTGTTACGGTCGGCTCTGCGACGTGCTTGAGTTTTACCGCGAAAGCTATGCTGATAGGAACGGCCTGCTCCGCGATCTTGACAAGTGGTGCGTGGTCGAGTGGCCCGCGCCCTACCGCGACGGCTACGATGCCGACATACAGGAGGGCAAGGTCTGCACCGATCTGCACAGCGTTATCAACGCCCACTATATCGGCGCGATCAAGTATATGAACAAGATCTCGGATCTGCTCGGACGGGCGCGCGAATTTGACGAAACGCCTATTCTGAATGCCTATTTCGATGCCTTTTACGTTGCCGACAAAAGGCTGATCCGCGACAGTACCCGCTCCGAGCATATCAGTGTGGTTTCAAATGCATTCGCTTTGATGTACGGGCTTTATCCCGACGCAGGTAGCGAGGAGGCCATAGTTGAATTTATAAAGCAGAGGGGCTTTACTACGGTAATGCTTTTCGGCGCGTTTCCCATTCTGTGGGGCTTGAAGCGCACGGGACGGCGCGAGCTTATGCTTGAATTTTTGAAGGACGAGGGCGCGTGGCGGCGGATGCTGCGCGAGGGCGCGACCGTGACCTTCGAGGGCTGGGGTAAGACCGCGAAATGGAACACCTCGCTCTTTCACCTGACTCTTTCCTATGCGGCGGTGTTTCTGACCGAATGGGAGAGAGGTTGCCCGGAGGGCAAATGATGTTTCGCTTCGCGAAATGATGAATGATGTTGCCTTCGGCAATGATGCGTTGCCTGCGGCAACATTTAGGAAGAAAATCGTTCCGATTTTCGATTTTATTTGATTTAGGAGACAGATAAATCGTAAATTGAATGTTTCAAACAGGTTTTATTGCAACCAACTTTGGAAGCGTTTAAGACAATGGCTCTCCCTTTGGGAGAGCTGGCGCGAAGCGACTGAGAGGGTAAAAAAGCCCTCTCCGGCACGGCAAGCCGCGCCACCTCCCCCAATGGGGGAGGCTTTGAGTGAGTTCCGTAACGATAGT
>JAFTOB010000040.1 GCA_017451545.1 Clostridia bacterium | reverse complement strand
GTTTCCCATCGGGTGATCGCGGGCGTGAAAAGGTCACGCCACCCGAGCCTTGCCCGCCGGGGCGCCCGGCCCGATTTATCGGGCTCATTTCAAATAAAACGGGGAGGCTGCCGAATGAAGCAGCCTCCCGTGGGTTATTTGATCTCGTTGGTGTAATAGGCGTTCGAGAAGGCGCAGTAGCCCTCGGCGTCGCGCACCTCAAGTCGGAAATATTTGCCGAATTTCTCGGGCAGGTAGTCAAATTCCGCCTCGGTGACGGTCTGACCGCGACCGCCCACGGCCTTTACGTAGCGTCCCTCGGCAAAAATAGTTATTCTCGCGGCGGGAGAGGTGCGGATCTTGATCTTGCCGTCCTCAAGGGTCAGGCTGTGGATCTCGGGCCCCTCGGAGGCGTAGCAGTAGCCCTTTTTGTAGCTGTCGATCAACGCCTCGTAAGTCAGCTCCTCGGCCTTGATCATAGTCCAGGCAAGTGCCGTTTCGGCGGGTCTGTGGTTGTCGTCGCCGCCAACGGGAACGGCGCGCACGCCCTCACGGAGAATGGTCTCGTAGGGGATGGACGTGTTGTCACGCAGAGTTCTCGCGCAGCCGCCGTTTACGACCTCAACGGCGTGGAGATGGCGCAAGGGCGCATAGTCGCGGGCGTCCTGAAGCGACCACACGGGGTGGTTGTAGGTGATGAGAAAGCCTGCGTCGGCGATGCCCTTGAGAAAGCCGTTGACCCAGTCCACGTCGTACTCAACGTGGTCGATGGTGCTCGAATACTTGGCATATTCGTCGATGTACTTGCGGCAGTTGCCGGGACAGGAGGGATTGTTGACGTAAAAGTTCACGGCCTCCAGCTTGTCGGGCGCGGGGGCGATGATGTTGAAATGGTAGACGGGCATAAACATAGCAGTGTGCTCGTACTCGTTCTTCTTGATGGCCACCTCGTAGCCGTTGAGGGCGATGAAGTACCCGTCGCACAGATCGGAGTGGTCGATCAGCACCTCGTGGTCGGTGAAGCAGACGGCGGAATAGCCCTCTCGCATATAGTCCTCTTTGATCTGCTCGGGGGAGCGGGTGCCGTCGGAAATATTGGTGTGGCAGTGCATATTTGCCTTGTAGAATTGACCCTTTTCGGGAATAAGCTCGATCTTCATATATTCTCCTTAGGATGATCATTGAGAATATTGTACCACAAAAGAGCGGATAATGCAAGAAGACAGAGCAAGATATTTATTTTTTCGGAAAATATTGACATAGAAAGCAAACAGTGATATAATAATAAGAGTGATGGGAGATCGCCAAGCGGTAAGGCACCAGACTTTGACTCTGGCATTTTCGCTGGTTCGAATCCAGCTATCCCAGCCAGCAGAAAAGGCACGCCGTGGCGTGCCTTTTCTGCTGGCTGGGATAGCTGCACATTCGCCCCGGTCTCTTGCAAAGCAAGAGAGCTGGTTCGCATTCGAGCCGAAAGCCGTCGGGAAGCTCGCTTACCAGCGGCTCGGCGAAGAATCACGGAGCGAAGCGGAGTTATCCGGCGAATTTATTGAGGACAATGATATGCACGCCGTCACACGCGATCGGGTGCGGATCGGATTATTTCGAGCCGCCTGCCTCGAGAATGAATGACACTGCAAATTCACAGCCCTTGAGAAATGCCTTTCTGGCAAACAGGCTTTGTATGTCATTCAATGCGTCAACGTATTCTTGCACGGCCTCTTTTTGCGTACCCGTCAGCAATTCGTTTGCCGTGCTATGCAGTTCAGCCGCTTTTTTGACAAGCTCTCTTTCTCTGTCGGTATCAATGACCGCGCAACCGTCCTCCAAATACTCGTTCCACAGTTTTTCAAGTGTTTCTTTCATTATTTTTCTCCTCACAGATGCGTTCATATGAATGCTTTTAAATAATTATAGCATCTGTTTGAATGCTTGTCAAGCATTTTTTTGAATGCAATGGTATAATTATTTCATTAAATCTGTTTTTGATAGGAGACAATGTATGTACGTTTATCAGAGGCTGAAGGATATGCGGGAGGATAACGATAAAAAGCAAGAGGATATTGCCCTGATTTTGAATATAACCAGACAGCAGTATCAGCTTTATGAAAGCGGAAAACGCGAAATGCCGATGCACCATTTTGTTACCTTGGCCAAGTATTACGGAATTTCTCTCGATTATCTCGCGGGCATTGTCGACACGCCGAAAAGGCTCAAATAACAATGCATATATATCTCAAATACACAGAAAAGGCACGCCGAGGCGTGCCTTTTCTTGCGGCCGAGCGGCCGCAGATGATGCGTTTAAATTCTTCTGACCTTCGGCGTACCCGTCAGCGGTGCGCCCGAACGGAAGGCGGCGACGACGGCGTCCACACGCGCCGCGCTCTCATCCGAAAAGATGAAATGTCGGTCGGTAATGCCGTGTTTCGCAAGCTGATCGGCGCGGTCTGACATGGACGTTGGCAGGCTGTTGTAGACCACGTTGCGGTGCGCGCCCTCGCGCAGAACGGGAAATTTCGCCCCCACGCGGTCGCAAAGGGTGGCGGTGCAATTAACGCTCCGCTCTCCGCCCCGCAGACTTGCCGCATCACGGCAGCCGCCAAGCTCTCGGATCACGCATTTTTCAAGCAGCATCAAGGGCATCCGACCGTAAACGATCACCGACGCCGAGCCCCGCAGGTCGCGGAGCTGAGGGAGGGTCAGCTCGGGCGAGGCGATAAACTCGGAGATCCCGAGCCCCTCGACCACGGCCGCGCTTGCCGAATTGAAAACGTTGAGTCTGAAATCTCCGACGACGGTCAGCTCCCTGCCCTCGCAGAGCGAAAGGTGACCGAGATTGCCCACGAGGATGCGCCGCGCGCCGAGCTCGACCGCGCGGTCGAGGAGCCCTTCTACCCTCTCGCGCTCGCTGTCGAAGATGACGGGGGGCATTATGACCCCGTCGCACTCGCCGCCGTAAAGCTCCAGCGGCAGATAAATGTGATCGAAATATTCACGCGCCGCAGGGGTGATCTGCGACGGATAGGCAAATCTCGCGCTCGTTTTTTTCAGCTTTTTGCCGACTGCAAGCGGCGCTTTTTCCCCTGTTTTCGCAACACGGGTGGGCTCTTTTGCCGAAAAAGCCTCCACAGCGGCGCGGCGCAGGGCGTTGACGGCCGACAGAGGCAGCATCAGCTCGCCCGAAATATCGACCCTTATATTTTCGACCGTGTAGGGCGTGCCGCCCAGCTTGGTCAGATTCTTTCCTATGTCCTCCTCGGTCAGCGGTCGGTTCAGGGCGACCTCGGGATTCTGACCCGTCACCGTGACCTCTCTTCCCTGCCCCGAAAGGGTCAGAGACGAGGGCTCGCCCACCGCGAAGCGGGCCTTCATATTCACGGGGAGCTTCCTTGTGATCCCCACAAATTTATCGAGCCTTCTGGTGGTCTCCTTGTCGCCCTCGGAGCGCACGCCCAGCATATTCGGCCCCACGCGCGAGGTAAAATAGCCGTCGGTAAAGCCGCCGCGCGAAAAGACCTCGCGCAGATAGAGCATCTCGTCGGGTGTGGCGGCGCGGCGCTCGTCAAGCAGGCGGCGGTAAACGCTTGCCACGGCGCGGACGTACTCGGGGGATTTCATTCGTCCCTCGATCTTCAAGGACGCGACCCCCGCGCCGATGAGGGCGGGAATGTGGGGAGCTAAGGAGAGATCCTTCAGCGAAAGGGGATATTTTTCCTTTCCGTTCACGGTAAAGGGTAGACGGCAGGGCTGCGCGCACTCGCCCCGGTTTCCGCTCCGACCGCCCACGAGGGAAGAAAAGAGGCACTGCCCCGAATGGCAAACGCAGAGCGCGCCGTGGGCAAAGACCTCAAGCTCCGTATCGGAGCCCTCGCAAAAGGCGCGGATGTCGGCAAGTGACGCCTCGCGGGCCATGACCATGCGAGAAAAGCCGAGCTTGCGAAGCTCGGCGGCGGCACTGATATTATGCCCCGAGGCCTGGGTGCTGGCGTGAAGTGCCAGCGACGGCAGATGGCGGTGAATGGCCGCCGCCGCGCCGAGATCGGCCACGATCAGGGCATCCACGCCCATATCCGCCGCCCGCTCGGCGAAGCTCACAGCCTCGGGCAGCTCACGGTCGGAAAGCAGCGTGTTCAGAGTCATATAGCATTTTACCGAATAGGCGTGGGCAAGGTCAACCGCCTGCCCCATCTCCTCAAAGGAGAAGTTCTGCGCGTTCATTCGCGCGTTAAAGAGAGGGCCGCCGAAATAAACGGCGTCAGCCCCTCCCTCAACGGCTGCCTCAAATGCCGCCCGCGAGCCCGCGGGGCAAAGCAGCTCGGGCAATCCCTTCTGCATTTTACTTGTCAAGCTTGGCCTCAAGCTCGGCGATCTCCTCTTCAAGCTCGGAGATCTTCAGCTCGTACTCGGCGATCATGGACTCGAGCTTTTTGACCTTGCGCTGGGACTTGATCTTGTCCGAGCAATAGTCAAGGGCGCAAAGGAGCGCGGCCTCGGTCTTTGAGCAACGGTTGCTCTTCAGGTTTATCTCGCGCATACGGCGATCGATGATGCCGACGATGGCCTCAACGGCCTCGGGGGACTCATCGGTGATTATGTTCATGGGCATACCCGACAGGGTTATCGTATATCTCTGGCTCATTTATTTACCTCCCGAAATTTATACTTGAAAAATTTTGATAAATGTAGTATAATCATTATAATACAAAATTTCGGTTTTGAAAATACCTTTTTAAGATTTTTTTTAGAAAAGAGAGCTTTTTTATGGGAAAATTTGCAGATTGCCGCCGAGTTGTCATCAAAGTCGGCAGCTCGACCCTCACACACGACACGGGTCATCTTAATCTCCGCCGCATTGAGGAGCTGGTCAAGATCCTCTCGGACTTCAAAAATGCGGGCAAGGAGGTCGTTCTCGTCAGCTCGGGCGCCGTCAGCGCGGGCGTCGCCAAGATCGGTCTACCACACAGACCCCACGACACCGCCGAAAAGCAGGCTACCGCCGCCATCGGTCAGAACGAGCTGATGAAAATATATTCGCGCTTTTTTGCCGATTACGGTATTACCATCGGACAGATACTTATGACGAAGGACGTTTTCGAGAATCCCGAGCGCCGTCAGAACGCCGAGAATACCTTCAACGCCCTGCTCAAGTTCGGCTGTGTGCCGATAGTCAACGAAAACGATTCCATCGCCACCGAGGAGCTTAACTTCGGCGGCAACGATAAGCTGGCGGCCTACGTCGCCCTCGTTTGCCACGCCGATATTCTGCTCAACCTTTCGGACGTGGACGGACTTTTCGACAGCGACCCGAGAAAGAATCCCGACGCCTGCATAATCCCCCGCGTCGAGAGCATCGACGAGGTCATGGCTCACGCGGGCGGCAACGGAACCGAGCGCGGCACGGGCGGAATGGTCACGAAGCTCGAGGCGGCGCGCATCGTCACCGAGGCGGGCATTCCTATGTTCATTCTCAACGGACACGATCCCGAGATCCTTTACACCCTGCTTGACGGCGGTCACGTGGGTACATATTTCGTGGCAAAAAAATGACGGCAAAGGTAAGAATGGCGCAGGTAGTGTCACTTCTCAAGGAACGCTACCCCGACGCAGCCTGCTCCCTTGAGTTCGGCGGCGAGCCCTGGAAGCTCCTTGTTATGGGGCGGCTCTCGGCTCAGTGCACCGACGCGCGGGTCAATATCGTCTGCCGCGAGCTTTTCGAAAAATTCCCAACGGCGCGCGCGCTGGCCGATGCGCCCGTGGGTGAGATCGAGGATATCGTGCGCCCCTGCGGACTTTTCCGCACCAAGGCGGCCGACATCAAGGGCGAGTGTGCCCTGCTCTGCGACGTTTACGGCGGCACTCTGCCCGACACAATGGAGGAGCTCTTGAAATTCCCCGGCGTGGGACGCAAGATCGCCAACCTTCTTCTTGGCGATATCTACAAGAAGCCGGCCATCGTGGCAGACACCCATTGCATCCGCATTTGCGGACGGCTGGGCTTTTATCCCGAGGAGCTGAAGGATCCCCACAAGGTGGAAAAGACCCTCTCGGCCATCACCGAGCCCGCCGAGCAGAGCGACCTTTGCCACCGTCTCGTGCTTTTCGGGCGTGATATCTGTACAGCCCGCGCCCCGCGGTGCGACGAGTGCCCCCTGCAGGGCGTCTGCAAAAGATACGGGAAATAATTTGGTTTGATGCGAGCCTCCCAACACAGCGGGACGGTTCTCTGTGTTTGCAGATTACAAACGGTTAATCTTTGCAAAATAACACGGAGAACCGTCCCCTGCGTTTCAATCCTTGTAGGGGAGGGGTCTCCCCTCCCGCAAATCAAGACATTCTCCACGGGAGGTGGAACCCCTCCCCTACAGGTGGTCGATGATGTCTTGCTTTCAAATAGGTTTCACCTCAACCGCCAAACAACCGGTTACAGGTGTCTCGTCCCTACCCCTCGGGGGGCGCGAGGGGTCGACC
>JAFTOB010000039.1 GCA_017451545.1 Clostridia bacterium | reverse complement strand
GCGGGGAGGGGGTGGGGGCTCGCGGGTGGATAAGCGGCGAGGATACGCGAACAGAAATATCGCTTTGCTCAATCTGTTCGTTTTCGCGGCCTGAAAAACAAGCCAAATTTTAGGTATTTCATACCCAAAATTTCGCTTCTTTTTCACTGAAGCAAGGGCCGCGTGGAGCTTTTCGCGCGTTGCGGGCAGACCTGCGGATCTGCGGCGACCATGGCGTTTCGGCGCCGGCTCCCGAAAAACTTTTGAAAAAGTTTTATCAAAACTTTCAAAAATGAGTTTAGCTTAAACTTCAAATTCCGATTTATCGGTGTCTTCGCCTTTCTTGGTGTATCCTTGCGCGGCGAGGCGGTTTTGTTTGTTTGTCCTGTGTTTTAACACTATGTTTACAAAAAAACCCCAAAATACGCTAATCTGTGTGATATACTGATTAAATCACTTTGTAAAAGAGGCAAAATAATGAAAAAATTACTCAAGCTCTCCCTTCTCGCGTGCGGGCTTCTGCTCGCCTGCGCGATGATCCTCACGTCCTGCGGCGATGCTGCCGTCTTGGGCAACGGAACCGAGGGAACCACACACAGCCTCCACGGCGGTCCGCAGACACGACCGCAGGAGACCAACGGCAACGGCCCCGGCAACGTCCCCGGCGGCATCACGACCGAGGACGGAAACCTACCCGGCGACGGCAACGGCGACGGCGTAATACAAACCGAACGCCCCGACAAGCCCGAAGTCAGCGGGCCGAGCGGCGACACGACCGAGCACGTTCACGTCTTCGGCGACTGGGTCGTCGGCAGGGAGCCCTCCTGCACCGTAGACGGCTGGCGCAAGCGCGTCTGCGATTGCGGCGAAAAAGATCATGAATCCATCCCCGCACTCGGGCACTCCTTCGGCGATTGGGTCACCGTTGCAGAGCCCACCTGCGCAAAGGCGGGCAGCCGTGAGCGTACCTGCCACTGCGGCAAAACCGATAGCGAGACCGTTCCCACTCTTGAGCACACCTTCGGCGAGTGGATCATCATCAAGAATCCCACCTGCACTAAGGAGGGCGATCGCGAGCACGTATGCGTTTGCGGCGAAAGAGAGCACGAATACATGCCCGCCACAGGGCACTCCTTCGGTGAGTGGGTCATCACGGTGGAGCCCGCCTGCTCCAAGGACGGCGAGCGACAGCGCAAGTGCCACTGCGGCAAAAGAGAAACCGAGACGATAACCGTTGAAGGCCACGTTTTCGGTGAGTGGGAGCTCATCAAGAGCCCCACCTGCACCGATGCGGGCAGCCGCAAGCGCACCTGCACCTGCGGTGAAAGAGAGATCGAGATACTCGACGCCACGGGTCACACCTTCGGCGAGTGGGTCACGTTCCAGGAGGCCGCTTGCAAGAACGGCTACCGCGAGCGCAAATGCCATTGCGGCGAGCGCGAGACCGAGCGCGTGGAGGCCACGGCGGATCACTCCCTCGGCGAATGGGTAGAGGTCCAGAAGGTCACCTGCACCCGAGACGGTCGCCTTGAGCGCTCCTGCTCGGCCTGCGGACTCAAAGATTACGAAACAATTAAGTCGAGCGGCCACAATTTTGTGAACGGAGTCTGCTCTGCCTGTGGCGAGACCAACGAGAGCCGAGGACTCGAGTTTACCTCCTACGGCGACGGAAAGTGCTACCTCAGCGGCCCCGGAAGCTGTAAGGACAAGAACATCGTCGTTCCGCGCGTATCCCCCGACGGCGACACGGTCATAGCCATAGGCCCGCGCGCATTTTACCAAAAGACCGTTGACAGCATCGTCATTCCCGATACCGTCACGAAAATTTATTACAGCGCCTTCTCCGAGTCCTATCTCGACAGCGTGGTGCTCCCCAACAGCATCGAGGAGATCGGAAGCTACGCCTTCTTCACGTGCGACCTTACCGAGCTGACCCTGCCCGAAAGCATAAAGCTTATCGATGATGACGCCTTTATGAAATGCTCCAAGCTCGAGGAGGTCACCGTCAAGTGCCGCGAGGCCGTGTTCGGCGATAGAATTTTCGAGTCCTGCACCTCCCTGAAGACCTTAAATCTCACGGGCGGCCACACAGAGTTCGGCAAGTGGGCCTTCAGGGACTGCTCTGCCCTCTCTACCGTCTGCTTTAATAACGCCACGGTAAAATTCGGCTCCTCCGCATTCGACGGCTGCGACGCCCTCAAGGAGATCCATATCGACAGCATCGGAAACTGGTGTAAAAACGATATCTATTACTCCGAGCTTATGACCCGATCCCGCAAGCACTATCTTAACGGCGAGCCGCTTACCGAGCTGATCATCCCCGACACGGTCGAGAGCATCGCCGACGGCGCCTTCCGAAACTGCACCACCGTCAAGAGCATACGCATTCCCGCAAGTGTGACGGTCATAGGCTACGAGGCCTTCAGCGGCTGTACCTCTCTGGCTTCTATCAGCGTGGACGAGGGTAACACCGCCTACAGATCCATTGACGGCAACCTTTACAACAAAAACGGAGACACGCTGATACTGTACGCCGTTGGCAATACAGCCGATAAATTCGAGGCGCCGAGCAGCGTTATCACCGTTGCGGAGGGCGCGTTTGCCGACTGCAAGACTCTGAAATCGCTCATCCTCCCCGACAGCGTAAAGGAGATAAGGGACAGTGCGTTCGAAAACTGCACGGGACTTGTGAGCATCGTTCTCCCGAGCGAGATATCCGTCCACTCTAAAGCCTTTGAGGGCTGCATTTACATAGAGCACGCCACTCTGCCGGGCGAAGTGCTGTCCTACGTCCCCGGCCAAAGCATAAAGACCCTCGTTATCAACGGAGGACGGAGTGTCGGGCAGATACAGAGCAACTCCCTTACGAGCCTGACCGTCTGCGACGGAGTGAAAGGAATCGACAGCTATGCATTCAGGGATTGCCGCTCGCTTTCCAAGATCACTCTCCCCGACAGCATCACCTTTATCGGTGAGTATGCTTTCGATAATACCGAATATTACAATAACAAGGCCAACTGGAAGGACTCGGTGCTTTATATCGGCAATCATCTGATAAAGGCCGAGACCTCGCTCTCGGGCAAATACACGGTAAAGGACGGCACAAAGACGGTAGCCGGCTCCGCATTCCGAAGCTGCACCTCTCTGACCGAGGTCGCGCTTCCCGACAGCGTGACCCACATCGGCCCGAGCGCCTTCTTCTACTGTATCAAGTTAAACAAAGCTACCCTCGGCAACGGGCTGACCTATATCGGAGCCTCAGCATTTGAGAGTTGCGATGCCCTCACCGTAATAAATATTCCCGCAGGTGTGACCTCCATTGAGACGGAAACCTTTGCAAGCTGTGATGCGCTCGCCGCCATCGTCATTCCCGAGGGCGTTACCTCCATCGGTACCTCCGCATTTGAGGGCTGTAAGTCTCTCACCTCCATCTCCCTGCCGAGCAGTCTCACGGTAATCGAAAACCACGCCTTCTATGACACGGGATACTACAAGGATTCCGCAAACTGGGAAAAGTCGGTGGTTCTGTATATCGGAAATTATCTGATCAAGGCCAAGAATACTGTCTCCAAGTCCTACACCGTCAAGGACGGCACGCTTGGCATTGCAAACAAGGCCTTCGACGGCTGCACCAAGCTCACGGGCGTGACTATTCCCGACAGCGTAAGATTTATCGGCAACGACGCCTTCTACGGATGTAATATTATGACGGCTGCCACCGTCGGCAACGGCGTTGAGACCATCGGAAGCTACGCCTTCTACGGTTGCTCGAAGCTCCAGAGCATTACTGTGGGCAGCGGCGTCAAGGCGATCGGCAAATCCGCCTTCGGCAATTGCACGAAGCTCACCGCCGTGCATATTTCCGATCTTGAGAAATGGTGTGCAATAGATTTTGAGTCCGACTCCTCCAATCCCCTTTACTACGGCAAGAATCTCTATCTCAACGGCGCGCCCGTCACCGAGCTCGTCATTCCCGACGGAGTTACGGAGATCGGGGACTACGCCTTCGTTTGCGGCAAAGGCATCAAAAAGGTGGTTCTAAGCGCAAACGTGACCTCCATCGGTGAGTACGCCTTCTCGAGCTGCACCGCCATCACCGAGGTGACCTTCATCGGCACCGCCGAGCAGTGGGCGGGCATTGAGATCGCGAAAGGCAACGATTCGCTGACCTGTGCCACCGTCACCTTTGCGGTCTGATCGGAGCTCAATCAAATCAAATAAAAAAGCAGAGACCGCAAGGTCTCTGCTTTTTTCATCAATATTAAACTCAAAAATCCCGTCGGCCTTCAAGGGCGCGGTAAATTGTGACCTCGTCGGCGTACTCGATGTCGCCGCCCACGGGCATACCGTAAGCAAGGCGCGTCACCTTGACCCCGAGGGGCTTGACCAGCTTCGCAATATACATAGCCGTGGCCTCGCCCTCCACCGTGGGGTTGGTGGCCACGATTATCTCGCGCACGTCCTCCCGTCCCACGCGCTCGATGAGCTCGCGGAGCTTGATCTTGTCGGGAGTGATGCCGTTCATGGGCGAGATCACGCCGTGGAGCACGTGATAAACTCCGCGGTATTCCCTGACCTTCTCCATGGACAGCACGTCGCGGGCGTCCTCGACCACGCAGATCACCGAGGTGTCTCGGCTGAGATCCGCGCAAACGGGACAAAGCTCGCGGTCGGTCAGATTCTGGCAGTTGGGGCAAAGGTGGATCCTCGCCTTGGCGTCGGCGATGGCGTCGCAGAACTCCTGCGCCTGCTCGTCGGTCAGCTCAAGCACGGCAAAGGCCATGCGCATTGCCGACTTGCGTCCCACGCCGGGGAGACGTCCGAACTGCTCGGAGAGCCGCTGGAGCGATTCGATGTAATCGGCCATATCAGAAGAGACCGGGCATACCCATTCCGCCCGTGATCTTTGCCATTTCGGTTTCGTTTGTGGTGTCAACGCGCTTGATGCCCTCGTTGACGGCCGCGGTAATAACGTCGGCCAGGGTCTCGACGTCGTCGGGATCGACGATATCGGGCTGAATGTCAAGAGCGACGATCTCGCGCTTGCCGTTGATCTTCAGCTTGACCATTCCGCCGCCCGCGGAAATATCGTACTCGCGCGCGTCAAGGTCTGCCTGAAGCGCGGCCATATCCTCCTGCATTTTCTGTGCCTGACGGATCATCGCGTTCATATTCTGCGCGCCGCCCATTCCCTTCGGTATATTAGCTCTCATTTTTAAAGTTCCTCCGCAGTTTCAAGAATTTCATCAATTATGTCGTCGTTGGCCTGCGCGTCACCCGCGCCGAGCTCAACGAGGATCTCGTATTTTTGACCGGTCAGCGACGCCACGGTAGCACCGATAACGGTGAGGGTCTCGGGGGTGTCGATCATCCCCTTGGCAAAATCGCTTGCCGCGCGAATGCAAAGCCGACCCTCCTCGGTGTATGCCTTCGCGGTGCGCAAAAAGGAGCCGATCATCCGATCGTTCTCCGAAATGCGCTCGACCACCTCGGTCCAGCAGCGGAGCGACCGCTTTTTCGCCTCACGGGCGACTGGCTTCGGGGTCTCGGCCGCCGCAGTCGGTGCCTCGACTGCAGGCGCGGCAACGGGCGCGGGCTTGTCCTCGGCCTTCGGGGGTGCGACGGGTGATGCCGCGGGAGCGGCGGTGACGGGGATTGCCACGGGTGCGACCTGCAAAGAACCCGTAAGAAGGGCGGTCTCGAGCTTCGAGATCCGCGAAAGCAGTGCCTCCGAGGAGCTGTCAAGCTGCTCGTCGCACATTTTAAGCAGAGCAAGCTCGGCGGTGGTGCGCTTGGACGCGCCGGGGTTCTTCATATCTGCAACTGCGCGCTCCATGATCCCCGACTGCCACAGCAGAGTCTCGCGGGTGAATATCTTGGATATTTCGGCCAGCCGCGCCGCCTCGCTCTCGGTCAGATCGAGGTAACGTGACGGGTCGGGCAGGGTTCTGAAGACCAAAAGATCGCGCCAGAGCGACAGCATATCGTTGAAAAAGGTGGAGAGATCCTTGGAGGATCGCACCGTGTCGGCGATCTGGGCGAAAATGCCGTCGTAATTTTTTGCGGCAATATACTCGGCCATCTGCATAGTTCCCTCGCGGCCGGTGCTTCCGACCGTCTCGTTGACGAGCTCTGGTGTGACGGCACGTCCGCCGCCCGCGCAAAGCTCAAGCAGGCTGATGGCGTCACGCATACCGCCCTGGGACAGGCGCGCGATAAGCAGAGCGGCGTCACGGTCGAGGGTTATTCCCTCCTCCCGTGCGATGAGCTCGATCCTTGCCGAAAGCTCGGGAACCGAGATGCGGCGGAACTCAAAGCGCTGACAGCGCGAGATTATGGTTGCGGGCAGCTTGTGCTGCTCGGTGGTTGCAAGAATGAAAATAACGTAGGACGGCGGCTCCTCCAGCGTTTTCAAGAGGGCGTTGAATGCACTCTGGGACAGCATATGAACCTCGTCCACTATGTAAACGCGGTATTTGAGGGAGGCGGGGGCGTACATGACCTCGTCGCGGATGTCGCGGATGTTGTCAACGCCGTTGTTGGAGGCGGCGTCCATCTCCAGCACGTCGGTAGCGGCGCCCGAATCGATGGCGCGGCAGGCCTCGCATTCGCCGCAGGGGTTGCCCTTTACGGGATGCAGGCAGTTGACGGCCTTGGCGAGGATCTTTGCGCAGGTGGTCTTACCTACTCCGCGCGAGCCGCAGAAAAGGTAGGCGTGGCTCAGCTTGCCCTGCTCGTTTTCGTAGCGAAGCACCGAGGTTATATGCTCCTGACCGCTGACGTCGTCGAAGCTCTCGGGTCTCCATTTGCGGTAAAGTGCCTGATGCAATGTCCTCTCCCTCCCGATAGATAGAATTAAGCTGCGAAATAAGACCATACACCCCAGCGTCGAGCCTGACCTTTACGTGAGCTCCGTATCGTCCGCTCCGAGCAGGCGCCCCCACGGCACATCGGGGTCACCGCTTAATGCTGCTCGGTTCCCCGCCTGACATGGTTCACGGCTCCCAATTGCGCGGGACCCGCTCTTCAACACGGCTTTTACGGTTCTGCGCAAAGGCTGCGCCCTCGGATGAGGGATCCACCCCTGCTGTAGCGGATTTCAGGTACAGGGCTCCGCTAATTCCCCGGCTGGTATGGCCTTATTTCACAGCTTCCCGAATTAGTATAACATATTTTCGCCGATTTTGCAATAGCGAAAACGATTATTCTTCAAAAAAAGTAACTCTTTTTTGCTTTCAGCATATCTTTTTAAAAGAACGGGTTCAAAAACGAAGGTAAAGAGAGCGATAAATTTGAGTTTGGCCCGGGCCGCCGGGCAGCGGAGGCACGGGTGACGTGACCTTTTAACGAAAACGATCACCCAATGGTGAACTCACCGACAAATCGGAGTTTATTT
>JAFTOB010000038.1 GCA_017451545.1 Clostridia bacterium | reverse complement strand
CGCATCGCGCGAATATCGCGCGCCGCAGGCGCATATCACTCGTCCGAAGGACGAATATCACTTGCCGCAAAGCGGCAACATTTCACGTGCCACGCACATTTCACTTTGCCGCAGGCAAAATTTCACTTCGCCGCAGGCGAAATCAATAAACATCCGTCCTCTTGCCGTTGGACTCGTACATCGAAAGTATAAGCCTGATAACCTTGCCGCCCTCGACGGCATCGATGGAGAAATGCTCGCCCGTCGCCACACAGCGGTAAAAATCACTTATCAACCGCGCGTGACCCCGTCCCCAGACCGCCTTGCCGATCTGCTCGCTGTCTTGATCCTCAACGCAAACGGGCTCGCCGTTCTCGGTCAAAAGCTTTGTGTCGGCGTAGAGCTTGCGCCCGTCCTGCGACTTGACGTGAAGCTGGGCGGGGAAGCTGACTCCGCAGGCGGTGGTGGCAAAGAAATTGAGCCGACGGCCGTCCGCAGTCTCAAAAAGGGCGGTCGCGGTGTCCTCCACCTCTATTTCGTCCTTCAAATGATCGTTGGCAATATGAGCCGTAACGCGCACGGGCTCACCCGCGATCCACTGAAGCAGATCAAGGGTGTGGAGCGCCTGATTGATCATCACGCCACCGCCCTCTGTCAGCCACTTGCCGCGCCATTCGCCGCTTGCGTAATAATCGGCATCACGCTGCCACGCCACAACGCCGAGAGCACCCGCAGGGTTCTCCCCTGCCCTTTTTTTCAGCTCAAGAAACTTTGGCTCGTAGCGGTTCTGATGGCAAACGCCGAGCTGTGCCTTGCTTGCCGAGGCCGCCGCGATCACACGCTCAAGCTCGGTGCGGTTGATGCAAAGGGGCTTTTCGCAAAGCACGTTGATGCCCCGCTCAAGTGCCACGATGCTCATTTTCGCGTGAAGATAATGGGGAGTACAGATGTGAACGGCATCGGGTCGCTCGGCATCGAGCATCGCCTCGTAATCTGTGTAGATACGCACACCCTCAAGCTCGGCGGCCGTAGCCCGCGCCCGCGCTTCGTCAATATCGCAAAGGGCGCAGATCTTATGACCCGACGCAAGGATGCCGTTTATATGATTTTTGTGTATTGCGCCGCAGCCGACGACCGCGACTCTGAACACCTTATCCATAGCTTATTTTGCGTTGGAGCCGTAGGTTCCCTCGGTGTCAAGCACGGCCTCGCGAACGCCCTCCTTGACTCTGCCCGTAGCCACGCGCTTCTGAAGCTCGGCGAGGTAAAGCTCGTCGTCAATGGGAAGCTCCACAAAATCGTTGAGCCAAGTGGAAAGGAGCATGGAATCCATAAGCTGAACACCGTTGATGCCCTCCTTGCCGTCAACGAAGAGGGGCTCAAGGCCGAGAACGGCGTTGGAGAAATTGTTGAGGATGCCCACGTGCTGGGGATTCTGTCCGTCGGTTTCAACGTCGATGATCTCATATTTCGGCTCTCCAAAGCCGCCGGTGTGGGTGGCGTTGAACTCGCGCTCGGGTATTTCGAGCTTGAAGAACTTGAGAAGAATATCCTTTCCTACGCGCTCGGAAACCAGCTTGCCCTTATTACCGAGGATCTCAAAGCGGTTGGTTCCGGGGGTGTCGCCCGTGGAGGTTACGAAAACTCCGGTTGCACCGTTTTCATATTCGAGATAAGCCGTTACGTCGTCCTCGACCTCGATGTCGTGCCACTTTCCGAAATGGCAGAAGGTGCGGACGCGCTTCGGCATCATTCCCGTTACCCAAGAAAGCAGATCGAGCTGGTGGGGGCACTGATTAAAGAGCACGCCGCCGCCCTCGCCGCGCCAAGTGGCGCGCCAATCGCCCGAATCGTAGTAGCTCTGGGAACGGTACCAGTTGGTAACTATCCAGTTTATGCGCTTGATCTCGCCAAGCTCGCCGTTTTTGATCATTTCACGCATTTTTCTGTAGGTGCAGTTGGTGCGCTGGTTGAACATAATAGCAAAGAGCTTGTCGGACTTTTCAGCCACCGCGTTCATCTCCTTGACCTGCTTGGTGTAAACGCCCGCAGGCTTTTCGCAGATGGTATGAATGCCCGCGTTCAGGGCGTCAATGGACATCTGGGGGTGGAAATAGTGGGGAACGGCGACGATAACGGCGTCGATCAGCCCCGATGAGAGCATTTCCTTATAATCGGTGAAGACGGCCACGTTCTCCGCGCCCTCCATCTCCTTGACCTTCTCGAGCTTTTCGGGCTTGAGGTCGCAAATTGCGGCGAGAACGCCGTTCTCCACCTTGCCTGCAAGGAAGCTCTTTGCGTGTGAGGAGCCCATATTTCCGACTCCGATTATACCGTATCTTACTTTCTCCATATCTTGTCTTCTCCTTCTTTAAATCCTATTTTTTCGAGTAATTTTTTAAGGGATGCGACCGCGCAGTCAAAGGACTGATCGGAATTTTCAAACTGAAGCGCCGTGTCCATCTTCTGAGCATCGACGGCCTTGTAGATGGCGAAATCGAAAAGGTGGGGCTCGACGGTGAGAATGACCGTTCTGTCGGTCAGCGCGTCGGTGCGGCGCAGGATCTCCTCGTACTGCCCGTCGCCCATACCTACGGGAACGTGTGCGCGGTTCTCGCGGATGGCATCCTTGACGTGGATGTACTCAAGGCTGCCAACGGTGGCCTCGTAGCCTGCCACGGGATCGTAGCCCTGACGGACGTAGTTTGCCGCGTCGAAAATGCCGCGAAGCTCGGGCAGAGCGGTCAAAATATCGCGAACGCGCTCGGGGGCCTCGCCGTAGATCCTGTGCTCGTTTTCGTGGCAGAGGGTCACGCCCGCCGCCTTTGCCTCTTCGAGCATTATTTTAAGTCTTCTTATGACCTCGTCGCGGTAGGTATCAAGCTCCTCGGGCGCGACGAAAAAGCTGAACATACGCATCCTGTCCGCGCCGAGGATGCGGCAGGCGGTCAGAGCGCGGCGGAAATCCTTGAGGTGGCTCTCGAAATCCTCTTTGATATCGAACTTTCCGCAGGGTGATCCGAGGGAGGACAGCCCAATACCCGCCTCGTCCAGCGCGGCGCGGATGGCGTAAAGCTCCTCGTCGGTCTTTTTGATCACGTTGCCCTCGATGCTTCTGGGCTCGATGAGCCGAAGCCCGTTTCTTTTGAGTGCGGCAATCTGACCGCAAAGCAGGTCGGACGCCTCGTCGGCAAAGGCCGAAATTATAAACTGTGCCATGTTTTCTCCTTATTTAACGATATTTTTCAGATGGTTGTAGGAAAACGCCATCTCGCCGAAGGGATCGTCCATCTTCACGGCGTTGTCCTGCTCGACCAGCACGTTCTGCACGCCAAGCTCTTCGCAGACCGCGGTGATCTCGGCAAAATCAAGAATGCCCTTGCCGCAGGCGCAGATGGACTTGTCCTCCTCGCTGAGCATATCCTTGTAGTGAATGTTGACAAGGCGTGAGCCGCCGATCTTCTTTATATATTCGATGGGCGAAACACCTGCGCGAGCAAACCAATGCGTGTCACCGATGAAGTGCCAATCGGGGAAACGCTCCAGCATAACGTCGTAAAGCACCTGATCGCTGTCGGGGAGAGTTTCGAATTCAAGGGCGTGGTTGTGATACGCAAAATTCAAGCCCGCGTCCTGAATCTTTTTAACGGGTGCATCGAGCGCCGCAAAGAACTGCTCCGCGCCCGCAAGAGTGCCGCGAAATTCCTTCGGGATCATACCGAGTCCGATGACGGGGCAACCGAAGTGCTTGTGATCGGCAATGAGGGCATCGGTATCGTCCACTATGCGCTCGTATGGCGAGTGGGTGCAAACGATGGGCAGACCCGAAGCCTCGGAGGCGGCGAGAATATCGTCGGCCGACATGGGAGCGTTGCCCGAAAGCTGAACGTTCTCGTATCCGATCTCCTTCACGCGCAAAAAGGTTGTTTTGAGATCCTCGGGGGTCTGAATAAAGGTTCTGAGCGAAAAGAGCTGTGCGCCAAGTTTCATTTTCAAGGTTCCTTTCTGAAAATCATAATCTTGCATCTTAATTATAAAATTTTTATACCCTTTTTACCATTGCATATTTTGCATTATATATTGCAAATATTGCTCTTTTATGGTATCATATACCCAAAGGAGAGTGAAAATTATGGGAACCTTTTGCAAAACCGACACTATAAACCTCGGCAGAAGCCTGACCGAGCGACCCGACCCCACGGTATTTGAGCGCCATTGCCACCAAAAATACGAGCTGCTTCACATAGTTCGAGGACGTGGGAAGTGCATTGTTGAGGGCAGCGAATATCCAATGACCGACGGGGCGGTCTTTCTCTTGCGCCCCTTTGAATATCATTACGTTTGCCCCGACCCCGGCTACACTTACGAGCGCTACGTATCCAACTTTACGTCCGAGGCTCTGCTGGACGCCACACGGGAGCTGCCCATGATCTCGGCAAAAAGCCACGGAGTATATTTCCCACCCGAGGTCGCAAATAACAATTTTTGCAATGTTATTGCAATGAGTGACAAGCTGTTTGAAGCAGACGAATACCGGAGTCCGCGCGCCGAGGCTATGGCGATCTCCCTGCTCAATCAGCTCCTTCTGCTGCTCGGCGGCGGCGAGGATTCCTCCCATCTGCGCCCCGCGGACGAGCCCATCGGCGACATTATCGACTATTTAAACCGCCATCTTGACGAAAAGATCACTCTGGAGCAGACGGCAAAACGCTTCTTTATAAGTAAATATTACCTCTGCCACCTTTTCCGTAAGCACACGGGCGTTACCGTCCTCGCCTATCTTAATTCCAAGCGAATAGCCCTGGCCCAGCACCTTATCGCATCGGGCGAGCCCCCCACGGAGGTGGCCTACCGCGTGGGCTTTCAGGATTATTCCACCTTTTTCCGCGCCTATAAAAAGGAGACCGGCCGAGCACCCACAGAGGTCGCCTCACGTTCCGTGAGGGCGAGCGATGTTTCGCCTGCGGCGAAGTGAAATTTTGCCTGCGGCAAAGTGAAATGTGCGTGGCACGTGAAATACGCCTTCGGCGTGTGAAATATTTCCTTCGGAAATGTAAAGGAAGAAAACCTTCGGTTTTCAATTTTTATTTAAACAAAACATCCCGACAAATCGGGCCGCAAGCCTGATTAAAAATAAAATTTGAAATTTTTTCGAAAAACGTGTGATATTTTGGCCCAAAAAGCTACTTAATGAGTAGACCGCGCTTGAAAGGAGGAACAACTTTGAACGATACCAGTATAAGTGATGACACAATAATCTCTTTGCTGTTTGACCGAAACGAGTCCGCGTTGGAACAAATAAGCAAAAAATATTCTTCGTTATATATGAGTGTCATCAGGCAAGCTGTTGGCAACGACTCCGATGCCGAGGAGTGTGCCAACGATTTGTTGATCAGCATTTGGAATAGCATTCCGCCCAACCGTCCTTCATATCTTCGCGCATACGTGTGCAAGCTGGCAAGAAATATAGGCATAAAACGCCACCGCTACAACACACGTCAAAAGCGCAACAACGGCTATACCGTGTGCCTCTCCGAGCTTGAGGACTATCTACCGTGTAACGAACAGCAGCTTATCGAGCAAAGCCGGCGTATCTCTACGGTTATATCGGATTTCCTGCGCGATATTGACGCCGAAACGCGAGTGCTTTTCATTCGCCGTTACTTCTGCCTTGAGCCTATAGGAAGCTTGGCCGAACGGTTTGAGATGAACGAATCGGCAGTCTCCACCAAGCTCTGGCGAGCTCGAAAAAAACTCAAAAAAATACTTGACAAGGAGGATTTAGAATGAAAAATAAAGGAGATGTTTTTTTAGATGCAATAACAAACATAGACGATGATTTGCTGAACGAGGCTCTTGATATTGATACTGCAAAAAAGCTTTGCGCTTTAAAATCAAAAAATATTCAGTCCTCAAACCTCAAGAAAAAATATGCCGCTATCTTCGTTGCTTGCTTCACTCTTGCCGTACTGCTCATTATATGTACTGTAGGTGGGCTTATGACGGCCAACACTCCTGAACCCGTAGGGTCGGAAACATCTCCACCCGGAACCACTCCGTCTGTTCCAGATATCGTATATCCGGGAGGCGAAAATATCGTAATTAATTCCTTTGACAAAGTAAATTATTACGCCGCACACAAGCTGCTAAGCAGCAACGGAAGCACCCCGCTGTCGTCGACCTCTGCCGTAGGCGATGAGTATACCATCACGTCGGCCATAAACTTTTTTATTACTGTTACGGATGAACACGAATTTCTGGCATCGAAGGTTGGTCTCGGCAGAGCCGAGGTCGTTGTCGGTGAATTTCAGGATTTACTGCTCATAACGTTTAAAAACGGGGAGAATTTCTTCACCTGTGTTGGAGGCGAATCCGAAATTGAGGACAATTCTCTCCAATTTTTCGCCAACGACTATATGATCGGATATGCAAGATTCACCGACTCATACAGAAGATTTTCGTTTTCATTGAACTATGATACCGCAAGCAATACGGTTGGCAAGCTGTTTTACGAGGATGGAAAATGGATACAAAACAGCTCTTCCGCCTATTCACCCGAAAAAATAATTCAAACTCCCATTGAAATAGAACACGGTTCTATTGAAACGGCGTACGGAAGCTATACTTTCTCCTTTTCGTCTCTTGCAGAATACTATAATGCGCAGTATTTTGATACAATTAAAGACGATCCCTTCAGTGCTGTAACCGTTGACGGAAAGACCCCTCGCCTTTTAAAATACGTTATTGAAACCGAGAATGGTAACACGTCGGAAACCGACGTACAAATACTGACCGATATTTCGGCGCAAACCGCTTTGACCGACAAGCTCGGGCACCCCACGGTCAATTACACCGGCGAACTGATCCTTCCCGAGGTTCCCGAAGGAACCGAAATATACAGCGATGCAGTCTACGAAAGGATAGGCGCCGAGCTGGAGCAGCACCTCCACAGAAATTTTGATATGATAGGCTTCTTTGAAAATCCTCTGCGCGGCGAGTGGTTTATTGTTTTCACACTTTCCCTTCGTGTGGAAGATGAGAACGGCATCACCAAGACTTACAAAGGCACCTATACCTACAAGCTTGTCGTGACCAAGCCGTTCGGACGCGAGGATTATTCTTCCGTCCCCCCCGATTGCAATGCAGAGCCCGAGGATTTTCCCGTTGAGGATGTCCGCATACTTTCGGGGTACGGCTTCAGCGACGATCTTTTGGGAGCATATACAGAGGAAGACCGGCTCATTTACTACCCTATGCCCATATCCATGTATATGTCCGACGGCAACGGTGAGGTTAAAAAATGGGAGATAGCCTACGATAACGATATTTACACCATATTTAAAAACAACCTAAACGATATTCCTCATATAAGGCAACCCCTCGGTGCAATCATAGATATACCGAACGGCGGAGAAATAATCTATTCAAAAATTTATACCGAATCTCCGGCGGACGGCTATATCGGACATTCATACGTTGGAGGCGCAATATATTACTTAGACCGTTATGCAGGCTCTAGGATCCCCTCCTATGTCGAATTTACTGTTGAATGGGTATCTGGAACAACGGTCAGACAGAACACATATTTATTTGCCTGCACCGGCGAATCTATTGAGACCACTCTATTCAAGCTACCGCATCAATCCCCCTCCGTCGCAAACGGAACGGATACGGTTACAGTCTCCTTGTATATGATCTATGACGCAACTGCAGCCGGATTAACTCCCAACGCCTATACCTTGGTCACAAATTTTCAAGACCTTATGGCAACCGTTAAATACAGCGATAACCTTTCTCTCGAGCTTAACGGTGGAAAACTGAGACGGCTTACGATATGCTATATGAACGATCAGGGTGTAATGATCGAAAACAAGATCAGCGATCCCGACAATTGGCAAAGTCTGCTTCCGGGATATGACTGCTACGTTAAGCTTGCCGTTGAGTACGAGCATCTGTTCGGGAGGGGTGACGAACCGCAAGTTCAGTACTGTATTTTTAAAATAGACTGTGAAAATGACGGCCCTCCTCTTTATAAAGAAAAACCCATAACGACCTATTCCGGTCGCGACATTACCTTCTCAAGCGGAGAGAATTCAGTTACCCCGATGATAATCGGAACCCGCACCGAATATATCGGTGCCAACGGCCAAAAGATCGTTGAAGAGTCGCCCGAGACAGACCGTTATCTTATGTTAAAGCATGCCGGCGATCAGATCCCCGTTCTTAAATATTCCGGAGACCTCAGCAGAGACCTGTCCGAAGGATTGGCCGACTTATACACGTTCTACTGGATTGATCACAACCCCACCCGTTACCAAGCGTTGGCTCTATGCTACCATCACTGCTACGGCCTGCTTGAGTGGGAAACTATCGTAAATGAATTGGCAAGTACGATTTCGAACAGTGACGAGCCCTATTTTGACATTGTAGTGAAGGTTTCTTGGGTAGAAGACGGAAAAACCGTTACCAACACATATTTATTCCGTCTCGATGTTTCCGAGGATTAATCCAAATATCCCCCAACCGCCCCCGATGCTCGGCATCGGGGGCTTTCTTTCTTGACAATTTGGCGCAAGTGTGATACAATATCTAAAAATAAACTATTGGAGGCACTATGCTCAACAAAATAAAGCTCATTATCTTCGACCTCGACGGCACGCTGGCCGACACCCTTTGGGAGATCCGCGACGGCATAAACGCCACCCTCACCGCCTTCGGAATGTCCACGGTCAACTATACCACCGTCAAGGGCGGCATAAACAACGGCCCGCGCAAGCTCTGTCAGGCTATGCTGCCCGAGCCTCAGCGAAACGACGAGGCCTTCGTGGACGAATTTCTCGCCCGCTACAACGAGGAGTACGGCAAAGTATATATGAACACCAAAAAGACCTACGAGGGCATCCGCGAGACGGTGGCTGAGCTTCACCGCCGCGGCTACCGCCTGGCCGTCCTCTCCAACAAGCAGGATTCTTACGTCAAGGCACTGGTCGCCAACCTTTTCCCCGACGGCGAGATCGAATTTGCCCTCGGCTCCACGGGAGATCTGAAAAAGCCCGACCCCGCCCTGACCCTTTCGCTGATCAAGTCGGTGGATCCTGCGCTTACACCCCGTCAGTGCGCTCTCGTTGGCGACAGCGACGTTGACGTGCTGACCGCGCGCAACGCGGGCGCCGTTTCGGTGGGCGCATCCTGGGGCTACCGCGGCCGCGAATTTCTGGAACGCAGTCACGCCGACATTGTTATCGACCGTCCCGAGGAGCTCACCGCCGTATTCGGGCGTCTGATTTCCTAAAGAAAAGGAGAAAAGCCATGATCAAAAGAGAAGACCTTCGCATCCGCGATCCCTTCGTTCTCACCGACACGGAGAACGGCTGCTATTATATGTACACGAGCACCGATAACGTAAGCCCTGCTCTTTCGGAGCTGCCCCTCGGCGTGGCGGTCTACCGCACCCTTGACCTTGAAAATTTTGAAGAGCCGATCTCGGTTATGAGCATTGACGATCTGCCCGACTTTTGGGCAGACCGCGACGTCTGGGCGCCCGAGGTCCACGAATACCGCGGCAATTACTATCTTTTCGTCTCTCTGAGGTCGGCCGACCGCTGTCGCGGAACTCACATTTTCCGCTCCGAGAGCCCCTTCGGCCCCTTCCTTCCCCTTTCCGAGCTGCCCCTCACTCCCGCCGATTGGGAGTGCCTTGACGGCACGCTCTGCGTTGAGGACGGTCGCCCCTATATGGTATTTTGCCACGAGTGGGTGCAGATCCGCAACGGCACGGTCTGCGCCATTGAGCTGACCGAGGATCTTACCGAGGCCGTCGGCGAGCCCTTCCTGCTTTTCGCCGCCGACGAGAACCCGGACTCCACCCTTCTCACTCTGAAGAACGGCAGGAACGGCTATATTACCGACGGGCCCTTCCTCTACCGCGACGGCGGCAGGCTGAAGATGATCTGGTCCAGCTTCAAGGACGGCCGCTACGTGGTGCTTGGTGCCGAAAGCGACGGCATTCGCGGCACGTGGACACAGCTCCCGCCCTATTTTGATTTCGACGGCGGTCACTCCATGATCTTCCATACCCTCGACGGACGCCGTATGATATCCCTCCACGCCCCAAACTACGGCAGAGCCGAGCGCGCCACGTTTATTGAGTTTTGAATTTGACGGCAAACAGGCCGACAAATCGGAGTTTATTTGAAAGAGTTTTTTCGAGAACCTTCTTGCAAGAAGGTTCTCGAGCTCTCCAAGAAACTTTAATGCATTGGTTAATTTAAGTGGGCTGTTTATCCTTCAAAATTCGCTCGGTCGCGAATTTTGAGTG
>JAFTOB010000037.1 GCA_017451545.1 Clostridia bacterium | reverse complement strand
GGCCTTGAACTGGTTTGCAAGCTCCTTGAGGTCGTCAGCGGTGAGCTCGACGTCGAGCTTAACGCCCTTTTCTTCCTTCATCTTATCGATGAGCTCCTCGAAGTACTTCTTACCGACTTCCATAACGACGTCGGAGTACATCTGGATAAATCTTCTGTAGCAGTCGTAAGCCCAACGAGCGTTGCCGGACTTCTTAGCCATAACCTCAACGACCTCTTCGTTAAGACCGAGGTTGAGGATGGTGTCCATCATACCGGGCATGGATGCGCGAGCACCGGAACGAACGGAAACGAGAAGGGGATTCTCGAGGTCGCCGAACTTCTTGCCGGTTACGCCCTCCATCTTTACGATGTACTCCATGATTTCAGCCATGATCTCGTCATTGATCTGACGGCCGTCCTCATAGTACTGAGTGCAAGCTTCGGTAGAGATGGTGAAACCCTGGGGGACAGGAAGGCCGATGTTGGTCATTTCTGCAAGGTTTGCGCCCTTACCGCCGAGGATCTCACGCATGGATGCGTTACCCTCAGAAAACAGGTAGCAATACTTCTTTGCCATTTTTGTGTTTCTCCTTTTTTGATTTTGGATTTGTTTACTTCTGATTCACCCGTTATTATACCACATATTACCTATATAAATCAAGGGTTTTTTGAAAAAATGGTAAATATTTTTAAATTTTAGGCAAAATATTTGACTTTGGGCGGTTTATAGTATATAATAGTAGAGAAAAACACGAAAAAAACGGAGACGATATGGCAAATATATTTGATCTTTTCAAGAAAATAGAGACCGAGCAGCAGCCAAAGGCACCGATCACGTGGTTGCTTGTGGGCCTCGGCAACCCCGGGGACAAGTACACCTTCACCCGTCACAACGCGGGGTTTTTGGCCATCGACTACATTTCGCAGCGGCTGAACGTGAAGGTCAACCGCGCAAAGTTCGACGCGCTGGTGGGCGAGGCCACCGTGGGCGGTCAGGGCGTGATGCTCATGAAGCCCCAGACCTATATGAACGAGTCGGGCCGCGCGGTGCGCCAGGCTGCCGACTTCTATAAGATCTCTCCTGATCATATAATCGTTCTGTCGGACGACGTATCCCTGGACGTCGGCATCGTTCGCGTTCGCAAAAGCGGCTCGGACGGCGGACAGAAGGGTCTGCGCAGCATTATTTATCAGCTTAATTCCGACGGTTTCCCCCGCATCAAAATGGGCGTGGGCGCGAAGCCCCATCCCGAGATGAATATGGCCGATTGGGTGCTGTCAAAGTTTACAGAGCCCGAGCAGAAGCTGATCTTCGACCGCTACACCGACGTTTTTGAGGGCGTGCAGAAGATCGTCGCCGGCGACGCCGACGGCGCAATGCAGCTCTGCAACCGCGCAAAGAAGGATTGACCGCAAATACGGTGCGACCCGACGGCGGAACGGCCGATAAATCGGAGTTTGAAGTTTATTTTTGTTCGAGAAACTTTTTGCAAAAAGTTTCTCGAGCTCTTCAAAAAACTTTGAAAAATGGGCTTGTATTAAGGTGCCGTCACCTTTTCAGCCCTCCCTCGGCCGGTCGAGCTGAGGCGATGTATCGGCCAACTTCTTTGCGCTCTCGCAGGCGCGCAGTCCGGTGAAAACTCCTCCTGGCGCGCCCATCCTAAATATTACAAACAAAAATTTGATCGCAATATATCTGTTGTGACCGTTAGGAGGCGGTAACGCCGGACTAAGGTCTGCGGTAGCGCGATGAGTTTAGCCGATATGATCACTCAAAATTTGCGACCGAGCAAATTTTGAAAGATATACTCCCCATTTAACTTAACCAATGCATTAAAGTTTCTTGGAGAGCTCGAGAACCTTCTTGCAAGAAGGTTCTCGAATAAATACAAATACCACCAAAAGGAAACGATATGTCTATTTTAACCGACAGCATACGCGAGGACGGCGAATATCGCCATCTTCTTGATGCGGTGAAGCGGGAGTTCGGTGTACCCAAGCCCCTGCCGCTCCTTGTCAACGGCCTTTGCGACGGCGCGGCGGACGCCATGTTCGTCTCGTTGCTCGCCGACGCGCGCCGCGCCTACGGCACGGCTCTCATCGTTTGTGCCGAGGAAAAGGAATGCACCCGAATGCGGGAGCTGCTCTCGTCCTCGGGGCTCCGCGCCGCCTTCTTCTCGGGGCGCGATCTGACACTTTATAATATTTCTGCCTCCCATGAGTACGAGCATGAGAGGCTTTCGGTGCTTTACGGACTTGTGTCGGGCAGGCTTGATGCGGTGCTGACCACCCCCGATGCCGCCCTCGGCTACACCATCCCCCGTGAGCGGATCCGCGAGGCCACACTCACATTTGAGAGCGACGGTATCTTCGACATATCCGAGGTGGCGAAGCGGCTGGTTGCCGCAGGGTATTCAAGGCTTGACACGGTGGAGAGCCCCGGTCAGTTCGCTGTTCGCGGCGGCATTGTGGACATCTTCCCGCCCAACGGCATCTTCGCCTGCGCCGACGGCGTGGAGCGGAGCGGAGCGCGACCCGTGAGGATCGAGCTTTTCGGCGACGAGATCGACCGAATGGGGCTTTTTGACCCCTCCACACAGCGCTTGACCGTCAACATCAGCCGCGCCGAGATCCCGCCCGCCCGCGAGGTGCTGGCCGACACGGCGATGCTTGAGAACATTCGTCGCTCGGTGCTCAATCAACAAAAAAGAACCACCGACAGCCGCGCCAAGGATGAGCTTCAGGGCGAGGCCGACTCGCTTTCGGTGGCCATAAACGGCGGCGGAGACGTGAGCTTCACCGACAAATATATCATTAAAATATACCCCGAAAAGGAATGCCTGCTTGACTATTTCAAGGGTCGCCCCTTCGTCTTTATCAAGGGCACCGAGGCCGTAAACGATCGTCTTAAGGCGGCGAAATGGCACGCGGATCAGACAGTGACCGAAATAATGGAATCGGGCACTCTTTCTTCGGTCTACGCCGAGTTCTCCCGCGAGCCCTCGGACTTTTCGGCGTTCTGCGACGGGGGCGTCACCGTTCACGTGGACTCGCTGACTCGCGGAATGACGGGCAAGCGGCTTGGCGGAATGTTCGGCTTCCGCACCCGCCATACCGTGTCCTATGCCGGCAATCTCAAGCTGATGCTTGAGGATCTTGAGACCTACCGAGACCGCGATTGGCGAATGATCATAGCCTCCGAAAACGAAACGGCGGCGAGGAGCCTGCGCGAGCTCTTGGTTGAGAACGGCTACCGCGCCTATATCGAGTCGGCACTCGGCGAGTACACTCCCCACGATCTGCCCGCAGGCAACGTGCTTATCAGCACGGGCGGCAACATCCGCGGTTTTGAGCTGGGCGTGCCGAAGATCGCCGTCCTCTCCACCATGGCCGAGGAGCGCGGCGCGCAGTCGGCGGCCAAGCTGAAGCGCAGAAGCGCGAAAAAGAAGAAGGCCAACAGCATCCTTTCCTACAACGAGCTCAACGTGGGAGACTACGTGGTTCACGAAAATTACGGTATCGGACAGTACGAGGGCATCGAAAAGCTGACGGTGGACGGTGTCTCCCGTGACTATATCAACATCCGCTTTGCAGGCAGCGACAGGCTCTATCTGCCAACCGAAAAGCTGGATATGCTTTCAAAATACATCGGCGCGAGAGCCGACGACGGATTTGTCAAGCTCTCGAAATTTGGCGGCGCCGAGTGGGGCAGGGCAAAGACCCGCGCAAAGACTGCGGTCAAGGAGATCGCCAAGGATCTGATCAAGCTCTACGCCGAGCGGCAGAGACGGCCGGGCTACGCATTCCCTGAGGACGATGATTTCCAACGCGACTTTGAAACGGCCTTTGAGTACGAGGAGACCGACTCCCAGCTCTACGTCACCGACGAGATCAAGGCCGATATGGTCAAGCCCATGCCCATGGACAGACTTCTTTGCGGAGACGTGGGCTTCGGCAAGACCGAGGTGGCTCTCCGCGCCGCATACAAGGCGGTGCTCGGCGGCAAGCAGGTGGCGATCCTCGTGCCCACAACCATCCTCGCCCTTCAGCATTATCAGACAGTTATGAGCCGTATGCGCGCCTTCGGCGTCAGCGTGGAGATGGTCTCCCGCTTCCGCACGCCCAAGCAGCAAAAGGCGGCGCTCCACGCCCTCGAGCAGGGCAACGTGGACATTATCGTCGGCACGCACCGCCTGCTTTCAAAGGACGTAAAGTTCAACGATTTAGGGCTTCTCATTATCGACGAGGAGCAGCGCTTCGGCGTGGCGCAGAAGGAAAAGCTCAAGCAGCTCGCAAAGAATATTGACGTGCTGACTCTGACGGCCACCCCCATCCCCCGAACGCTTAATATGGCAATGGGCGGCATCCGCGATATTTCGGTGCTCGACGAGGCCCCCGGCGACCGTCTGCCCGTGCAGACCTACGTTATGGAGGACGACGATCTGATAATCCTCGAGGCCATACGCCGCGAGCTTCGTCGCGGCGGCCAGGTCTTTTATCTGCACAACTTTGTGGAGAGCATAGATACGGTGGCGGGCAAGCTGGCCGCCGCTTTCCCCGAGGCCACGGTCACTACCGCACACGGCAAAATGGACAAGGACAGGCTGGAGGATATCTGGCGCTCCATGCTGACGGGCGAGACCGATATTCTCGTCTGCACCAGCATCATCGAGACGGGCGTTGACGTACCCAACGCCAACACGCTGATCGTGGATAACGCGCACCGTCTCGGCCTTTCTCAGCTCCATCAGATACGCGGACGTGTGGGACGCTCCTCGCGTCGCGCCTATGCGTATTTCACCTTCCCGCGCGGTCGGGTGCTCTCCGAGATCGCCGAAAAGCGACTTGAGGCTATGAAGGAATACGCAGAGTTCGGCGCAGGCTTCCGCATTGCTCTGCGCGACCTTGAGCTTCGCGGCGCGGGTAATCTGCTCGGTGCCGAGCAGCACGGCCACCTTGATGCCGTTGGATATGAGCTTTACATCAAGCTTCTTCACGACGCGGTGCTTGAGGAGCAGGGAACACCCGAAAAGCCCAAGCCCGAGTGTAAGGTGTCCCTGTCCTTCGATGCCTTCATTCCCGAAAAATACGTTCAGAGCCAGCCCCAGCGAATGTCGCTCTACCGCCGCATCGCCACGGTGGCGTCGCAGGAGGACTCGGACGATATCTACGACGAGCTTTCCGACCGCTACGGCGAGCCGCCGCGTCAGGTGGAGAATCTTTTGAAGATCGCGCTCCTCCGCGCCCGCGCAATTGAGTGCGGTATGACGAGAGTGGATCAGAACGGCGGCGAGGTCAAGATCTATCCCGGTCAGTTTGAGATCGGCGTGTGGCAGGAGCTTTCGGACAGCTTTGAGGTTCGGGTAATTATGTCGGCCGAGCCCCATATTCTGTTCAGATTGAAGTCAAAGGCCGACGCGCTGGAGACAATTAACACTTTGTTCGTAAAATATCTTGAAATTCGTGCCTCCGAGGTGTAGACAGAATAGAATTTTTGTTGTATAATAGACGGGATAACTAATTTTTTGGAGAAAATGATGAAAAATAAAGCAGTTAAAATGATAGCGGCGATCCTGGCACTGGTGATGCTGGTGATCCCCACGGCGTCCTGCGCCTCCTGCTCCGAGGCCGAGCAGGCAGTGCTCACTCTGGGTGAAAACAAAATAAGCTACGGTGTCTACTCGCTGATGACCTCGGTCTTTAAGGGCTCGCTTGCTGCGTCTGTGGGCTCGTCGGTCAGCAAGGATTCGTTCTGGGACACGGTGGTCTCAACCGATCCTCTGAAAACTCAAGAGGAGATGTACAATGAGCTGATGCTCAATATGGCCAAGGATACCCTTTACAAGCTGGCACTTTTCGATGAGAAGGGTCTCTCTCTGCCTCAATCGGCTATTGATGCCATTGACGAGGAGATCGACTTCTGGATCGATTACGACGGCGAGGGCTCGAAGAACAATTTCAACGCCATCCTCGGCAATTTCGGCGCGAACGTGGATATTTTGCGCGAGTATATGATCATGTCGGCGAAGATCGAGTATCTGGTTAGCTATCTCTACGGTGGCGGCGAGAAGATCTCGGATGCCATCCGTCAGGATTATCTTGAGGAAAAATACGTCAGCTTCAAGCAGATAATGATACCCTACTACCGCTACGTTTACGTTACCGATTCAAACGGTGACGACGTGTATTACACCTCGGACGGCAAGATCGCCTACGACGTGGAGGAGGGAATTCCTCTTGACCCCGACGGCGACGGAACCTCCAACCGCGACAAGAACGGCGACGTTATATATTATAAGGATGTAAACGGCAAGCCCCATATCGCATACGATACCGAGACGGGCACACGCAAGCTCAAGCTGGATCAGAACGGAAACCCCGAGACGGTTGACTACACCTCCGCCGAGAAGTCTGCGGCTTGGGAGCGCGCGCAGAGCGTCTACACCAAGATGGACGGCAAGAACGGAAACTTCCACGAGTTCGAGTCGCTGATGCTCGTTTACGATGAGAGTTACAGCGCCGAGGAGGACGTGGGCGACGGCCGTATGTATCTCAACACCGACGTGGATTACTCGAATCTGTACGGCGACGATACCATAAGCGAGATCGTCGAAAAGGTCTCGAAGGTCGATGTCGGCGAGGTTACGATCTATGAGAGCGAATACGGTATGCATATCGTTATGCGTTACGGCGTGGAGGATAAGGCTTGGGATAACGAGGCTTATGCCGGATACTTCGTCGATGAGACGGGCTACGTGGATTTCGAGGCCAAGCTTATAAATTATCTCTTCTCCCTTGAGGTCGCACGTGCCAAGGATAAGTACGGCGACGTCACCGTTGACGAGGAGCAGCTCGGCAAGATCTCCATCAGAGATATCGGAATAAACTATAATTTTTATTGATAGGTATTGACAAACTCAAAAAAAGTGGTATAATAGTGCCATAAAAACCGCATAGAAATCAGGGGTGTCCCTTTTTGGGGCTGAGATGGCGAGAGCCGAACCCTTTAACCTGATACGGATCATGCCGGCGTAGGGAGATTTTCAAATTCTGGATGCATACAGATGTAGAATTGAAACCGCACGGGATTTCCGTGCGGTTTTTAAATTCTATATTAAAGGAGTTTCACTATGAAACATTCTCGCATCCGCACACTTTGCGAGTGTGCCATCATGTTGGCTCTTGCCGTGGCGTTGAGCTACGTCAAGATATGGACGCTGCCCTTCGACGGCTCCATAACCCTGCTCTCCATGCTTCCCATCTGCCTTGTGTCGATAAAGCACGGCATAGGCTGGGGACTCGGAACGGCATTTTGCTATTCCTGGTTCCAGATCCTTCAGGGCGGCGTGTTCTCTTGGGGACTGACACCGATCATGCTGCTGGGCTCGCTCTTCCTCGATTACATTCTCGCCTTCACCGTCCTCGGTCTTGCGGGTATCCTCCGCAAAAAGGGAACTTGGGGCATTATCGTCGGTGTGATCGCTGTCTGCGTTCTGCGCTTTATCGTGCATTTCCTTGCAGGCGTTATTCTTTGGGCGAATCTTGAGCAGTTCGTCGCCTTCGGTAAGGAGTGGGTCAACCAGCCCGTGCTCTATTCCATCTGCTACAACGGCATCTATATGCTGCCCGAGACTATCCTGACCTCGGTGGGCGCATTCATCCTCTTCCGCGTGCCCCAGCTCAAAAAACTGCTGGCTCCGCAGGAATAATTTTTAACTTTTAACCGCCACAGTCCGCTGCAGAGGGCTGTGGCGGATTTTTTTGATGGTTTGTGAACAAAACAAAAAAAATAAGAACTTTTTGACGAATTTTTTAAAAAATTGTTGACACTGTAAAGTCAAAGTGATATAATATGGATGTTCCAAAAAATTTAAAAGGAGAAAAAATCATGAACAACTCTACCCAGCAGAAGTCCTACGTCCGCTACACCGGTCTGTTCAACAAGGTTTGCTCGAGTGTTCTTTTCCTCGTTCTTGCTTGCCTCGTTTCCGTGTACTGCCTGATGGCTGTCGTTGACTTCTTCCGTTCCTTCAGCGGCGGAATCTTCGTTATCGTTCTTGCCGCTCTCCCCGCTCTCTTTGCCGTACTTTCCACCATCGGTGTATGGATGATGTACCTCGGCGCAAAGAAGAACAACATCGTTGCCGGCAACATCGGTCTCTCCTCCTCCATCGTTAAGTGGCAGCAGGTTATCAAGACCATCTTTGTTGTTGTTGCTATCATCGCTGTTATTGCAATCGTTGCACTTCTCTTCCTGCTTCAGTCCGAGCTCGGCGGTGCAGTAGAGGATGCAGGCCAGCTCACCGCAGAGATCTCCGGTACTCTTAACGAGTTCGGTCTTCCCGCTGAGGTTATGGGCGCAGTCAAGTCCGTTCTTGACACTCTCGCATTCATCCTCTCCGCAGGCCCCATCGTCGTTGCTATTGCAGGTATCGTTTTCATCGCGATCCTCATCATCGAGATCACCCGTTACTCTGCTCTCGTTAAGTTCCTTAACGGTGCAACCAAGATGTACAAGACCGGCCACATGGTCGCTCCTCCCTCTATGTTCTTCGTTATCGTAACCTTCATTTTCGCAGGTTTCAGCATTCTGACCACCATTATGGGTGCATCTATGTTCGGCTCTCTTAACATTGCCGACCTCATTTACCCCGCAATGATGGTTATCGTCGGCATCATTATGCTCCAGAACAAGGACGAGCTCGCAAGCATCTACGCTGCATGGCAGAGCGAGATCGGTATGGTCAACCCCGGCGTAGCACAGCAGGTTCCCGTTGCTACCCCCGCAGCTCCCGCAGCTCCCGCTGAGGCTCCTGTTGAGGCTCCTGCTGAGGCTCCCGCAACCGAGGAGAACAACACCGACGCTGAGTAATTTCAGCTTACATAAAACAAAAAAGCACTTCGCAAGAAGTGCTTTTTTGTTTGCAACTCTGTCTGTAAGCCGGGTTCTGTCGAGGACGACCATCTATCTTTGCCTACCGTCGCCGATAGGCTCCAAGGCTTTCGCCTTATGCCACCCGGGGATATGTGTCGGGCAAACGATCCCCATACGGTGTTGCTTCGGATAGGGTTTACAGCGGACCTATGTTACCATAGGAACGGGTGAGCTCTTACCTCGCCTTTCCATCCTTTCCGCGCCGTGACGCGGTGGTTTATTTCTGTTGCACTTTCCCGGCAGTCGCCTGCGGCTGACGTTATCAGCTATCCTGCCCTTTGAAGCCCGGACTTTCCTCACGGTAAGACCTTTCGGCGTGATACCGCGCGGCCGTCCAACAAAGTTGCAATAATATTATACCATAAAATCTCCGCTTGTCAAGAGCTTTCGAGCAAGCAGGGCATATCCCTCGTCGATCAGATGCACGCCGTCCTGAGTGTAAAGCTCGGGGCGGTTCTCTATGAGCGAGTAGAGATCCACCACCTCGGCACCAAGCTCGCGCGCCGTATCGAGGGCGGCGGAGTTGCGGACGAGAACGCGGGGATTGATATCGTCAAACACCTCGGTCTGCTTGGATCTTCTCACGGGAGTGGTGAGAACGATAAAGAACTTCTTCGGGGCGAAGCGGTCTTTGATAAATTTGGCCAGCTTGGTCAGCAGAGGTGCGTATTTTTCCTCGTCAAGGTGCCAGCCGTGGAGTCCGTTGTTGAAAAAGACTGCCTCGTAGGTGTGGCCCGCCTCGGCAAAATAGTTGAGCAGAGTGAAAAATGCGGGATTGTCCACGGCCTTGGAGGTGGCGATTCCGTCGATAAAAACGGTACGTCCCTCAAGCTTGCCCGCCGCGCGGCGAGTGCCGCGGGAGATGGAATCTCCGATTATCAGTATTCTTTTGCCCTCGGTGTCGGGGGCGTTGTCCCACCAGATGTCATCCCATTCGTACTTTTCAAGGGGGGAGACGCGCGGGGCGGTCTCGTAAGTGTCAATAGCCATATCTTTAGTCCTTCCTTTCGTAAACGTATGCGCGTCCGCGCTGACCCACCTTCTCGCAAAGACCAAGCTCGCATAGCAGCTTCAGGGCAAAGGAGGCGGACATACCGCCGAAGCGGACGGCGCGTCGGAAGTCGGCGGCCGTGAAGGTCCTCGGCAGGGCGGGGGGTATCAGGGCGGCGTAATCGCCCTTTTCTTTTAAGTAAAGCTCCTCGACGAGGGATACGGGTATGCGCTCGTAACGGGTGGAGCCCTTCTTTTTTTGCTTGTCCCACCCGTCCAGCATTCGGTACTCCTCAACGTCGAGGAGCAGGATGCAAAGGGTGAGGTTTTCGTGTCCCAAAAAATCGTGGATCCTGCAAATTTCGCGCAACGCATCGGGGTATTTGCCGGTTTTGGGGCTTTTTCGGCGGTCGGAGGTCTCGCCCGTTTCGGGGTCGAGCCAGATGATCTGCTTTTCCCGCACCACGGGGCAGACCACCGTGACGGGCACAAGCTCCAAAAATTTTGCGAGCTTCTTGCGCAGGCGGTCGAAGGAGCGAGTCTGTATCTCGATGACGCCGCCGTCGTTTATGATATCGGCCACAAAGCCGCCCACCTTGATCTCGTGGCAGGTGACGTCGGGCTCAAAATAGCTTTTCAGCACGGCGTGGAGCGTTTTCTCGCCAAGTGTTCCGATGCCGCGCCCGCCGCGCTCGCGCTCAAGGGCGGTCGAGAGGGCGGACGCAAAATTTTCGAGATTACAGGGTCTCGATTCGGCTGACATAGTATTTTTCTTGGAAATTAACGGCCGCGGCCATTTCCTCGGCGGTGAAGTCCATACCCTCGGGCGCGCCGATGAGCTTGTCTTCAACGTCGTTTTCGCGGCGCACGATGCCGATGATGCGGCACTTTGCCGACTTCACGGGCTCGCTGACGCCCATAAGATAGACGTCAAGCTCCTCGCCGTCGCCGCCGAGAACGCCCTTGATATATCCGTAATTGATGGGGTAGTGCAGAGTTTTCTCACCCTTGACGTGGGTATATCCCACGGGGCGGTCGACGTCGATCTTCACGGTCTTGCCGAGATACTTCTTCGCGAGAGTGCGGCGCGAGACCTGAAGGTCGATAAGCTCGTTTATGCGCGCGCGGACGGCAAGCACCGGTGCTGCCTCGGTGGGGCAACGGTCAAAGGCTACCTCACCGCAGATCTTCTCGATCTCGGAGACGACGAAATCCTTGCCGTAATATTTGGCGCAGAGCTTCATTGCGCGCAGATCCTGCAGGGCCTCGTGGAATACCACGATGCGGAGTGACTCCATAGCCGTCAGATCGTGGGCGGGGTAGACCGAATAGGGGTCGCCCGATGGGAAGGCGTACTCGGAGGAGCTGTCGATGAAGGGATTGACGAAGTTTGCCGAGTAGCGCGAATAGTAGAAATTGTAGCCCCAATGGAGGAAGCCGTCAATGTCGAACTTGAAGAGCTGTGCTCCGATACAGCGGTTGCGCCAGGAGGGCATTGCGAAGAAGCGGTTGCTTACGTCCTTGGCCTGGGAGCAGCAGTAGTAGGTCCAAAGCCCCTTGACGTTTGCCTCAAGGAAGGGCTTTATGTGGTTGTTGGCGGGGATGGGGGTCTCGACCACGCCGTCGCGGTAGAACTCGTAGTTCGAGAGGGCGTCCATAATGGTGTAGCCCTCAAGCAGGTCGGCGATGGCGTTTTTGTCCTTGAGGTATTGCTCAAGGTGATCCATATTGGGCTCGTCGGAAATATGGAAGAAGCAACGCTTATCGTCGCCGCGAGCCTTCATATGGTCGAGGAATGCCGTGATAAATGCGCGGAGGAAGCCGACGTACTCCTCGCCTGCGGCGTCGGTCTCCCAGCCGAAGATGCGGCGAAATTCTCCGTCAACGGTGGCCATGACCTTGGGCGCGTGGTATGCGCCCCACTGGGTGAAGAAGTGGGCGATCTCAAAATATTTAACGCCCAGCTTGTCGCACATATCGATCCAGCGGTCAAGCCGATCCCAGCCGAAGGTGTACTTTCCGTTTTCCACCGTCACGTCCACCAGCTGAACGGTGGGACGCTCGCCGCCGATCTGGGTGTCGAGGGGCGGGGTGAAGGTGGGGGTGAGGATCATATTTATGCCGTTGTCGACGGCGGTCTTGATGAAGTTTTTGACAACCGTCCACCACTTTTTGGAGAAAACGTGGCAATCGTAATAGGTTGCGAGGCAGTCGCCGTGGAACCACTGGGTCAGCTTCAGCTCCTGCTCGGGGAGCTTTTCGTTGATGACTCTGACCTTCAACACCTGCTCGGCGGCCACGTTGCCCTCTCCATCGGTCAGCGTTACCTTGACCTTGTGATTGCCCGCGCGAGTGGCCACAAAATCGATCCAAAGGGCGGTGGCGATATCACGGGTGATGGGCATACGTCCGTCGTTATGTATGGGCTGGAGCAGGTCGGGATAGAGGCCCGGCTGTGCATCGTTCAGGTAGTTATCGTCGCGGCCGTCGGGGCGGGTAGTGAAGCGGGAGGGAATACACTCCACGGTTCTGATCTGCACGCTCTTTGCGGGCGCACCGCTGACCTGCGGCGTGTAAAACTCGCAGGATGTGGGGCGGGGAAAGGTATGATCGCTGTGTGCGATGAACTGGAATGAAACGCGCTCGCCGAGAAGAACGGTGAGCTCGGAATGCTCGGGAAAATCCGAGAGCTTGCTCGTCGGGAAGAATTTTTCAAGCGACGAAATGATCTTTGAATAAAGCATAGCGCACCTCGCAGTTTTTGTTTTCTACATTTTACCACGAAAATGCAAAATTATCAAGAGCGACTTGACAGTTTTCTCAAAATATTATATAATATCGTGAGAGATAATTTATTGCAGTGGGCAATTTATGCCGCTGACAACGGAGAGACGGAGATTTTATGAAAGTTCAACTTGTTGCAACCTGTATGTTCGGGCTTGAGCGATTTCTCGGCGAGGAGATCGAGGCGCTGGGCTGTAAAAAAACCGAGACTATCGACGGTCGCGTTTATTTTGAGGGCGAGCTGCGCGATATTGCCCGTGCAAATATAAACCTTCGCTGTGCCGAGCGCGTGCTGCTCTGCGTCGGCCGCTTTGAGGCGCGCACCTTTACCGAGCTTTTCGACGGCACCAAGGCTCTGCCGTGGGAAAATTATATAGGCAAGACCGATGCCTTCCCCGTCAAGGGTCACTCGGTCAAGTCCACCCTTTTTTCGGTGTCCGACTGCCAGAGCATCGTCAAAAAGGCTACCGTCAACCGCCTGTCCGAAAAATACGGCATCAAGTGGTTTGAGGAAACGGGTATTACTTATCAGATAGAATTTTTCATTTTCAAGGATCTCGTCACGGTCATGCTTGACACCTCGGGCGTGGGTCTGCACAAGCGCGGCTACCGCCCTGCGGCGGGCGCGGCTCCTCTGCGCGAGACTCTTGCGGCGGCGCTGGTGCTCAATTCGAGACCCCGTGAGAACGTTCTGCTCTGGGATCCCACCTGCGGATCGGGAACCATCCCCATCGAGGCGGCTATGATCATGACCAAGCGCGCGCCGGGTCTGAACCGCGAGTTCGCCGCAGAAAAATACGCATTCCTGCCCGAGGGCATCTTTGAGGAGGCTCGCGCCGAGGCGAGGGCAAATATTGACGACTCCACCGAGTTTGAGGCCTACGGAAGCGATCTTGACGAGGAGGTGCTGGCCTTTGCCCGCGAAAACGCAAAGCGCGCGGGAGTCGACCACAAGATCAAGTTTTTCACCGCCGATGCGAGAAAGATCAAAAACACCGAGGGTCGCCGCGGAACCATCGTTTGCAACCCTCCCTACGGTGAGCGAATGATGACCGAGCGCGAGGTGCGCAGTCTTTACCGCGATATGGGCAAGTGCTTTGACGCGCTCTCTCCGTGGCAGGTCTATATCCTTTCCTCCTTCTTTGATTTTGAGGGTGCATACGGCCGCCGCGCCGACAAGGTGCGCAAGCTCTATAACGGAATGATCCCCTGCAATCTTTACCAATATTTCAAGCGCCGCGACGGCGAAAACAAAAAGAAATAAAAACAGACTTCGAAAAAGGTAGGTATATTTTTCGTTCTTACATTCGTCGGCGTACGAGGGTACGCCAGAGTGTAAGAACGGAAAAAGCAAGCAAGCCCAAGGCTTCCTCGACGGATGCCTTGGGCTTTTGTCCTTTTGATATATTCAATAATTTTTTATCTTTGTTTTTTGCCGCTTGCGGTATAACAGCTTTTTCGACAGTCTGAAAACAGCTTCGGCGTGAGCCGAAGCTGTTTTACGTTATTTGCGTTTGATAACAATAGCCGCGCCTGCCGCGCAGATCAGCGCGATAAGGCTTGAAGCAACGGTGAAGCCGCCGCATCCGCCGCCCGAGTTGCCGTCATCGGACGGGGCATCCGTCGAAGGCTGAGTCTCGGTGCCGCCGTCGGGAAGGGTGCCCATGGGAGCGGGCATTGCGGGGATGGTGGCCGTCTCCTCCTCGTGGCAGATCTCGCACTCGCGCTTTTTGCTGCCCACGGTACCGGGGCCTGCGGAGATCACGGTCTTCCACTCGCCGAAGCTGTGCTCGCCCGTGGCGGGGATCACCCGACCTGCCTCCACCAAAGCCTCGCAGGCTCGGCAGTAGACGTCACCCGTGTAGCCGTCCTTGCCGCAGGTGGGATCCTTTTTCTTTGAGATCTCGGTCTCGGTGTGGGGACATCCGGGGGTCGTGCTGTCTTCGGGCTTGACGGTAGTACCGTCGGGGACAGTAGTATCGTCGGGCTTGACGGTGGTGCCGTCGGGAATAGTAGTATCGTCGGGCTTTTCATCGGTGACGAAAACACCGATATAGTTGCCCTGAGTGATGTATTTTTCCTGGCTGGGGCGCAGGTCGGTCTTGTCGCCGAAGGTACCGAGGAAGTAGGTGGTGCCGTTCAGCGTTATTGTGGGGACCTTATAGGTCTCGTGGTTGACGAAGACGGTCGAGGGCTTCGTCTGCGTGAGCCTCAGGTTGCAATAGGTGCCCGACATAAAGGCCTCTATATAGGTCTTGACGTTGACTTCATTATAGAAATAAATGTAGTAGCCGCCGTTGCCCTGTTCAATATAGACGTCCACGGCCGCCGACTCGCTCGAATCCATATCGCCGTAATAGCTGCCGCTCATCTGACCGTTGAAGAAGTATCTCTGATCCTCGCCCGTGTGGACGTAGGAGAACTTGTAGGCCGTGCCGACCTCGGGAGTCTCGACGGTGAACCACTCGGGCTCGTCGGGAGTGACGGGAGGATTGACGGGCTTGGTCGTATCAGAGCCCACGGGAGGCGTGGTGCCGTCAGCAGCCTCGCCCGAGGGGGTTACCATATCCGTGGGTGCCTGACGGCCGAAAAGCTGCCAAGCAAGCTCGGGATAGTCGATAAACACGTTTCTGTTGCCCTGGATCTTGGAGACGACCTCGTTGCGTCCCATCTCCCAAGTGTCGACGGGGTCGAGGGCGCACCACTCAAGCAGCACGTCCACGCTCTGGAACACGTTGGTGATGCTGGAGCACTTGGAATACTCGCCGCCCCAACGGACGTAAACGTAGAGGCAGATTCGCGCAACGTCACCCTTGACGTTGTCGAGGGGCTCAAAGTAGCTGCCGCTGTAATTGCCGCCCGCAAGGCCGCTCATATTTCCCGTGGTGGACGAGCCGCCGTTGACGTTGCCGTACTTGAGATTGCCGCGCTGGGAGTTGGTTTGGCTTTCGGAGGGACGGATGTGGTGCAGATCGGCTCCCGCGCCCTCCTGCTCAAAGCCGCCGAGGCTCTTGGGCCAGACGTGCTCGCGGTTCCATCCGCTGCCGCCGTTATATTCGCCGTAGTTTGATTCGTAAGAGGTGTAAAGAGTTACGATGGTGTAGCCGTCCCCATTCTCGCAGTCGGTTTTGTTTGCATAGTCGCGGCAGTTGCTGTAGCTGGTCTGCTTTTTGTGCGTGCTCTTCATAAGAGTGCGCAGAGTGGTCAGCAGATCCGACTGCGAAAGCCCCGACATGGCATCGTAGGCGTAGCTTCCCGTATAGTACGAGGATGCCGTGGTGCCGCTGAGGGTGGTGCAGACCACGTCGCGCTCACCCGAGTTTGCGGTTGTCGAGTAAGAGGCGGGCTGATCGCTTGCCGCCGTTACGTTGAACGTGAGCAGAGGCAGTATAACCAGCACAAGTGCGACGAAAAAGCTCGCCGTGCGCTTGAGTTTCATTTTTATTTCCTCCAAATTTTATTATCATCTTTAATGATAACACACCGCGGCGAAAAATGCAACAATTTTAGGCAAAAAAGACGCGAACGGTTGCTTTTTTGGGGAAAATATGTTAAAATCAAAGAAAAAGCGAAAAAAGAGGTGACGATTTGAATTTTAACGAGATCGCAAGGACGAGACAGTCCTGCAGAAATTACGATCCCGACCGCGCAGTTGAGGGCGAGAAGCTCCGTGCGGTGCTTGAAGCGGCGCGTCTTGCACCGTCGGCCTGCAACGGTCAGCCCTACCATATAACGGTTTGCAAGGGCGAGGCCGCAAAGCGCGCCGCGCGCGCCACTCAGGGAATGGGAATGAACAAGTTTGCCGACGGCGCGCCCATCATCCTCGTTATATCCGAGGAGTCCTACGTAAAGACCGCGGCTTTGGGCGCGCGGGTGAAGAAAAACGATTACCGCTCCATGGATATCGGCATCGTGGCGGCGTATATGACGGCCGAAGCCACGGCACAGGGGCTTGCTACCTGCATTCTCGGTTGGCTTGACGATGAAAAGCTGCGACGGATCTGCGGCGTTGACGGCGCGGTGCGTTTGGCCATAACCCTCGGCTATGCCGCCGAGGACGATAAGCTCCGCGAGAAAAAGCGCAAGGGGCTCGACAAGCTTACCCATACGGTTGAATAAACGAAACGGCTGACCTCGGGTCAGCCGTGTTGTGCTTTAAAATTCTCACTCCACCGTAACCGATTTTGCCAGATTTCGCGGCTTATCCACGTCGAGTCCGCGCAATGCGGCGGCGTGGTAGGCGAAAAGCTGGAGGGCGGTGGCGGCGCAGAAGGCGGCGGGCAGGCCCGACGGGGCATCGAGCTCAAAGAGATCGTCGCAGGGGATCGTGTGATCCCGCGCCGCCTCGCGGGTGGCAAAGCAAAGCACCCTTGCCCCACGTGAGCGCACCTCGCGTACCGCCGATATCACCTTCTCGCAGAGCGAGGTCTCGGTTATGAGGGCTATGACGGGCACGCCGTCGGTGATAAGCGAGATGGTGCCGTGCTTCAGCTCGCCCGCGGGATAGGCCTCGCTGTGAATATAAGAGATTTCCTTCAGCTTCAAAGAGCCCTCGGTGCAAAGGGCGGAGTCGATGCCGCGCCCGATAAAGAAAAGATCCTCGCAATCGGTATAATTTCGCGCGAGGGCGCAGATGCGCTCGCTCTTTGCCAGCAGACGGGCAATGCTGTCGGGCACTGCGTTGACCAGCGATTCGCAGATCCGCCGCGCAGTAGGCTCGGGGAGTGCCTTTTTCGACAGAGCCGCAGAAACGGCGAAGAGGGCGAGGATCGCACATTGCACCGAGTAGGCCTTGGTGCTGGCCACGGCGATCTCGGGTCCCGCCAAGGTGTATATCACGCGGTCGGCCTCACGCGCAACCGATGAGCCGATGACGTTGACGATGGCAAGTGTGGCCACGCCTCGGGATTTTGCGTGCCTCAGAGCGGCTAACGTGTCGGCCGTCTCGCCCGATTGGGAAAGCAGAATGACCAGATCGTGGGGCTCAAGGATGGGGTCACGGTAGCGGAACTCGGAGGCGATCTCCACGCAGACGGGTATGCGTGCGAATTTTTCGATAAAGATCTTGCCCATGAGCCCCGCGTGCATGGCTGTGCCGCACCCGACGATATGGATGCGCCGAAAGCGTGACAGCTCGGCAAGCCCGGGGGCATCCTTGCCGAAATCGGGCAGACCGCCCGACAGCCGAGGCGAAACGGTCTTGCGGATGGCCTCGGGCTCTTCGAAGATCTCCTTGAGCATAAAATGGGCGTAGCCCGAGCGTTGCGCGCGGCTGACCGACCAATCCACACGCTCGGTCTCACAGTCGGCTTTTTGCCCCTCGCGGTCGAAAAACTCAACACCCCCTGCACTTATTTTCACAATTATGCCCTCGCGGGGGCGAAAATATTCGGAGGTGTGCTCAATTACGGCCGTCACGTCCGAGGCGATAAAGCTGCCCTTTTCGGTGTGCGCCGCAATGAGCGGACTGTCGCGACGGATGGCGTAGATCTCGCCCGGTCGATCTTCAAAAAGCACGCCGAAGGCAAAGGAGCCGCGAATATCGTCGGCCGCCGCAAAAAGCGAATTTTGCGGGTCGCCGCTGAGCCTGTAATAAAAGTCGATGAGGGCGGCACCCACCTCGGTGTCGGTCTCCGAGTGAAATTTATAGCCCGAAAGGGTCAGCCGATGGGCAAGTGCGGCGTAATTTTCGATGATCCCGTTGTGAACGAGAGTCACAGCTCCCGCCGTGTGAGGGTGGGAGTTCAGGTCGGATGGCTCGCCGTGGGTCGCCCATCTGGTGTGGCCGATGCCGCAGAGGGCGGGCGGCAGATCGGCGGCTTTCAGCTTTTCTTCAAGGGTGTCTATCCGTCCCCGTGATTTGACGGTGAAGGTTGCCCCGTCGCCCGACAGCGCCACTCCCGCCGAGTCGTAGCCACGGTATTCAAGGGCGCGAAGCCCGTCGAGAAGCAGGGGCAGGGCAGGCGTCGCCCCCGAAAATCCAATAATTCCGCACATACGTATACCACCTTTCTTTATTCAGCATTCCCGATCCGAGTAAAATTTATGCCCATAAAACGGATCAAGACTCGGTGTCAGGTCACCGCCCGATCTTTCGCTGCGGGCGGCGCGGCCAAATTCCGATCCATCGGCCTTCCGTACTTACATTATATTGCGGGACGGGTGCAAAAAGATACAAAGAGATAAAAATCGATTGATTAATAGTATTAATCAATACCCGTATTTTAATTACGGCAAGAGATGCGTTGCGCTTTGCCGAGCTATATATAATAAATGTAGAAAACGGCACGGACGTGACGGCCGGTATTTGAAAAGATAAAGCAGGGGTACGGCGGCCTTAGTGATTTGCCGTGGCAGGGAGGATCGTTCCTTTCCGTCTGTATAATGCACTTGTCTCGGGATACGTTGCGATTTTTCGTGTGCTTCTCACGCATATTGGTAAAAATCGGCAAAAAGGCGGTTTTTTCGCCTGAAAAGCAACTACTTTAGGCAAAAGAGACAAAATCACATTGCTAAATTTGTGACAAATCCCGATGCCGCCAATCTTGACAATTTTGCAAATATATGTTACAATACATTGTAAACTATTTTAAATGGAGGAAAATACCATGAAAAAAGTATTGGCATTGGTTCTTGCTCTTCTCATGCTTCTTCCCGTCCTCGTCGCTTGCGGCGGAGATAACGGATCCGGCAACGAGACCACGACAGAACCCAGCACCACTACAAAGCCCACTACCCCCGGTGTTACCACGCCTACTGTTACCGACACTAGCGGCAACGAGCCCGTTGTAACCGATCCCCCCAAGGTCGAGCACGTTTACCCCGATAAGACCTACGGCGGCTCCTTCAGAGTCCTCTCCAAGGTCAACTTCGACACCGCTACCGCTTGGGGTAACTACGAGATCGTCTACAAAGAGGATGCAGGTCTTGTAGCTACCGAGCTTAAGGAAGCTATCAGGAACCGTAACGATCAGCTCAAGAACGAGCTGGGCGTTGACATCGAGCAGATCAACGGCACCAACGACTCCAGCATGTATACCACTGTCCAGAGAAGCGTTGCCCGCGGCAATGACGAGTTCGATATGGTAATCATCAAGACCGAGTATGCAGCACAGCTCGCACAGAAGGGCCACGTTGCAAGCATTCAGGACGGTCTTAAGTACATCGATGCTGACGCAGACTACTACGATCAGCGCGCTATGGATCAGCTTTCCATCAAGGGCAAGAACTACTTCTTCGTTTCCGACATCACCGTCGTTAACGTTGACGCAACCTGGCTCTTCTACTTCAACGTAGACCTTATCGACGAGTATAAACTCGAGAACCCCTATGATCTGCTTGCAGACGGCAACTGGACCATCGACAAGCTCCTCGAGATGGCTGAGAAGGCTACCTCCGATAACGGTGATGACGTGTGGACCAAGGACGACAACTGGGGTATTGCAGGCCACGGCTTCATCCCCACCTCTATGTTCTTCGGTGCAGGTATGCAGATCGCTAAGGCTGACGAGACCGGTAAGATCACTCTTACCATGAACGACTCCAGAATCAGCGAGTTCATGCAGAAGGCTACCCAGATCCTTCCCTACTGGGCACGTTACTCCATCCACGGCTCGGGCGAGCCCTTCGGCTTCGTTGCCGGTGACAACTATAATGAGCTTACCCAGATGTACGCTCAGGGTCGCACCCTCTTCATGGGTGAGGTTCTTGCACAGTCCAGAGACAGCTCTCTCGGCGCCGCTAACGAGGATCTCTCCATCGGTATGCTTCCCACTCCTAAGCTCAACAAGGAGCAGGCTGAGTACTACACTCCCGTTACCTCCTCTGTTGCAACCGTAACCTGCGTTCCGATCACCGCTTGCGGCAAGGACCTCGACAAGGCTTCTCACATCATCGACAGATGGGCAGCTATCTCTGAGACGACTGTTATGAACGTTTACATTGAGCAGTGCCAGAAGTCCAGATACGTTAAGGATCCCATCTCCCCCGAGGTTATCGAGACCATCTTCGGTGCTATCTCCTATGACCTGGGCGATGCATTCGGTTGGGGCGGACTCACCAAGGAACTCCAGATCATCCTCTACGAGGGCGACACCGACTTTGCTTCTATGTACAAGTCCAAGGCTCCCGCAGCTCAGACCAAGATCGACGAGTTCATCAAGGCATTCAAATAATATTTGAATTTTTCGGATCCCCGCGCACAGCGCGGGGATCCTTTTTGCGGACTTTTGGCGTTTTGACTAAAATGCAAGAAAAGGCGAGAAATTTTTAGGTCTTTTGAGAGAAAACGATATTTTGTATTGACAAAACGGCTCTTGTGTGATATAATAAATCAGTTAAAAATTCTGGTTGATGCAGATGATCGACGAGATATACGGTTTCGTGCTCGGCTTCTTTTGGAGACGGGCGGTGTGTCTTGCCGATCGGCAGGACTTTTTTTCGGAGGTAGTACGATGTTTGGAATGAAAAAGGCAAGAATGCTTCTTTCCACCGATGAAATGGCGGCACTGTCTCATCTTTTCCCTATTGAAAAAATCGAAAGATTTGATACCGATAATATTGTTATTTTTCCCGGCTTTACCGATGTGCATGTGCATTTTCGTGAGCCGGGTTTTTGTTATAAAGAGACAATAAAGAGCGGGTCTGCGGCGGCGGCACGGGGCGGTTACACCGCGGTCTGCACCATGCCGAACCTGAAGCCCGTGCCCGACAACGCGGAGCATCTTGCGCTCCAGCTCGACGCCATAAAAAAGGATGCGATCATCGACGTCTACCCCTACGGTGCCATAACCGTGGGTCAGCTCGGTGAGGAGCTTGCCGATATGGAGGCTATGGCAGGGGACGTTATCGCTTTTTCGGATGACGGCCGCGGCGTGCAGAGCGACGAAATGATGCGGAGTGCCATGCTTCGGGCCAAGGCTCTGGGCAAAATGATAGTTGCCCATTGCGAGGTCAACAGCCTGCTCCACGGCGGCTATATCCACGACGGTGAGTACGCAAAGGCACACGGCCACTGCGGCATCTGCTCCGAGAGCGAATACGCTCAGATCGCACGCGATATTGAGCTTTTACGCGACACGGGTTGCGCGTATCACGTTTGCCACATCTCGACGAAGGAGAGCGTGGAGCTGATCCGCAATGCCAAAAAGGAGGGTCTCGACATCACCTGCGAGACCGGTCCCCACTACCTTGTAATGGATGATTCCGACCTTCGGGAGGAGGGCGGATTCAAGATGAATCCGCCCCTGCGCTCCCGTGAGGACCGCGAGGCTTTGATTGAAGGAATAATCGACGGAACCATAGATATGATAGCTACCGACCACGCGCCCCACTCGGCCGAGGAGAAATCCCGAGGCCTTGCGGGAAGTGCCTTCGGCATCGTGGGTCTTGAGACTGCGCTGCCCGTTATGTATACGCGGTTGGTCAAAACAGGAATAATAAGCCTTGAGCGGCTGGTGGAGCTGATGGTTCGGAATCCGAGAAAGAGATTCGGCATCAGCGCAGGCTGCGACTTCTCGGTCTGGGATCTCGGGCAAAGGTTCACCGTCGACCCCGAAAAATTCGCATCCATGGGTCGCGCCACACCCTTTGCGGGGCAGGAGCTCTACGGAGTCAACCTTATGACCGTCAAGGGCGGCAAAATAATTTACGAGAATAATGAAAACAACTGATATAGAGGAGAAAAATTATGCCAAAGAGAAGTGACATCAAAAAGATTCTGATCATCGGCTCGGGCCCCATCGTCATCGGTCAGGCCGCTGAGTTCGACTACGCGGGCACTCAGGCCTGCCTCGCGCTGAAGGAGGAGGGCTACGAGGTCGTGCTCGT